>NZ_JAVTJF010000011.1:0-178323 GCF_031843905.1 Aeromicrobium sp. WCS2018Hpa-31 | reverse complement strand
CGAAGCCCTCGCAGGCGGCGCAGCAGCGAGCCGATGCCTCCGCAAGCAGCGCAGCAGCGAGCCGAAGCCCCCGCAGGCGACGCAGCAGCACGTCGAAGCCCTCGCAAGCAGCGCAGCAGCGAGCCGGTGCCTCCGCAGGCGACGCAGCAGCACGTCGAGACGAACACCAGGAACCGCAGCAGCACGTCGAAGCCCCGCAGGTGGTGCACCGAGCCGCTGCCGCGACGACCGCGACCGGCGCCGCAGCAGGCCCGAGACGCACGCAGCGCCGGTGGCCGCCATCGCCCGCCCCCGCACACCGAGCCGTGTCGGTCGGAGCGTCTAGAGTCGAGCGCGTGGATCGACTGCTGCTGATCGACGGTCACTCCGTCGCCTACCGTGCCTTCTTCGCCCTCCCCGTGGAGAACTTCTCCACCACCACGGGCCAGCACACCAACGCGGTGTTCGGGTTCACCTCGATGCTCATCAACGTGCTGCGCGACGAGCAGCCCACGCACGTCGGCGTGGCGTTCGACGTCTCGCGCCAGACGTTCCGCACCGAGGAGTACGCGGAGTACAAGGGCAACCGAGCCAAGAGCCCCGACGAGTTCAAGGGCCAGGTCACGCTCATCAAGGACGTGGTCGCCGCCCTCGGGATCAGGAGCTTCGAGAAGGACGGCTTCGAGGCCGACGACATCATCGGCACGCTCGCCACCCAGGCGCAGGCCGCCGGCATGGAGGTGCTGATCTGCACCGGCGACCGCGACGCCCTCCAGCTGGTCACCGACACCACCACGGTGCTGTACCCGCGCAAGGGTGTCTCCGACCTCGTGCGCATGACCCCCGCGGCCGTCGAGGAGAAGTACGGCGTCACGCCCGAGCACTACCCCGAGATCGCCGCCCTGGTGGGCGAGACGAGCGACAACCTGCCCGGCGTCCCCGGCGTGGGTCCCAAGACCGCCGCGAAGTGGATCAACCAGCACGGCTCCCTCGAGGCGCTCGTCGCCGACGTGGACGCGGTCCCCGGCAAGGCGGGGGAGTCCCTGCGCGAGCACCTCGACTCGGTGCTGCGCAACCGGCGCATCAACGCGCTCGTCCGCGACCTCGACCTCCCGGCCAAGCCCGCCGACCTGGCGTTCAGCACCGAGTGGAACCGCGACGCCATCCACCAGGTCTTCGACGCGCTCGAGTTCGCGGCGCTGCGCACGCGACTCTTCGAGTACCTCGGTGGCGGCGACGAGGCCACCACCGACGCGGCCTCCGTCGAGGTCGAGGTCGACCTGCCGGGCGAGGGCGAGCTCGCCGCGTGGATCGACGAGCACCTGGGCGAGGAGGCCGTCGGCGTCGAGGTGGCAGGCGTCCTGAGGCCCGTGGGCCCGCGCGTCGACACCGTCACGATCGCCACGCCCGGCGGACGCGCGGTCTCGCTGTCCCCGGAGTCCCTCGGACCCGACGACGACGCCGCGCTCCAGGGGTGGCTGGCCGATCCGAGCCGGCCCAAGGTCATGCACGACGCGAAGGGGCAGCTGCACGCGCTCGCCGCGCAGGGCTGGACGATGCAGGGTCTCGTCGCCGACACCGCGCTCGCCGCCTACCTGGTGCGACCGGACCAGCGCTCGTACGACCTCGCCGACCTCGCCCTGCGCTCGCTCAAGCGCGACATCGCGGTGGGCGACGACTCCGGGCAGCTCGCGTTCGACGACGACACGGCCGGCGCCGAGGGGGCCGCGCAGCGAGCACGCGCCACCCTCGACCTCTGGACCGTGCTGCGCGAGGAGCTGGAGCAGCAGGAGTCCCTCGGCCTGCTCGACGACGTCGAGCTGCCGCTCGTCGACGTGCTCGCCCGGGCCGAGACCGCCGGCATCGCGGTCGACACCGACCACCTCGACGCGCTGCACGCCGAGTTCACCGAGCGCATGGTGGCCGCGGCCGACGAGGCCTACGCAGCGATCGGCCGCGAGGTGAACCTCGGCTCGCCGAAGCAGCTGCAGGAGGTCTTGTTCGACCAGCTCGACATGCCCAAGACCAAGCGCACCAAGACCGGCTACACCACCGACGCGGAGGCGCTGCAGCAGCTGTTCGTCAAGACCGAGCACCCGTTCCTCGAGCACCTGCTCGCGCACCGCGACGTCACCCGGCTGCGGCAGACCGTCGAGGGCCTGCAGAAGACCGTGCAGCCCGACGGTCGCATCCACACGACCTACTTCCAGACCATCGCGGCCACGGGCCGGCTCAGCTCGGCCGACCCGAACCTGCAGAACATCCCGATCCGCACCGAGTCGGGCCGACGCATCCGCGAGGCCTTCACCGTCGGCGAGGGCTACGAGACGCTCCTGACGGCCGACTACAGCCAGATCGAGATGCGGATCATGGCCGACCTGTCCGAGGACGCCGACCTCATCGAGGCGTTCCGGTCGGGCCACGACTTCCACACCGTCATGGCGGCCAAGGTCTTCGAGCGCGAGCCCACCGACATCGACGGTGGGCTGCGGGCCCGCATCAAGGCCATGAACTACGGCTTGGCCTACGGGCTCTCGGCCTACGGGCTGAGCCAGCAGCTGCAGATCTCCACCGGTGAGGCGCAGGGCCTCATGGACGACTACTTCGAGACCTTCGGCGGTGTGCGCGACTACCTGCACGGCGTCGTCGAGGAGGCCCGCCAGACCGGCTTCACCGCGACGATCCTCGGCCGACGCCGCTACCTGCCCGACCTGGTGAGCGACAACCGCCAACGGCGGGAGATGGCCGAGCGGATGGCCCTCAACGCTCCCATCCAGGGTTCCGCGGCCGACATCATCAAGGTCGCCATGCTCGGCGTCGACGCCGCACTGCGCGAGCAGGGCCTGCGGTCGCGGCTGCTGCTGCAGGTCCACGACGAGCTCGTGCTCGAGGTCGCCCCCGGCGAGCGCGACACGCTCGAGGCGCTGGTCCGTGAGCAGATGGCCGCGGCGGCCGACCTGTCCGTCCCGCTCGACGTGTCGGTCGGCACCGGACGCACGTGGCACGAGGCCGCGCACTGAACCCTGCGTGGCCCCTCGCGGGATGGAGGACCGTCAGTGGTCCTGTGCGGTCGTCCGCCCCGGGACGAACCAGACGATGACCGCCAGGACGGCCGAGACCGAGGCCACGGTGGTCACCAGCCCGGTCAGGTGCACGTCGAGCCCGTAGGCGACACCCACCACCACGGCGGCGCCGGCCCACACCAGCACGACCACCCCGTGCGCGTGGCGGGCGAGCGCGTCGAAGACCAGCAGGTGCACGACGGCCAGGCAGGACCCGGCGAGGGCGAAGAGCCACAAGCGACCGGCGATCTCCTCATACTGCTCGCCGCCGACGAGCACGAGCGCGAGCCGCGGCAGCAGCGCCGTCGCCGCGACGGCCACGGCTCCGAGGCCCGCCACGGCCAGCACCGCCTGGGTCCGGGCCCGGCGCGTCTCGTCGCGGGCGAGGTCGGGGAACAGGACCACGCTGACGAACTGCGGGGCGAACAGGGCGGCCTTCGAGAGGATGAGTCCGGCCGCGTAGAGCCCGGCCTCGTCGGCCTCGAACCGGTTGCGGGCCACCAGGGCGTCCAGGCTGCTCAGCACGAAGTAGGCGAGCAGCGCGTGCGAGCCGAGGACGGCCTCGCGCACGAGCGGACGGCGGCTGATCCCGCGTGGGTGCAGCACGTGGCCGCGCAGGAGCGGGGCGCCCACCAGGACGGGCACCCACGCCCCGAGGGCGATGCCCACCATCGCCGACGTCGCGGAGGGCTCCACGAGGAGGGCGGCCGTCCCCAGGACGAGGCGGCCGAGCCCGTTCGCGAGGTAGATCGCCGTGAGGGACCCCCACCGCTCCGAGCCCTGCGCGACCCCGGCCTGCGCGCCCATCACGGTGAGGGGCACGAGGGTCAGCCCGGCGAGCACGATCGGCCACGGCGAGTCGAGGCGCAGCAACGGCACGAGCACGACCGACAGCAGCGCCACGACGGCGCCCACCGCGAGCGCTGCGGCGGCCGTCACCCGCACCACGACCCCGACCACGTCGGCGCGATCGTCGGGGGCCACGGCGATGCGCCGCGCCGTGACGGCCTGGATGCCGAGCGACACCACGTTGCCCATGAGCAGGATGCCGAGGAGGGCGACCAGGGCGCCGAGCTCGGCCGGCACCAGGTTGCGGGCGGCCGCGACGGTGAACCCGTAGATCGCGACGTTCATCCCCATCATGCCGAGCGCCACCGTCGATCCGCTCGAGAGGCGGTGGCTGGTGCTCGTCACCGGGCAACCCTAGCGACGGCCTGGTTCCCGCGCCTCGCCGAATCGTCCGGCGGGGGAAGGTTGCTCACCTAGTCTGTCCTCGACAAGGGAGGCACATGGCCGCGTGGCGCCGCACGATCGTCCTGCAGTGGAGCCTGCTGCTGGCGGTGCTCGTGGGGCTGCCCTGGTTCCGCCCGGGCTTCGTGCTGTCGTACGACATGGTCTGGGTCCCGCGTCTCGACCTGGGCCGTCCGGACCTGTGGGGGCTCGGGTCGGCCCTGCCGCGCGCCGTGCCCTCCGACGCCGTGGTGGCCGTGCTCGGGGCAATGGTCGACCCTCAGCTCGTCCAGAGACTGGTCCTGCTGGGTGCCCTGTTCCTCGCCGGAGTGGGTGGTGCACGGCTGGTCGCGTCGGCGGGCCTCGCCGGCCGCATGGCCGCGGCGACCCTCGCGATCTGGAACCCGTACGTGCTGGAGCGGCTCGCCATCGGCCAGTGGCCCATGCTGCTCGGCTACGCGGCGATCCTGTGGCTGGTGGCCGAGCTGCGCCGCGACGATCCACGACTGCCCACGGTCGTGCTGGCGCTGGCGGGGACCGCGCTCACGCCGGCCGGCGGGATCATGGGTCTCGCCGTGGGTGTCCTGGCCGGCGCGCGGTTCGGGCTGGTCCGGATCACCGTCCTGGCAGCGGTGGTCAACGCACCGTGGTTGGTCTCGTCGTTCCTGCGCGGATCGGTGCAGGCGGACCCCGGCGGCGTCGAGGTCTTCGCGCTGCGCTCGGAGGGGTTGCTCGGCCACGTGGGCACGGCGTTCTCCCTCGGGGGCATCTGGAACGCCGACGTCGTGCCCGAGGGCCGGGGATCGATCCTGGTGGTGGTCCTGACGGTGACGGTGTGGGCGGTCGCCCTGCTCGGGCTGGGCGTGCTGGCCCGGGCTGCTCGTCCCGACCTCGTCGCCGTGGTCCTGGTGGCGGCCGCCGGTCTCGCCGTCGCCTTCACCGGGTGGCTCGCCCCGACGGCGCTGGAGGACATGGTGACCGCGTTCGGGCCGGCGGCGGTGCTTCGCGACGGGGCCCGCTACCTCGCTCTCGTGGCGCCTGCGCTGGTGGTCGGCTTCGGCCTCGGCACCGACCGGCTCGTGGCCGTGTCCCGGTCGCGCGGGCTCGCGGCGGCACCCGCCGTCGCAGGCCTGCTGCTGCCGCTGGCGATCCTTCCCGCGCTGGCCGACGGGATCGGGGGGCGCCTGGAGCCCGTGCAGTACCCCAGGTCGTGGGAGACCGCGCGGCTGGTCGTCGAGCGATCGACGGCGCAGGGCGACCTCGCGGTGCTGCCCTTCACCGCCTACCGCGCGCCCTCGTGGAACGCCCGCCGCCCGGTGCTCGACCCGGCGGGTCGCTTCTTCGACCGGCCGACGGTGACCGACGACCGGCTCGTCGTGTCCGGCCGCACGGTCGCGGGGGAGGACCCGCGGGCCGCCGCCGTGCGACGCGCCCTGGCGTCCGACGACGTGCCCCGCGCGTTGGCCCGGCTCGGCATCGGGATCGTCGTGCTCGACACCACGGCTCCCGACGCCGATCGTGCCGCCCGGTCGGTGCGGGGCCTGGAGCGCCTGGGCGGCACCGACCTGCGGGTCTACGCCGTCGAGGGCGCGAAGGAGGTCGAGGTCGCCGACGCGGACCGGGCGACGATGACCGCCGTGTGGGTGGTCTGGGCCGTCGTGGTCGGGGGAGCGGTGCTCGCGAGCGTGCGGGCTGCCGTCGCCCGAGCGACGCGTGCGACCGGCGACGCACGACGGCGCCCCACTGACCCACGACCCTGATAGACTTCCGACGTCTTGAGGGAGGACATCAACTGTGGGAACTTCAATCGTGGGCGGACTCGTCGCCTTCTTCGTCGGATGCGGCCTCGCTGCAGCCACGGCCGTCGGCGTCGTGCAGTCGCAGCAGAGTGCAGGCACCGAGCCGGTAGAGACCTCGACGGTCAGCTACGGCAACAACTGAGCGTGCTCGACGTCGATGGGCCGGGTCCTGAGGGACCCGGCCCGTCGGCGTGCCCGCACGCCTGAGCACGGATCCGGGAGCGGGCGGTCGCCCGTGACGCGCGGCATCGGACCACGGCGCGGTAGGTCCCTCGTCGTGGACGGGGACGTGGACGCGTGGGAACCGGACCGCGAGCCTCAGAGGTCCAGCGCGGCGGCGAAGGCGGCCTGGGAGGCCGTCCACGAGAAGGCCGCCGACTTGGCGCGGGCCCCTTCGCCGAGGAACGCCCGCCAGGCGTCGTCGTCGATCATCGTGCGCGTGGCCTCGATGAGCTCGGCCCGGTCGTGCACGAGCACGCCGGAGTCCTTGTGGTCCACCGACTCGCGGGTGCCGCCGGCCGACTCGTAGGCGATGGTCGGCGTGCCGTGGCCGCCGGCCTCGCCCACGACGATGCCCCAGCCCTCCTTGAGCGACGGGAGCAGCATGACCCAGGCCTCGGCCAGGAGCTCGTGCTTGCGCTGGTCGCTGACGTGACCGTGGAACCGGACGGCGTCCTGCACGTGGTGCGCGAGGGCGTACTCACGCAGCTCGCTCTCCCACCACCCGGTGCCGACGACGTCGAGCACGGCCTCGGGGTGGTCGCGGCGGACCTCCACCAACGCGTCGATCGCGTGCTCGACCTGCTTGTGGGGGACGAGCCGTCCGAGCACGCACAGGCGCGGGTGCGTTGCCCGCTCGGTGGCGACGGGCGGCGTCGGGTCGTTCCCGTTGTGGACGATCCTGATGCGGTCGCGATCGACGCCGAGGTCGACCAGCTCGGCCTTGCTCGCGGCGGAGACCGTGACGTAGGAGCTGCGTCGGTAGAGGCGCGGAGCCAGGCGGCTCTCGATCCACCAGCCGATGCGTCCGACGAGTCCGGGGTACACGACCGGCCACTGCTCGCGGTGGACGTGGTGCACGAGGACGGTCACCGGGGCACGCGTGGCCCACCTCGTGAAGAACGGCAGGCCGTTCTGGACGTCGACCACCCGGTCGACCCGCCCGTAGCGGCCCGTCAGGAGGCGCAGGAAGGTGATGGCGTAGATGTCGAGCTTGCTGCCCCGACGCACGAACCGGACCCCGTCGACGACCTCGTCGTCCGGAGCGCCGTCGTGGCGGGCGCAGGCGATGGTCACCTCGTGGCCGCGCTCGACCAGACCACGGGCCATGGTCTCGACGTAGTGCTCCGACCCGCCGCCCTCGGGGTTGCGGGTGTCGCGCCAGTTGCAGAAAAGAATGTGCACGTGCGTCCCGGCCGGAGCCGGTCCCTCCTCGAGCCGACCGTGGTCGACGCTCCCTCCACGCCCGTGGCGCGGGCCGCGTCCCTCAACGCGACGACTCCAGTGTAGGCGTGAGTGGGCTCACGCGGCCGACGAGCGTGGACCGAGGCTGAAGTATCGTGCGCGGGTGCCTGCGCCGTTCCGTCCTACGCTGCGCCGCTCGTGGCGGCTCTTCCGGGCGTTCCGCGTGGAGCAGACCGATCCGGACCGCTTCTACGGAGCGCTGGCGGCCGACTCGGTCTCGCAGGTCGCCCACCATGCCCCGCTGGACGGCGCGTGGGTGCTCGACGTCGGCGGGGGACCGGGCTACTTCGCGCGGGCCTTCCGCGACGCGGGAGCGAGGTACACACCCCTCGACGCCGACCTCGGCGAGCTCTCCGGCCTCGGGGCACCCGAGCCCGGCACGGTGCTCGGCAGCGGGATGCAGCTGCCCTTCGCCGACGGCAGCTTCGACGTGACCTACTCCTCCAACGTCCTGGAGCACGTGCCGGACCCGTGGCGGATGGCCGACGAGATGGTCCGGGTCACGCGGCCCGGAGGCCTCGTGTTCTGCTCCTACACCCTCTGGTGGGGGCCGTGGGGCGGACACGAGACGGCCCCGTGGCACTACCTCGGCGGGTACCGGGCCGCCCGCAGGTACCACCGGCTCCACGGCCACCCGCCGAAGAACGTGTTCGGGTCGTCGCTCTTCGCGGTCACGGCTGCGGCGGGGCTGCGCTGGGCGCGCGAGTGCGCCGACGTCGACGTGGTCGCCGTGGTGCCCCGCTACCTGCCTCGCTGGGCCTGGTGGGTGCTGCGCGTGCCCCTCGTGCGAGAGGTGGTGACGTGGAACCTCGCGATCGTCCTGCGACGACGCTGAGCCCGAGCGGGCCCCGCCGTGCCCGCCTGGCCGCGTGGAGCCTGCTCCTGGTCGCCCTGTCGTTCGCGCAGGCTCCTGGTCGCGTCGTCACCGACACCAAGCTGGACCTCGTCGTGGACCCCTGGGGGTTCCTCCAGCGTGCGACCCAGCTCTGGGATCCCGCGGGCGCCTTCGGGCAGGTGCAGAACCAGGCGTACGGGTACCTGTTCCCGATGGGCCCCTTCTTCGGGGTCGGCGAGCTGCTGAGCCTGCCGTCGTGGGTCGTGCAGCGTGCCTGGTGGTCGCTGATCCTGGTGGTGGCGTTCCTCGGCGTCGTGCGCCTGGCCCAGGAGCTGGGGATCGGCTCGGAGTGGTCACGGATCGTGGCGGGTCTCGCCTTCGCCCTGTCCCCGCGCATGGTGTCCGTGCTCGGACCGTCGTCGATCGAGATGTGGCCCTCGGCGGTCGCGCCCTGGGTGCTGCTGCCCCTGGTGATCGGGGCGCGGCGCGGCGATCCTCGACGGTGGGCCGCGCTGAGCGCGCTCGCCGTGGGCCTCGTCGGCGGTGTCAACGCCGTGGCGACGTTCGCGGTCGTCCCCCTCGCGGGGTGGTTCCTGCTGGCCGGGACGAGCGGCCCGCGACGGCGGACGATGCTGCGCTGGTGGCCGCCGCTGGTCCTGGCGGCGACGTGCTGGTGGATCCTGCCGCTGCTCCTGCTCGGCCGCTACAGCCCACCCTTCCTGGACTACATCGAGTCCGCGTCGACGACGACCTTCGCGGCGACCGTGCTCGACGCCCTGCGGGGCACCACCAACTGGGTCCCGTACGTGGACCAGTGGGCCGACGCCGGCCGGACGGTGCTCACCGACCAGCTCGTGATCCTCAACGGAGTGATCGTCCTGGCCCTGGGGCTGCTCGGGATGGCGCGCCGGGACCTGCCGCACCGCAGGTTCCTGCTGACCGGCCTGATGTTCGGCCTGGTCGCCGTCACGGTCGGTCACGTCGGCTCGACGCAGGGCTGGGGGGCGGCCGACCTGCAGTCCCTGCTCGACGGGGCGCTGGCACCGCTGCGCAACTCCCACAAGTTCGACGTCCTCGTGCGACTTCCCCTCGTCCTCGGTCTCGCGCACCTGCTCATGGTGGTGCTGGAGCGAGGGCGGACGGGTGTGGTCCCACGCGTGAACGCGGTCGGGGTGGCGGTGCTCGCCTGCGCGGCACTGGCGGGGGCGACGTCGCCGGCCTGGACGGGTCACGTCGCGCCGCGCGGGACCTTCGACGCCGTCCCCGGCTACTGGGAGGACACCGCCGACTGGCTGGCCGACCAGGGAGAGGGGCGCGCCCTGCTGCTGCCGGCCACGACCTTCGGCGAGTACGCGTGGGGTCGTACCGGTGACGAGCCGCTCCAGCCGCTCGCCCGGTCGCCGTGGGCGGTGCGCAACGTCATCCCGCTGACCCCCGGGGGCACGATCGAGTGGATGGACTCCGTGTCGGCGGCGATGGAGTCCGGGCGTGGCGACGAGGGCCTGGCCCGCACCCTGCGGCGCGCCGGGGTGCGGACGTTCGTCGTGCGGTACGACGTGGCACGCACGAACGACGTCCTCTCGCCCGAGATGGTCCGTTCCACGCTCGTGTCGACGCCCGGGGTGCGACGTGCCGCGACGTTCGGGCCGCTCGTCGGTGGTGGGCCGACGCTGGTGGCCGACGACGGTCGAGAGGTGTTCGTCGACGCCGGTCGCCAGGCGCCCCGCCCTGCCGTCGAGGTGTTCGTGCTCGACGGCGACGACGCGCCGCGATCGACGTCGACGGCCTCCCAGGTCCCGGTGCTGGTGGGCGATGCGCGCTCCCTGATGCGGCTCGAGCAGCGCGGGGTCGCCCCGCTGACGAGCGTGATGGCCCAGGACGCCGAGGGGAGCGGCCTCGAGGACGGCCCGGTGGTGCTGACCGACGGCAACCGACGTCGAGAGGCGGGGTTCGCGGCGGTCCGCGCGAACCGGTCGGCCTCCCTGACGCCCGAGGAGCCGTGGCGTGCCGACCGACCGGTGCACCGGTACGCGGAGGCGGCGGTCCGGCCGTGGTCCACGGTCCCCGAGCTCCGAGGCGCTCGTTCGCTGACCGCGTCGTCGTCGAGCTCGGACGCCGGCGCCCGGCCCTTCACCGACCCCTCGGCGGGTCCGTGGTCGGCGTTCGACGGCGAGCCGGGAACGGCCTGGCGCGCCGATCCGGGCCAGGTCGGCCAGGAGGCGTGGATCGAGCTCGACCTCGGTGCGGAGCGCGAGGTCGGGACCGTGCAGATCACGGCGGCCGGACGCGACGGCGCCACCCGCTCGGTCGAGGTGACGACGGAGTCGGGCGTGCAGGACGTCCTGCTGCGCGACGGGTCCCCCGTGCCGGTCACCGTGGGACGGGTGTCGGCGATCCGGATCTCGGGTCCGTCGACGCCGAGCCGGCCGCTCGCGCTCCAGGAGGTCGCGCTGCCGGCCGGCGTCTCGCTCTCGCGGCCGCTGCGACTCCCCACCCTGCCGCGTGGGGGGCAGGCTCCGACGACCGTCCTGCTGCAGGCCGACGTGGGCGCCGCCGACGGCTGCGCCGTCGTCGAAGGGGTGCAGAACTGCTCGGACCGCCACGTCCGCGAGGTGGAGGACGCGCGACGTCTCGACCGCGTCCTCACCATGCCGGCGGCCGCCACCTACGAGACGGCGATGACCGTCACCGGCCGCGGCGGCCCCGAGCTCGACGCGGTGGTCCAGCAAGGACGACTCGCCGCGTCCGCCGTGTCGTCGCAGCAGGGGACGTCCGGCCGGGGCGGTGCCATGGCGCTCGTGGACGGCGACCGCGACACCGGCTGGGTGGCGGCGGCCGACGACCCGGACCCCACGATCACCCTGCGGTGGGCCGAGGACGTCCGTCTCGACGAGATCCGCCTGGCCACGACGCCCGGTCTGGCCGCGACGGCGCCCGACCGGGTCCGGATGGTGCTGGACGACGGTCGTTCGACGACCCTGGACGTCCGCCGTGGCGTCGTGCGCTTCCCGGTCGTCACGACCTCGTCCGTCGAGCTGCACCTCGTCGCCGGCACGCCGCGGTCGGACGTCGACTTCGACGGATCGGTGCGCGCGCTCCCCGTCGGCGTCAGCGAGGTCGCGACGCCCGGCGTGGAGGGGTTCCCGGTCGACCTCGACGCCGTCCGTGTCGAGCTGCCCTGCGGCAGCGGTCCGTCGCTCGTGGTCGACGGACGCGTGCGGCGCTCCTCCCTCGAGGTGGGGGCGCGCGCGCTGCTCGGCGGGTCGGCGGTCCCGGTCGAGTGGTGCGACGAGGAGCCGCTGGCGCTGCCGGCGGGGGAGCGACGCGTGGTCGCCGAGGGAACCGGGGCGTTGTGGCCGGCCGACGTGGTGCTCGACCGCGAGAGGTCGGCGGCCCCGCGCTCGTCGTCGGTGGTCCTCGCCGAGCGGTTCAACGCCAACCCGGGGTGGGAGGCGACCCGCCCGGACGGATCCGTGCTCCCGTCGCTCGTCGTCGACGGCTGGCGGCAGGCCTGGGTGGTCCCGGCGGGGACGGTCGCGGAGGTGCGCACGCGCTTCGCGCCGCAGGGCCTGTACCAGGCGGGCCTCGGTGTCGGTCTGCTCGCGTTCCTGGGGGTCCTGCTGTTCGCGGCGCTCCCCTCGCGAGAGGTCGGTGACCCGTCCAGGCGGGCGGAGGGCGCGCGTCCCGGCTCGCTGGTCCTGGTGGCCTGGCTGGCCACGTCGGCGCTCCTGGCCGGGACCGTCGGGCTCGGCGTGGCCGTCGTCGCGGCCGCGGCGGCGCTCCTCGTCCGACGGTGGGTGCCGCCGGAGGCGGTCGTCGTCGCGGCGCTCGGCGTGGCCGGACTCGTCGCCGTGCTCCAGCCCTGGGGGAGGTTCGCGTCGTGGTCGGGCGACCTCGCCCTGCCTCAGCTGGCCGCGCTGGTCGCCGTGTCGGTGGTCGTGTCCGTGGGGGTGCGTCGACCGCGGTCCTTGAGGCGCAGGAACGGAAGCTCCACGCACCGGTAGAGCAGCTCGGAGATCGGGAGCGAGACGAGCAGGACGAGGCCGGTCACGAGCACGAAGGACTCGTCGAAGATGGTCAGGCCGAGCTGGTCGAAGAGCACCCACAGCACGATCACGTGGCAGCAGAACAGGCTGTAGGAGATGTGGCCCAGGTGCCGCAGCCAGGGAGCAGACGTCCAGCGGGCGTAGCGACTGTCGGTCGGCCCGAAGATGCTCGGGAGCACCACGAGGGCGGCCACGACGGTGTAGGCGAGGGCTCTGACCACGGACTCCGAGGCCGAGCGGCCGACCAGGCCCGTGGCGCCGCCGAGCGGCGTCGAGGCGACGACGAGGACGGCCCCGGCCATCAGCCAGCACGCACCGGGAGCGGCCGCGGTCGACTCGAGCAGGTGGAGCAGGCGCGAGCGTCGAGCGTCGACAGGGTGGCGCCGGTCGACGTCGACCACGGCGAAGGCGATGCCGACCGCGAACCAGGCGAAGGACGCCGGCAGGGCCTGCGAGGTCCACGGACCGAGCTCCAGCAGGGTGCCGCGGGTGGCGGCAGCGGTCCACACGATCGACCCGACCGAGAGCACCGCCAGGATCGCCAGGACCCGGTCGCTGCGGAGCCTGGTGGCGCGGCGCCCGAGCAGCAGGAGCATCAGCAGGGGGAGGACGGCGTAGAAGGTGATCTCGGTGACGAGGCTCCACATCTGCGAGAGGCCCTCGGGGAGCTGGCCCTCGCGGTACAGGTCGACGAGGGTGAGGTTCTGCACCCACCGGTCGAGCCCGAGCTCGCGGTTCTGGCGGACCACCAGCAGCGCCGCGACCACGGTGACCCAGTAGACGGGCAGGACCCGGAGGGCGCGCTTGGTCGCGTAGCGACCCACCGGGTCGCGCGGCAGCCCGGTGCGCGCCGACGTGAGCCAGGGGTGGGCGAGCAGGAAGCCGGAGAGCACGAAGAAGACCGAGACGCCCACCTCGAGCCGCTGCGTGAAGGCACCGAGCAGCCCCGCGTCGTAGAAGCCGGCCCAGAAGGCGGCGTGGGTGAGGACGACGGCGAGCGACGCCACGGCCCGCATGGTGTCGAGCCCTGGGTACCGCGGTGTCGCGGCCCGTGTCGTCATCGGACCGCTCCGAGCGCGCCGGCCTCGGCGCGGTCGACGCACAGCACCACTCCGGGGGTGTCGACCTCGATCTCGAGCTCGGTGTAGGGGCCGTCTCCGTTGACGAGGTAGGTGTGGGGGCCGGAGAGCAGACGCATCGGGAAGGTCGCCCGGCCGTCGAAGGTCACGGTCGCCTCACCGTCGGCCGACGCCGCGTAGCTCAGGCTCGTCCAGGGGAACCGCGTCATGGAGTCGCGGTCGAGGCGCAGCGTGGCCGGCCGGCCGGCCGTCACCCGTGTACCGCACCCCGGCTCGGGTCCGGGCGCGCTGCCGGCGCCCCGGACCGACGCCGGTCGGACCGTGCCGTCGGCGTCGATGACCGCGAGGTCGTTGCCCTCCATGCGAGCGTCCACCAGGTCACCGTACGGCGCGAGCACGTGCGAGGGCAGGTTCCGCGGGTAGTGCAGGCGGAGCTGGACGAGCTCGGGCACCTCGAGGTCGGCGACGGCCCGACGCTCCTCGAGCATCGAGGCGCGGACGTTCGCGACGTACTGCTTCGCCGGGTAGTCGCGGTGCCAGGGGAGCGCGTACATCGCCGCGTTCGCCACCGACGCGGCCAGCACTGCGGCGAGACCCAGGGCGAGCACGGGCCGCGCGCGCCTCGGCACGGGACGTCTGGCCTCGGCCCGTGGCGCACCGGGCGCCTGCACCTGCAGCACCGCGGCGGGGACGGCGAGCGCCAGCACGGCGAGGACGTCGGGCACGTAGCGGGTGAAGAGACCGGCCTCGGCGCCGAGCTGCAGCGCACGGCCGAGCGCGATGGCCACGTACGTCCCGCCCAGCTGCGCCGCGACCACGACGAGGGCACGCCAGGTCGTCGAGGGGTGGCGGCGCCAGGCGACCGCGAGGAGCGCTGCGGTGACCACGACCGCCAGGACCCTCACGGCCGTGCTGGGGTCCGGGACGGCGATGGGGTCGGCGACGAGGTCCCACCGCCATGGGCCTCCGAGCAGACCCGGCAGGAGCGCCGACACGACGAGGTTGTCGGCCACGGCCAGCCAGGGGACGCCGGACTCGATCCGCACCGGCGCGGGCGTGGTGTCGCGGTAGAGGGCGAGGTAGCCGACGCCGAGCGCGGCCAGCGGGGTGACGACCGGCCAGTGGCGCGCGACGACGCGACGCACCCGTCCCGGGCCGGTGCCCGAGCAGAACAGGATCACGAAGAAGCCGACCGGCAGGGCCATCAGCAGCGCCCGCGGCCCGCTGGCCGCCCCGAGCAGGAACGCCGCGGCGACGACCAGGATCCACCGGCGCTCACGGGTGCGGCTCCACATCACGAAGCCGGTCACGACCACGAAGAACGCTGCCTGGGCCGGCAGCGCGTTGAGGGCGACGGCCCACCAGGACGTCGCGTCGGCGGCGAGCGGCGAGAAGCAGAACAGCACGAACGGCACCAGGACGAACGGGTGCGCCCCGAAGGTCACGCGCAGCATCACCCAGCACGACGCCGTGGCCAGTGCCGACCCCACCAGGATGGTGAGCGCCGCGGCCCACCACGCGTAGGGTCCGGCGAGCTCGACGAGGTCGGCCACGACACGACCGAGCGGCATCAGCTGGCTGTCGTTCGGCACCAGGAGGACCTCGTGGAGGGGCCGTTGCGCGTCCTCCAGCAGCAGGAGGTCGTCGGCGTAGAACCAGCCGGGGACGACGATCCAGGCGCGCCACGCCAGCTGGGCGAGGAAGACCACCACGGCCACCGAGTCGACGAGCTCGCGCAGGCCGAGACCTTCGGCCCTCAGCGCGGCGAGGGCTCGGCGCGACGTCGTTTGCAGCACGCCACATCCTCACACGACCGGGGGCCGAGGTCGGGCGTGCGGACGTGACCCTACGGGCTGGTAACGTGCCGCTGATCACAACGGCGGAGGGAGCCCCACTGTGGGAAAGAAGCTGGGACTGGTGGCGCTCGTACTGGGCGCCTTCCTGGTGGTACTGGCAGGTCTGAGCAAGTTCTACATGTACGACCGCCTGGCGGTCGTCCCAGACAACAACCAGACCACGAGCATCTCGCAGACCGCGTCGGGCGAGGACGGTGAGTACCTCGACGTGGGGGCCGAGGGGGGACCGGCCGTCGTGACGGGTCCGCTCAAGTCCACGCGCATCGTCGAGGGCAACGTCGAGCTGAGCGAGGAGGCCTCCGACGAGCTGAACCGCGACGTCGCCGTGTGGGACACGTTCACGTGCACCGACACGCCCGACTTCGACTGCGGCAGCGGCGAGACGCCCCTGAGCAGCACGAGGGACACCGTCGCGTTCGACGCCCACACGGGCGAGACCGTCGACTGGGCCAAGACGCGCACCGAGTCCGGCGGCACCAAGACGCGCGGAGCCTTCAAGGGCCTCTACTTCAAGTTCCCGTTCGGGACCGAGAAGAAGGACTACATGTTCTGGGACGGCACCCTGAAGGAGGCCACGCCTGCGACGTACCAGGGCGAGACCACCATCAAGGGCCTCGACGTCTACGAGTTCGAGCAGGTCATCGAGCCGACGAAGACGGGGACCATCGCGGTCCCCGGCACGCTCGTCGGCGAGGACCGGCCGACCGTGGTCGCCGACCGGATCTACGCCAACACGCGCACGTTCCTCGTGGAGCCCGTCACGGGCGTCATCATCCGCGGCGGGGAGTCGCAGGACGGCTACCTGGAGGTCGACGGCGAGCGCAAGGCCACGACCACGCAGGCCACGCTCGGCTACACCGACGCCTACATCCAGGAGACGGTCGACGAGTACAAGGGCAAGGCCACGCTGCTGAAGGCCGTCAACTCGACCTTCCCGATCGTGGGTGGGCTCGTGGGACTGCTGCTGCTCGTCCTCGGTGCGGTCGCCTTCGCCCGCGGGCGCAAGGAGAACGGCACGCACACGGCGGCGTAGTCACGCCACCACCGCCTCCGGCGCGTCACCCTCACCGGTGGCGCGCCGGAGGCGTTCGTGCACGGCAGTGGTGGGGTCCCGAGCCCGGGCGACCGGCTCGATACGGTGAGGCCATGCCTGCCGCCGACGACCTCTGCCGCTTCGTGGACGCCTCGCCGTCGCCCTTCCATGCCGTGGCGACGGCGGCCGCGGCGCTCGACGCCGCAGGCTGGTCCCGCGCCGACGAGCGTGACGCGTGGCCCGCCTCGGGCGGGCGCGGGTACGTGGTGCGTGGCGGCTCGCTCGTGGCCTGGGACGACACCGCGGCGGCCGGGCCGGCCGACCCGTTCCGCATCGTGGGGGCCCACACCGACAGCCCGAACCTGCGCCTCAAGCAGCACCACGACCGCCGGTTCGAGGGCACCGACGTGCTCGCGCTCGAGCCGTACGGAGGACCGCTGCTCACGACGTGGCTCGACCGCGACCTCGGCGTCGCCGGCCGGGTCGTGCTGCGCGACGGATCCGAGCGGCTCGTCCACGTCGACGAGCCCGTGCTGCGCGTGCCGAACCTGGCCATCCACCTCGACCGCGACGCCGCCGGGGCGCCCGACCGCCAGCGTCACCTCGACGCGGTGTGGTCGCAGCGGGGCACGCCGTTCCTGGCCTGGCTGGGGGAGCGGGAGGGCTTCGGGGCCGAGGACGTCCTCGGCCACGAGCTCATGACGACCGACGTGGTGCCGAGCGGGCGGGTCGGGGCCGACGGCTGGCTGGTCGCCGCCCCACGTCTGGAC
Organism: Aeromicrobium sp. WCS2018Hpa-31; assembly: GCF_031843905.1. Taxonomy (NCBI): domain Bacteria; kingdom Bacillati; phylum Actinomycetota; class Actinomycetes; order Propionibacteriales; family Nocardioidaceae; genus Aeromicrobium; species Aeromicrobium sp. WCS2018Hpa-31. The sequence goes on along the minus strand of NZ_JAVTJF010000011.1, from coordinate 161,170 downwards.
AACCAGGCCACCTGCTTCGCCGGGCTGGAGGCGTTCCTGGCTGCGGGGGCGTCGGGGTCCGGCCCGGTGCCGGGCCGGCGCTCGGTGCTCGTGCTGTTCGACCACGAGGAGGTCGGCAGCTCCTCGGAGCGGGGGGCGGCCTCCGACCTGCTGCTCACCGTGCTCGAGCGCATCGTGCTCGCCGCCGGGGGAGCGCGCGACGAGCTGCACCGCGCCGTGGCCGGGTCGATCTGCGCGTCCGGCGACATGGCGCACGCGACGCATCCCAACCACGCCGAGCGCCACGAGCCGCTGCACCACGTCGTGCTCGGGGGCGGGCCCGTGCTCAAGGTCAACCAGAACCTGCGCTACGCGACCGACGCCGTCGGCGCGGCGGTGTTCGCGCGAGCCTGCGAGAGCGTCGGCGTCCCCCTGCAGCGGTACGTCCACCGGGCCGACCTGCCGTGCGGGTCGACGATCGGGCCCATCAGCGCCGCCCGCACCGGCATCTCCACCGTGGACTTCGGAGCGCCGCAGCTGGCCATGCACTCCGCGCGGGAGACGATGGCCGCCGCCGACGTGGAGCACTACGTGAAGGCCCTCACGGCCTTCTTCGAGCTCGCCGGCTGACGGTCCGGCCGGCTCGCGACCGGCCTGGGCGTCTCAGGGGCCCCGCCACCCCGGAGTCGAGGAAGATCGCGTACCCTGAGAGATGCGCTGGTGACCTGTGCGTTCCTCGGGACGATCAGGAGCGTCCTCGGCATGTCCGTCCTGCGGGCTCCGTGGCGCCGTCCACCGGCCTTTCCCGACATCATCCATCCATCGGAGTCCATCTACCTATGAGCATCGCTCCCTCTGCGGCACCGCAGGTTGCGGTCAACGACATCGGCAGCGAGGCCGACTTCCTCGCCGCCATCGACTCGACCATCAAGTACTTCAACGACGGCGACATCGTCGACGGCACCATCGTCAAGGTGGACCGTGACGAGGTCCTCCTCGACATCGGCTACAAGACCGAGGGCGTCATCCCCTCCCGCGAGCTGAGCATCAAGCACGACGTCGACCCCAACGAGGTCGTCAGCGTCGGCGACAGCGTCGAGGCCCTCGTCCTCCAGAAGGAGGACAAGGAAGGCCGTCTGATCCTGTCCAAGAAGCGTGCTCAGTACGAGCGCGCCTGGGGCGACATCGAGAAGATCAAGGCCGAGGAAGGCGTCGTCGAGGGCACCGTCATCGAGGTCGTCAAGGGCGGCCTCATCATGGACATCGGACTCCGTGGCTTCCTGCCCGCCTCGCTCGTGGAGATGCGTCGCGTCCGCGACCTCGACCCGTACATCGGCCAGAAGCTCGAGGCGAAGATCATCGAGCTCGACAAGAACCGCAACAACGTGGTCCTGTCGCGCCGTGCCTGGCTCGAGCAGACTCAGTCGGCCGTGCGTCAGAAGTTCCTCGACGAGCTCAAGAAGGGGCAGGTCCGCAAGGGCGTCATCTCCTCCATCGTCAACTTCGGTGCGTTCGTCGACCTCGGCGGCGTCGACGGTCTCGTCCACGTCTCCGAGCTGTCCTGGAAGCACATCGACCACCCGAACGAGGTCGTCCAGGTCGGCGACGAGGTCACCGTCGAGGTCCTCGACGTCGACCTCGAGCGCGAGCGCGTGTCGCTGTCGCTCAAGGCGACGCAGGAGGATCCGTGGCAGCAGTTCGCCCGGACCCACCAGATCGGTCAGATCGTGCCCGGCAAGGCCACCAAGCTCGTCCCCTTCGGCGCGTTCGTGCGCGTCGAGGAGGGCATCGAGGGCCTCGTGCACATCTCCGAGCTGGCCGAGCGTCACGTCGAGATCCCCGAGCAGGTCGTGCAGATCGGCGACTCGGTCATGGTCAAGATCATCGACATCGACCTCGAGCGTCGTCGCATCTCGCTCTCGCTCAAGCAGGCGAACGAGACGCAGGCGGCCGAGGGCGACGACTTCGACCCGACGCTGTACGGCATGACCTCCTCGTACGACGAGCAGGGCAACTACATCTACCCCGACGGCTTCGACCCGGAGACCGGCGAGTGGCAGGAGGGCTTCGACGAGGCCCGCGCCGCGTGGGAGAAGCAGTACGCCGAGGCTCACGAGCGCTGGGAGGCGCACAAGAAGCAGATCGAGGAGGCCGAGAAGGCCAACGTCGAGGCCGGCGAGGTCAGCAACTACTCCGCCGGTGGCGAGGTCGAGACGACCGAGGGCTCCCTCGCGTCCGACGAGGCCCTGCAGGCCCTGCGCGAGAAGCTGACCGGCGGCGAGTGACCCACACTCCCACCGCACGACGCTGATCCAGCACACGAGACCCCCCGACCATCAGGTCGGGGGGTCTCGTCGTGTCCGGGGGTGGGGCCGGGGTCACCGGACGGTCAGGTGCTGGTCGTGCGGGTGGCCGGGCTCGAACGCGTCCTGGTGGTGGCTGCGCGGCGGGGGACGCGTGCCGTAGCCGTCGAAGGACACGAGGACGGCGAGGGTGATGACGAGGGCGGACAGGGCGAGGATGAGCAGGAGGATGATCATGGCAGCAATTCTCGTCGCATCGGAAACCTGCCACCAGTGGCAGCATCGCCAGTATCAGTCGATTTACTGCCACACCTGTGGCACGCTGGTCCCATGAAGAAGGTCGCGGTCATCGTGCAGGACGGGGTGGAGGCGTTCGGGCTGGGCTCCATCTGCGAGGTGTGGAACGAGCCGTACCACCCGGACGACGACAACCCCGTGTTCGAGTTCTCCGTGTGCACGCCCGAGCCCGGACGGGTCCGCGGCTCGAGCTACGACCTCTTCGTCGAGGAGTCGCTCGACGCCGCAGCTGACGCCGACCTCGTCTGCATCGCCCCCAAGCGCGGCTACCGGGCCCACCACCCGGCCGCCATCGAGGCCGTCCGTGCCGCGGCCGGTCGCGGAGCCTACGTCTCGGCGCACTGCACCGGGGCGTGGCTGCTCGGCCAGGCGGGGCTCCTGGACGGCCGGGAGTGCACGACCCACTGGCGCTACGGCGCCGAGCTCCAGGAGGCCTTCCCGGAGGCGGTCGTCCGCCCCGAGGTCCTCTACGTGCTCGACGACGGCGTGCTGACCGGCGCCGGCTCCGCTGCGGGCATCGACGCCTCGCTGTACCTGATGCGTCGGGTGTTCGGGGCCCGCACGGCCGCGACGGCGGCACGACGCATCGTCATGCCGCCGCACCGCAGCGGGGGACAGGCGCAGTTCGTGCGCACCCCCGTCGGCCAGGTGGAGGCCGAGACGTTGTCGCCCGTGCTCGCCTGGGCGCTCGAGCACATCGACGAGACGCTGCCCGTCGACCGCCTCGCGGCCCAGGCGCACATGTCGCCGCGCACCTTCGCGCGACGGTTCCGCGACGAGACGGGCACGACGCCGCTGCAGTGGCTCACGAGCCAGCGCATCGCCCTGGCCGAGGAGCTGCTCGAGAGCTCGCCGCTGTCGATCGAGCAGATCGCCGGCCGCGTGGGGTTCGGCAACGCCGCCACCCTGCGCCACCACTTCACCCAGGCGCTCGGCACCACACCGCAGGAGTTCCGCCGGACCTTCACGTGCCTCGAGGCCGGCTGACCGACCACCGCGGCGCCCAGGGTCGAAGTGCACAGGGTCGAAGCGCCCAGGGTCACAGCTCCGTGCGCCGCACCTTGCCCGTGGCCGTGCGGGGGAGCGCGTCGAGCCGCTCGTACTCCTTCGGACGCTTCGGGGGCGCGAGCCGCTCCGTCGCGCGCCCGCGCAGGACGTCCTCGTCCACGTCGCCGACGTAGGCCGCCACCACACGCTGTCCCCACCGGTCGTCGGGTCGTCCGAACACGGCCACCTCGACCACACCGGGGACGTCCTCCAGCGCGGCCTCGACCTCGGCCGGGTAGACGTTCACGCCACCGCTGATCACGAGGTCGCTGCGTCGGGCGTCGAGGTGCACGTAGCCGTCCTCCACCCGTCCGAGGTCCCCGACGGTGAACGCCGGCCCCGCGGCCGTCTCGCGCCACGCGTCGGCCGTCTTGTCGTCGTCGCGCCAGTAGGTGAAGCGTCCCCACGGCGGGACGACGCACCAGAGCAGGCCCTCGTCGTCGACCGTCACGACCCGTCCCGGCCGCGCACGACCGACCGTGCCGGGGTGCTCGCGCCACTCCTGCGCACGGCAGGCCGTCCACTGTCCCTCGGTCGATCCGTAGAACTCCCAGACCGCGTCGACGCCGAAGCGGTCGTGCGCCCACCGGCGGACCGGCTCGGGGCAGGGGGCCCCGGCGTGTGCGACGAGGCGGAACGAGGAGAGGTCGGGGTGGCCGCCGGTGTGGTCGAGGTGCTGCCGCAACCGCTGCAGGTGCGCAGGGACGCAGAACATCGTCGTCGGGCGCACCGTCTCGACGGCGTCGAGGAACGCCGCGGGCTCGAAGCGCGGCAGCACCGCGATGCTGCCACCGGCCAGCAGGGTCCCGGTGGCGAAGCGCAGGGGAGCGGAGTGGTAGATCGGCGACACGACGAGGTCGACGTCGGTGGCGCAGAATCCCCACAGCTCGCGCTCCTCGGCCACGAGCTGCGCCGCGTCGCCCGCGTCGAGCAGGCCCGACCACACGCCCTTGGGTCGGCCGGTCGTGCCCGACGTGAAGTGCATGGGCCGACAGCGCGGGGCGGCGTCGAGCTCCGTCGGTTCGCCGTCGATCAGGGCGTGCAGCTCGTCGGCGCTCTCCACGACCAGTGCGGCATCGAGGTCGTCGAGGATCCGCGACCGCTCCCACGGGGTGAGTCGCGGGTCGAGCGGCACCGGCACGACACCGCTCCGGCAGGCTCCGAGCACGACGCTCGCGTAGTCCGGCTCGCCAGGGCAGAGCAGCACCAGGCGGTCACCCTCGCGCAGCCCACGCGCCCGGAGCGTGCCGGCCACGCGGGCCTGGTCGTGCCGGCTCCGCTCGGCCGTCAGCACCTCCACGTCGCTCTCCCTTCGTGAGAGGTCGGTCACAGCCCCCGCGGGGCGACGGGTGTGGATCGTCACGAGTGCGTGAACTCAGGCACAAAGTATGCTTCAGTGGTTGATCGGTCTTGTCCCCCCTCCGTCTGAAGGTGATCGTCTGTGGCTTCTTCGCGCCACAAGCACGCCGTCCCGCGGCGTGCCGGACGCGGATCCACGTCCTCCGCCCAGCACTCGCCCGCCCAGAGCACGACCAGCACGAGCTCGACCGGCCAGCGCTCCAGCGGCCCGGCCCGGCACAGCAGCCGGCACTCGGCGCCGTCCCCCTGGCGCCGTCAGGTCATCAAGGTCGCCATGCCCACCGTCGGCGCCCTCGCGGTGCTCGGTGCCGCGGTCGCCGTGGTCTCCTCCGACGCCGAGGTCGCGCCGGCCTCGGCCAGCGTCGCCGCCCCGGCCGACGACATCATCACCGAGGCGCTCGCCGACACCCCCGAGGTCAACCGCAGCGCCGAGCGTCCAGAGCTGCCCGACGAGGACACGGTCGCGGTCGACGTGACCGGCCAGAAGGTCGCCCTCGAGGACGGCGTGACGATCCACGCCGACGCCGACTCCGACTCCCCGGTGCTCAAGAAGGTCGACCAGGGCGACGTCCTGGACGTCACCGGCGAGAAGAAGGACGGCTGGAGCGAGGTCGTCTACAAGGGGCTCCCGCGCTGGGTCAGCACGAAGAAGATCGCCGACGACCTCCCGCTCGGCACCGAGCCGTGCCCCAAGCTCTCCGAGAGCGGCATGCAGCCCGACACCGTCAAGGTGTTCCGGGCCGTGTGCGCCAAGTTCCCCGAGATCTCGTCGTACGGCGCGATCGCCGGCCGAGGCGAGCACGCCACCGGCCACGCTCTCGACATCATGGTGCGTGGTCCGCTGGGCGACCAGATCGCCGCGTTCCTGCAGGAGAACCGGGCCGAGCTCGGCATCGAGTACCTCATCTGGGAGCAGCGCATCTGGCGTCCGGCCACGTCGAACAGCTGGCGGGGCATGAGCAGCCGCGGTGGCGACACGGCCAACCACATGGACCACGTGCACGTCACGACCTACGGCAACGCCGCCACCGGCTGAGCCCGGCTCGTGCACGCATGACGCTCCAGGTCGGTCTCACCGGCGGCATCGGCTCGGGCAAGAGCACCGTCAGCGCGCGGCTGTCCGAGCTGGGCGCCGTGGTGGTGGACTACGACCTGCTGGCGCGTGAGGCCGTCGAGCCCGGTTCCGCGGCTCTCGCGGCCATCGGCGCGCGCTTCGGTGACGCCGTGATCGCCCCCGACGGGACGCTGGACCGGCCCGCCCTGGGGTCGGTCGTCTTCGCCGACGAGCAGGCCCGGCGTGACCTCGAGGCCATCACCCACCCCGCCATCCGCGAGCTCGCCGCCGCGCGGGTCGCCCAGGCTCCCGCAGAGGCGGTCGTGGTGCACGACCACCCCCTGCTCGTGGAGATGGGGATGGCCGGGCAATGCGACACGGTGGTCGTGGTCGACGTGCCGACCGACGTCCAGGTCGAGCGGCTCGTCGAGCAGCGCGGGATGACCGAGGCCGACGCCCGGGCCCGCCTGGCCGCTCAGACGTCGCGGGAGGACCGCCTCGCCGTCGCGGACGAGGTGCTCGACAACAGCGGGACCCGCGAGCAGCTGCTCGACGCCGTCGACGCCCTCTGGGAACGCCTCGCCGGCTGACCCGCGTCCGGGGACGGTGCGAGGCTCACGCCCGTCGGTGATTCCCAGGTCGACCTGGGAATCGCAGGGACGCTCGGCTTGCTTCCCGTGCGTGTCTGAGGTTCCGATGCGTCGCGGGAGGTTCCCAGGTCGACCTGGGAACCTCCTCGACCGTCCGGACATGACGAAGCCGCCCTGTCGGGGGAGGCAGGGCGGCTTCGCGTGGGGTGGCGGTACCTGAGCGTGTCAGGCCGCCAGGTCGGGGTCGGCGATCTTGCGCAGCGTCACGAGCGCCTGGCGCTCGAGCTGGCGGACCCGCTCGGCGGAGATGCCGTGGCGCTTGCCGATGTCGGCGAGCTTCTGCTGACGGCCGTCGAGCAGGCCGTAGCGGGCTCGCACGATGTCGGCCTCGCGCGGACCGAGGTGGTCGATCAGCGTGCTGATCAGGTGCTTGGTCTCGTCGTCGAGCACCGCCAGGTCGGGACCGGGCGACGTGTCGCGGGCGATGAGGTCGCCCAGCGAGGTGTCGCCGTCGTCGTCGACCGGGGTGTCGAGGCTCACGTGGTCGCGACCCCAGGACAGCAGGTCGATCACGCGGTCGACGTCCATGCCGAGCTCCTCGGCGATCTCCTGCGGCTCCGGGTCGTACCCGAGGGTCCGCTCCAGGGTGCGGCGAGCGGCCGTGACCTGGTTCAGCTCCTCGACCACGTGCACGGGCAGCCGCACGACGCGTGCCTGCTGCGCGATGCCTCGGGTGATCGCCTGACGCACCCACCACGTGGCGTACGTCGAGAACTTGAAGCCCTTGGCGTAGTCGAACTTCTCGACCGCGCGGATCAGGCCGGTGTTGCCCTCCTGCACCAGGTCGAGCATCGGCATGGCCGAGCGCCCGTACTTGCGGGCGATGGAGACGACCAGACGCAGGTTGGCCTGCACGAACTCCTGCTGGGCACGCTCGCCCTCGGCGGCGATGAACTCCAGCTCCTCGCGGGTAGCGCGCTTGGGCGCACCGCCCTTGGCGCGGCCGACGCGTCCCTCGTCGAGCAGGTGCTGGGCGAACAGCCCGGCCTCGATGCTCCGGCTGAGCTCGACCTCGCGGGCGGCGTCCAGCAGCGGCGTCCGGGCGATCTCGGCCAGGTACATGCCGACGCTGTCCTTGCCCTCGGCGCTCTCGTGCCTCGTTGACGTCATCTGAATACGCCTCCCATCGTGTCTGTACCAGTGCAACGCACCGGATCGCCCTCTGATTCCGCTCTCAGGGTCTTCTTGGCAGGTGTTGGCCGGGGTCTCAGTCCCAGCACGGCGGTCGGTCCGGCACGGGGTGGTGCGCGGGAGGCGCGCGGACGGCTAGGTTGTCCTTACCCAATTCTCAGCATGAAAGGTCTACCCCCATGGCAGCCGACTTCAAGGCGCTCTCCCGCAACGATCAAGGTGCACTCGTCGCCGGGGTGCTCGCGCTCCTCTTCTCCTTCTTCGGGGCGTACGTCGTGGCTTCCGTGGACGGTGGCGACGACCTGCCGATCTCCGTCGACACGTCGAGCGGGGTGAACGCCTGGAACAGCTGGGCGACCCTCGGCATGCTGCTCATCCTCGTCGCGGTCGCGGTCGTGGCGATCAAGGCCTTCGCCGCGCAGAGCCTGCCGGACACCGTGCCGTGGCGACTCGTGGCCCTCGCAGCCGCTGGTCTCGGCACGTTGCTCGTGATCCTGCGTGCCCTGACCGCCGACGGCGGCGGCAGCTTCGGCAGCGTCAGCGTCAGCGTCGGACCCGGCTGGTCCGGCTGGCTGCTCTTCATCGCCGCCATCGCGCTCACCGTGTTCACGGCGCTCGCGTTCAAGGACTCCGGCGAGAAGCTTCCCGAGGTCAACAAGAAGAACGACCCGCCGGCGGTCTGAGCCGACCGGTGGTCAGGCGGTGAACGGTGGTCGGTCGTCCAGGGCGACCGACCGCCGTCCCGCCCAGCGCCACACCCGCGCAGTGAGGTCACGGTCCTCGTCGGTGACGAGGTTGCCCATGACCCGCAGTGCGATCGTCATGAGCGTGTGCGACCGCATGCCCAGCGGGCCGAGCGTGGGCAGCAGGCGGGGGACCGTGATGAGCCCCGCGAGGCGCCGTGCGATGGAGAACGCCTCGCCGTAGTGGCCGACGAGGAGCTCGGGCCAGGCCGTCGAGAGGTCGGCCCCCGAGGCCAGCAGCTCCGCCCCCACCCGGCCGGTCTCGAGGCCGTAGTCGATGCCCTCGCCGTTGAGCGGGTTGACGCATCCGGCGGCGTCGCCGACCAGGATCCAGTTGGGTCCGGCCACGCCGGAGACCGCGCCGCCCATGGGCAGCAGCGCCGACGTCGGCATCCGCAGCTCGGGGCCGAGCTCCCACTCGTCACGTCGCAGCTCGGCGTAGTACTGCATGAGCGGTCGGATCTGCAGCGCCGCGGGTCGCTTGGCCGTGGCCAGGGCGCCGACGCCGAGGTTCACCTCGCCGCCCTCGCCGGCGGTGCCGAGCGGGAAGATCCACCCGTACCCCGGAAGGAGTGACGAGTCCTCGTCACGCAGCTCCAGGTGCGAGGAGATCCAGGGGTCGTCGGCGCGACCGGACTTCACGTACGACCGGCCGGCGACGCCGTAGGCGGTGTCGCGGTGCCACTCACGGCCCAGCACCTTGCCCAGGGGGGAGCGCACGCCGTCGGCCACGACGAGCCGGTCGCACCGGACCACGTGGCGGTGCTTTTCCGGGCCCACCGCGAACACGACGCCGGTGACCCGACCCGAGGAGTCGCGCTCGGCGTCGACCGCCCGCGCGTGGTCGAGGGGCCGGGCGCCGTCGGCCAGCGCGACGTCGCGGATCCGCGCGTCGAGCTGGGTCCGGGGGACCGCCGAGCCGTGGTCGGGCAGCGAACCACCGGGCCAGGGCAGCAGCAGCTCCTGGCCGAAGCCGGCGGCCCGCAGACCGCGGTTGGTGCCGAAGGAGCGCGTCCACGTGCCCAGGCCCAGCCGGTCGAGCTCGGCGATCGCCCGGGGGGTGAGTCCGTCACCGCACGTCTTGTCGCGCGGGAAGGTGGCGGCGTCGGCCAGCACCACGTCGGCGCCGGCCCGTGCGGACCAGGCGGCGGCAGCGGCTCCGGCCGGCCCCGCGCCGACCACGAGGACGTCGGTGCGCTCGGGCAGGGTCATACCCCCGATCATCCCACCCCGTGCCAGGATGGCGCGCATGGCCTCACCGTCGTCCGCTCCGTCCGCGGGCCCCGGCACAGTCCGCTTCGCGTCGTCGGGCTCGTCGTACTACGCCGTGGTGCTCGCGCTGTTCTGCACGATCATCGTGGTCTCGAACATCGTGGCCGCCAAGCCCATCGAGATCGGCACGGGCTCGTTCAGCCTCGGTCCGGTCCAGGTCTGGCCCCTGCTCGTGGACGGTGGAGCCGTGCTGTTCCCCCTCGCCTACGTCCTGGGCGACGTCGTGGCCGAGGTGTACGGCTTCCGGGCCGCCCGCCGGGCCGTGCTGGTCGGCTTCGCGTGCGCGGTCCTGGCCGTCCTGACGTTCGCGATCGTCCAGCGGATCCCGGGCGCGTCGTTCTACGCCAACCAGGACGCGTACGAGGCGGTGCTGGGCCCGGTCGGCCAGATCGTCCTGGCCAGCGTGGTCGGCTACGTCTGCGGGCAGCTCACGAACGCCTGGGTGCTCACCCGCATGAAGGCCCGCACCGCAGAACGCGCGCTCGTCGTGCGGCTGGCGTCGTCGACCGGCGTCGGCGAGCTGGTCGACACGTTCCTGTTCTGCGCCATCGCTGCGTCGGCCATCGGCATCACCGGGTTCGGCGGCTTCGTGAACTACTTCGTCGTGGGCGTGCTGTTCAAGTGCGCGGTCGAGCTGCTCGTGATGCCGGTCACCGTGACGGTCATCGCGCGGCTGAAGGCGGCCGAGCCGACGTACTGACGGCCGGTCGGGTCAGCGCGATGCCGCGATGCGGCCGAGCGTCTCGTCGCGCAGGTCGTCGAACGTGCCGTCCTCGATGGCGCCCCGCATCCGGTCGACCAGCCGCACGACGTAGCGCTCGTTGTGGATCGTGGTGAGCGTGGCCGCCACGTACTCCTTGGCCTTGAACAGGTGGTGCAGGTAGGCGCGGGTGTAGTGCGCGCAGGTGTAGCAGTCGCAGCCGTCCTCGATGGGCTCGAAGCGACGCCGTGACGCGGCGACCAGCAGGTTCTCGCGTCCGTCGGCGGTGTACACGCGCGACGACCGCGCCACCCTGGACGGGCCCACGCAGTCGAAGGTGTCCGCGCCCGCCTCGACCGCCGCGAACAGGTCGTCCGGCTCGCCGATGCCCAGCAGGTGTCGGGGCCGGTCCTCGGGCAGCTCGTCGGTGACCCAGCCGACGATGGTCGCGAGGTTCTCCTTCTCGATGGCGCCGCCGATGCCGAAGCCGTCGAAGCGTGTGCCGTCGACCTCCAGGCCGGCCAGGTCGCGCGCCGCGCGGCGGCGCAGGTCCTCGTGCTGGGCGCCCTGGACGACGCCGAACAGGGCCGGGGCGGGGGTGCCGGGCCCGGGGCGGCCGGAGGTCCCGGAGGGGCCGGGCCGTGACGCGCGCTCGGCCGAGAGTCGGCCGTGCTCGGCCAGGCAGCGGGCCGCCCAGGCCTGCGTGCGGGCGAGGGCCTCCTCCTGGTAGGTCCGGGAGTCGAGCAGGGTCGTGAGCTCGTCGAAGGCGAAGATGATGTCGGCACCCAGGCGGTGCTGGATGCCCATCGACACCTCGGGCGTGAAGCGGTGCGTGGATCCGTCGAGGTGGCTGCGGAACGTGACGCCCTCCTCGTCGACGTGGGCCAGGCGGTCCTTGTCCGTGGCGATCACGTCGGCGGCGTCCGTGGACGCGTCCATCGACAGGGTCTTGCGGTAGCCGGAGCCGAGGCTCATCACCTGGAACCCGCCGGAGTCGGTGAAGGTGGGGCCGTCCCAGCCCATGAAGCGGCCGAGTCCGCCGGCGGCCTCCACGACGTCGTCGCCGGGCTGGAGGTACAGGTGGTAGGCGTTCGCGAGCAGCGCCTGCGCGCCCAGCTCCGCCATCGCCTCCGGCAGGACCGCCTTGACCGTGGCCTTGGTGCCCACGGGGACGAAGGCCGGTGTCCGGATGGTGCCGTGGGCGGTCGTGATGGTGCCGGTTCGTCCGGCCCGCCCGTCGAGTCGGGCCTCGACCTCGAAGAAGGATGGGGTCGTCATGGGTCCGTCGGTCACCGCCTCATCCAAGCACCCCGACGACGACGTGGTCTCAGCCCAGCCCGTCGAGACCGCGCACCAGGTGCCATGCGGGCAGGAGGGCCGCCGTGGTGACGACCACGAACACGGCGTTCCAGAGCGCCGCGGGAAGGTGCGTCAGGCGGGCCAGCACGTCGGCGTCCGACGTGGCGGAGCGGGAGCGACGTCGGCTCGACCACAGCTCGACCGTCGTGCGCGGCCCGCCCACGAGCAGGAAGGAGGCGAGGGCCACGACGGCGAGCTGCTGGACCCCCTCGTCGGTGCGCCAGACGAGGTAGCCCACGACCAGGGCGGCGAGGCCCACGACGAGCAGGCCGAACCAGTTGCGGATGAAGACCAGCATGCCGGTCACGACGGCCAGGGCGATCCACAGCGCCCAGGCGGTGCTGCCGAGCGCGGCCGTGGCGAGCATCCCGAGGCCCAGGGCCGTGGGGGACAGGTACCCGGCCGCCGCCGTCGCGACCATGCCGGGCCCCCGCGGACGTCCGACCGACGTGGTGAGCCCGGAGGTGTCACGGTGCAGACGCACGCCGTTGAGCCGGCGTCCGGTCAGCACCGCGACGAGGGCGTGCCCGGCCTCGTGCACGAGGGTGACGACGTGTCGACCGGGCCCCCAGCCCCACGGCAGCAGCGCGACCGCGGCACCGACCGCGACGGGCACCCACGGACTCACGGGTGCCCGCCGGACGGAGGGTTCGGGTCGGCCACCACTCAGGTGCCCGGCCGGTCGACCAGCTCCACGCGGGTGGCGTCGCGCGCCGACTCGCCCAGGGCCGCGGCGAGGCGGTGCATCGCCGCCCCCTCGCGGTGGCGGCTCTGCCGGTCGAGCGTCAGACCGAGGGCCGTGTGCGCCCAGCCGCTCGTGGGCTCGAGCGCGATGAGTCGACGGAAGGCGGCCTCCGCGGGTGCCAGCTGCGCCGCGGCGAAGTGCGAGCGCGCGAGCAGCTCCCAGGCCGACGCGTTGTCGGGCACCTCGTCGACCACACGCCGCAGGACCCGCACGGCGTCGCGGGGGTAGCGCGAGTCGAACAGCTCCTCACCCAGGCGGAAGGCCTCGAAGGCGTCCATCGCGGCGATCTTCTCGTCGGACAGGTTCGGGGTCAGGTAGATGGTCATGGGGTCCTCCTCCCAGAGGTCACGGGGTCGTGATCGCGCTGGTCAACGTCGGGTCGGGCCCGTTCATTCCTGGTCGACGGGTGGCTCGGTGGTGGCCGTGGCGGTCGGCGCGGGCGTGGGCGTGGGGGTCCCCGTCGGGGTGGGCGTCGCGGTGGCCGTGGGGCGGCGGGTCGGCGTCGGCGTGGCGGCCGGGTCGGGCGACGAGGACTCCTGCGGCTCGGCGTCCTCGGTGGGCTCGGCCTTGCTCCCACCGCCGAACGGGTTGCCGATCCGGGCGTTGTCGGGATCGGAGCCGTAGGCCTTGTCGGTGATGATCTCGTAGGCGCCCATCGCGAGGCCGGACACCGCCAGGATGATCGCCGTGGTGAGCGCGACCGTCTTCCAGCGGATGGACCGACGAGGGTCCTCGACCACCTCGGCGCCCTTGACCTGCTCGTGGGTGGCCTCGCTCACGGCGGCGAGCGCCTCGGCGGTGTGACCCGGCTCGACGTCGGTCTCGACGAACGTGCCGCTGTCGGTCTGGACGATGAGGGTGCGGCCACGGTCGAGCGTGCTGGCGTAGAAGGTCGACGTGATCGTCACGACGAGGCTGCCGAGCGCCGCACCGATGATCGTGCCGCCCACGCCCAGCGCCGAGGCGACCCAGGCCGACGTCATCGCGGCGAGAGCGCCGGCCAGGACCTGGAACCACGAGAGTCCGCTCAGGAACGAGCGCTCGCGGGTGTCGGGGGAGTCGGGCATGGCGTCCAGGGTAGAGGGGCCGACCCACCCGTTCGAGCCCCGCGAGGGCGTTCGGGTCACGTCGGGCGGGTCCACGCGCCGGGCCACGGCACGCCTCCGCGCTTCTGTCGGTCCTGGTTGGGAGACTCGGGCCATGGCTTCCTCGACGGCACTTCTGCTCGGTCTGCTGGTGGGCATCGCGCTCGGTGCGGTGATCGGTGCCCTGGTGGATCGTGCGCGTCGGCAGGACGTGGTCTGCGGTCACGAGGACCTCGCCGTGGTCGAGGCGCGGCACACCGCCGAGGTCAGCGAGCTCCGGCACGACGCCCAGGTGCAGCTGGCCGAGGTCCGGCACGCGGCCGCCGTCGAGCAGGCGCAGCTCGAGAGCTCCCTCGCCTCGGCGCGCGCCGCGGTGGAGGCGCGTCTGGCCGCGGTCGCGGCGGAGGCCAAGGAGCTGCGCGAGCAGGTCGGCGCCGCGCAGCAGCAGTACCGCGACGCGGTGGAGCGTCACCGGCGCGAGGAGCAGAAGCGGGAGGCGTCCGGTGCCGCCGAGAGCAAGGTGCTGCAGCAGCTGGCGCCCGTGGCCGCCCAGCTCAAGGGCATGCAGGCCAAGGTCGACGAGCTGGAGCAGCAGCGCGCCGAGCAGCACGGCCAGCTGGCCGAGCAGCTCCGGGTCACCCGCGAGACGGCGGCGCAGTCCAAGCAGGCGGCCGAGGCGCTGTCCGCGGCCCTGAGCAACAACGCCGTCCGCGGCACCTACGGCGAGACCCAGCTGCGCACGCTCGTGGAGTCGGCCGGGCTGCTCAACCGCATCGACTACTCGGTGCAGGAGTCGATCACGGCCGACAGCGGTGCGCGCCGCCCCGACATGGTCATCAACCTGCCCGGGGGCAAGCGCCTGGCGATCGACGCCAAGGTGCCGTACCGCGCGTTCATCGAGGCCTACCGCGACGAGCTCGACGACGACCGGCGCAAGCAGGTCCGCCTCCAGCACGCCCGGGCCGTCAAGTCGCACGTCGACACCCTCGCCTCCAAGCAGTACTGGACCGGGCTGGAGGAGAGCCCCGAGTTCACGATCGCGTTCATCCCCAACGAGGCGATCCTCAACGACGCGCTCGACGCCGATCCCGGCCTCATGGAGCACGCCTACAGCCAGGGCATCGCGCTGGCGACCCCGGTCAACCTCTGGGCCGTGCTCAAGACCGTCGCGCTCACCTGGAAGCAGGAGCAGATGGCGGAGAACGCGCTCGAGCTCGTCGCGCTCGGCCGCGAGCTCTACAAGCGCCTCGGCACGCTCTCGGGCCACGTGTCCAAGCTCGGCCGCACGATCGAGCGCTCCGTCGACGACTACAACAAGCTCGTCGGCTCGCTCGATCGCCAGGTCATCTCGACCGCCCGCAAGCTCGACGCCGTCGACGAGGCCGCCCAGCTCGGCAGCATCGCCACCATCGAGGACACGCACGTGCGGAAGCTGAACGCCCCCGAGCTCGCCGCCGACACGACGCCGCAGGTCGAGCCCGGGGCGGCGCCCGAGGCGGCGCCCGAGGCGGAGCCGGCCGCGTCCGCGCCGCGGGCGGCGGTCGACGAGCAGGACCTCTTCGCCGACCTCGAGCGCGAGGAGCTCGAGGTCGACATGGTCACGCCCTCCGAGGCCGAACGGGGCCGCGACGTCGGCTGACCCGACGTCACGGCCCGGTCAGGCGAGTGCCTGCTCGAGGTCGGCCAGCAGGTCGGCGGTGTCCTCGATGCCCACGCTGAGACGCACCAGGTCGTCGGGGACCTCGAGCACGGAACCGGCCGTGGAGGCGTGGGTCATCGCGCCGGGGTGCTCGATCAGGGACTCGATGCCGCCGAGGCTCTCGGCCAGGGTGAAGATGCTCGTGCGGGAGCACAGGTCGAGTGCGGCCTGGCGTCCTCCGGCCAGGCGCAGCGACACCATGCCGCCGAACCGGCGCATCTGGCGTGCGGCTGCCTCGTGGCCCGGGTGGTCCGGCAGACCCGGGTACAGGACCGAGGCCACGGCGGGATGGCCGACGAGCAGGTCGACGACCGCCTCGGCGTTGGTGCAGTGCTGCTCCATGCGGACCGCGAGCGTCTTGGCGCCGCGCAACGTCAGGTAGGCGTCGAACGGCCCGGGGACCCCGCCTGCACCGTTCTGCAGGAAGCCGAACCCGGCGTCGAGCTCGGCGTCGTCGGTCAGGAGCGCGCCACCCACGACGTCGGAGTGGCCGCCCAGGTACTTGGTGGTCGAGTGCAGCACCACGTCGGCACCGAGCCTCAACGGCTGCTGCAGGTAGGGCGAGGCGAACGTGTTGTCGACCACGAAGCGTGCGCCTGCGTCGTGGGCGACCTCGGCCACCCGCTCGATGTCGGCGATGTTGAGCAGCGGGTTGGTGGGCGTCTCGACCCACACGACCTTGGTGGCGGACGTGATCGCGGCGCGCACCGCGTCGACGTCGTTGACGGCCACCGGGGTGTAGGAGATGCCCCACTGCGTGAACACCTTGTCGATGAGCCGGAAGGTCCCGCCATAGGCGTCGTCGGGGATCACCAGGTGGTCGCCGGGACGCAGCAGGGTCCGCAGGGCGGCGTCCGTGGCGGCCATGCCGGACGAGAACGCCCGGCCGTGCCGGCCGTCCTCCAGCGACGCGAGGTTGGCCTCGAGGGCCGCGCGCGTGGGGTTGCCGGTGCGGGCGTACTCGTAGCCGCTGCGCATGCCGCCGACGCCGTCCTGGGCGAAGGTGCTGGAGGCGTAGATCGGGACGTTGACCGCACCCGTGGCCGGGTCGGGCTCGTGGCCGGCGTGGATCGCACGGGTCGCGAAGCCGCGCGGGTCGAGCTCGTGCTGGCTCTTCTCGTTGCTCATACGTGGACCCCCAGGAGGTCGTGACGGGTGAGGACGCCCAGCGGCTTGCCGTCCTCGATGACCATGACGGCGTCGCTCTCGCCGAGTGCCTCGAGGGCCGCGTCGAGGTCCTCGTTGGCGCCCAGCAGGGGGAGCGGCGCCTCCATGTGCTTGGAGACCGGGTCGGTGAGGGCGGCCCGCCCCTCGAAGACGGCGCTGATCAGGGTGCGCTCGCTGACGCTGCCCGCGACCTCACCGATGACGACGGGCGGCTCCGCGCCGACGACCGGCATCTGGGAGACGCCGTACTCGCGCAGGATCTCGATGGCGTCGCGGATGGTCTCGGACGGGTGCGTGTGCACGAGTGCCGGGAGGTCGCCGCTCTTGCGGCGCAGCACGTCGCCCACGCTGGGGCGGTCGGTGTGGCCGTCGAGGGGCTCGCGCAGGAAGCCGTACGACGACATCCAGTCGTCGTTGAAGATCTTGGACAGGTACCCACGGCCCCCGTCGGGCAGCAGCACGACGACGACGGCGTCGGGACCCTCGCGCTCGGCGACCTTGAGGGCGGCGACGACGGCCATGCCGCAGGAGCCGCCGACGAGCAGGCCCTCCTCGCGCGCGAGGCGCCGCGTCATGTCGAAGGCGTCGGCGTCGGAGACGGCGATGATCTCGTCGGCGATCTCGGGGTCGTAGGCGCTCGGCCAGAAGTCCTCGCCCACGCCCTCCACGAGGTACGGGCGGCCCGTGCCGCCGGAGTACACCGATCCCTCGGGGTCGGCGCCGACGACCTTGACGCGACCGCCCGAGACCTCCTTGAGGTACCGCCCGGCGCCGGTGATGGTGCCGCCGGTCCCGACGCCGGCGACGAAGTGGGTGACCGTGCCGTCGGTGTCGGCCCAGATCTCCGGACCGGTCGTCTCGTAGTGCGAGGCGGGCCCGGCCGGGTTCGAGTACTGGTCGGGCTTCCAGGCGTTCGGGGTCTCGCGCACCAGGCGGTCGGAGACGTTGTAGTAGCTGTCGGGGTGCTCGGGCGGCACGGCCGTGGGGCACACGACGACCTCGGCCCCGTAGGCGCGCAGGGTGTTGCGCTTGTCCTCGCTGACCTTGTCGGGGCACACGAAGATGCAGGTGTAGCCGCGCTGCTGGGCCACCAGCGCGAGCCCCACCCCGGTGTTGCCCGACGTCGGCTCGACGATGACCCCGCCGGGCTTGAGGGCACCGGAGGCCTCGGCCTCGTCGACCATCTTGACGGCGATGCGGTCCTTGGAGCTGCCGCCGGGGTTGAGGTACTCGATCTTGGCCGCCACCAGGGCAGATCCTGCCGGGACGACGCTGGACAACTTCACGAGCGGGGTGCCGCCCACGAGGTCGACCACGTGATTCGCGATGCGCATGCTGCTCATCCTGCCACCCGGCCGATACGGCCGACCCCGAGGCGCTGCCGCCGTCACCACGTGGACGGGCGGCAGCTCCTCACCGGGGTCGGCTCAGACGACGGCGCCGTCGGCGCTGCGTCCGTCGTCGATCTGGGCGTACTTGTCGACGACCTTGGGCTTCCGCTCCGGGTCGTGCGGCCAGCGCTCCTCCAGCACGACCGCCAGGGCGGACGCGGTGAAGATCGTCGACAGGATGCCGATCGACAGGCCCAGGAGGAGGGCGATCGCGAAGTCGGTGAGCGAGTCGCCGCCAAGCACCGCGAGGGCGGCCAGGATGAACATCGCGCCGAGACCGGTGTTCACGGTACGCGGGATCGTCTGCAGGATCGCCTCGTTCACGACCTCGCGCAGCTTGCGGCCGCGGTTGTCGCCGGTGTGCTCGCGGATGCGGTCGAAGACCACGATGGTGTCGTTGACCGCGAGGCCGATGATCGAGAGGACCGCAGCCAGGAACACGCCGTCGATCGGCTTGCCCCACCAGGCGAAGATGCCGACGACCGTCAGCACCACCGACGCCATGGACAGCTGGGCCGAGACCGCGTAGGTCCAGCGGAACCGCCACGCGAGGTAGAGCATCTGGGCGGCGATCGCGATGCCGAAGGCGATGAGTGCCTTGTCGCGCAGCTCCTTGCCCAGGCTCGGGCCGATCAGCTCGTCCCTCTCCTTGGTGGCCTCGCCGGCCACGGTCTCGACCGCCTCCTCGACCTGGACGGCCTCCTCGTTGGAGATGTCGTCGAGCCGGACGGTGACGTTCTCGCTCTGTCCGTCGCCGGAGGACTCCTGCACGACGGCACGCGGGAAGCCCGCGTCGGAGACGGCCGTGCGGACGTCCTCGACGTCGGCCGTCTGGGCGGTGGAGAACTCCAGGATCCGGCCGCCGGTGAACTCGACACCGAGGTTGAGCCCGCGCAGCAGGATGCCGCTGACCGACACGCCGGCGACGACCAGCGTGATGGCGATCCACGTGCCGCTGCGCCTCATCAGGTCGGGACCGCGCTCGTTGAGCCACTTGCGCACGGGGCCGGTGTTGGCGATGCCGGTGACGCCCGGATGCTTGCGCAGCACGGACCTCTTCACGGCCCACTCGGTGAGCACCCTCGCGACCACCAGCGCCGAGAACATCGACGCGATCGTGCCGATGGTCAGCGTCACGCCGAAGCCCTTGACCGGGCCGGACGCCAGGACGAACAGCAGCGCCGCGGCGAGGATCGTGGTGACGTTCGAGTCGAGGATGGCCGACCACGCCTTGTTGAAGCCGGTCGTCAGCGACAGGTGGAGGTTGCCGTTCTTCTCGTACTCCTCACGCGCTCTCTCGAACACGAGCACGTTGGCGTCGATCGCCAGCCCGATGGCCAGGACGAAGCCGGCCAGTCCGGGCAGGGTCAGGGTGGCCCCGATCCAGACGAGCAGGCCGTAGGAGATGGCGGCGTACGAGGCCAGGCCGAGCGTGGCCATGAAGCCGATGGCGCGGTAGACGAGCACGATGAACAGGCCGGTCAGGATGATGCCGATGATGCCGGCCTCGATCGAGGCGTCGATGGCAGCGGCACCGAGCGTAGCGCCGACGGTGCGCTGCTCGATGACCTCGACCGGCACGGGGAGCGCGCCGCCCTTGATGAGCACGGCGAGGTCGTCGGCCTCGGCCTGGGTGAAGCTGCCGGTGATGCTGGTGTTGTTGCCGCCGCCGGACGTGCACAGCTCGGGCTGGACGGCGGGGGAGGAGATGATGTCCTCGTCGAGCAGGATCGCGACCCGGTTCCCGCCGGCGGTGTTGGCGCAGGCCGCGGCGACGAGGTCGCGCCAGCCCGTGCGGCCGTCGCCGGCGAAGTCGACGTTGACGACCCACTGGCCGATGCTGTTCTGAGGCTGGGCGGCCTGCGCGTCGGAGACGCCCTCGCCGTCGATGACCGTGGGTCCGAGCAGGAGCGGCTGACCCTGCTCGTCGGCGGCGACGATCTGGTCCTCCTCGGGCTCCTGGCCCTCGGTGGCCGGGCTCAGCACCTCGTGGAACGACAGCTGGGCGGTCTGGCCGATGACCTCGGCCGCCTCGCGGGGGTCCTGGACGCCGGGCAGCTCGACGATGATGCGCCGGTCGCCGGACTGCGCCAGTGTCGGCTCGGCCACGCCGAGAGCGTCGACGCGGCCACGGATGACCTCCAGTGCGCGGGCGGTGGACTCGGCGTCGGCCTCGATCCGGTCGGTGCTCTGGGTCTCGAGGACGATCTGGGTCCCACCCTCCAGGTCCAGTCCGAGGTTGGCCGGCTTGAAGTACGCGAAGGCGAGGGAGGCGGCGAGGACGGCGAAGGCCGTGATCGCGCGCCACAGGGGTGCACGGTTGCTCATGGAAGGACTTTCGAGGTGGTGGCGGGCTGCTGGACGGGGACGTCAGGCAGCCGGAGGACCTCGCCCGAGCGGTCGCGCCACCTGCCCGGGCACGGGCACGACGGCATGCGCCGGGGCCGCGCCGCGCTCGCTCTCGGGGAGCTCGTCCGCCTCGACCGGCGGGATCGACCACAGGTCGAGGTCCCGGTGGTCGGTGTGGTCGCCGGTGGACCGCACGTGGGCGGCGTGGTGCGTGGCCGACGACGCCTGCACGGTGGTGGCCCTGTGCTGCGGCGACGCCTGCGCGACCCCGACGCCGGCCACGAGGAACAGCCCGACCACGGCGGCGCACACGGCGGCGGCCAGCGTGCGACGGGGTCCAGGCATGCGCTGCAGTCTAGGCGACGTGCGCGTGGAGCCGGTGGACGCGGCCACGGGGGTCACCCGCCTGCTCGGGGTCCTAGTCTCGGTGGCATGGATCTCGCGCAGCGTCCCCTCGGTCATTCCGGCATCCAGGTGCCCGTGGTCGGCATCGGGTGCAACGCCTTCGGCAGTCGGATCGACGCCGACCAGGTCCAGGAGGTGGTCGATGCCGCGATCGAGCGGGGCGTGACGTTCTTCGACACCGCCGACACCTACGGGCTGGGTGCGAGCGAGGAGCTGCTGGGCGCCGCGCTGGGCTCGCGACGCGACGACGTCGTGGTGGCCACGAAGTTCGGCATGGACATGCAGGGCCGCAACGGCGACGACGGCGGGCGGCGGGGGAGCGCCGCGTACGTACGCACGGCCGTGGAGGCCAGCCTGCGTCGGCTCGGCACCGACCACGTCGATCTCTACCAGCTGCACACCCCCGACCCGCTGACGCCGGTCGAGGAGACCCTCGAGGCGCTCGACGCCCTGGTGCAGGCGGGCACCGTGCGCGCGATCGGCTGCTCGAACTTCCAGGCCTGGCAGCTGGTCGACGCCGACTGGCGCAGCCGGTCGGCGGACCTGGCGCGCTTCGCGACCGCGCAGAACGAGTACTCGCTGTACAACCGCACGGCGGAGGTGGAGCTGGTCCCGGCGTGCGAGCGGCTCGACGTCGGGCTGCTGCCGTACTTCCCGCTGGCCTACGGACTGCTCACCGGCAAGTACCGGCGCGGCGAGGACGCTCCGTCCGGGACCCGTCTCGCAGCGCAGTCGGAGCGGCTCGCCGGGGCCGACTGGGAGCGGATCGAGGCACTGCAGACCTTCGCCGACGAGCGGGACCTCACCCTCCTGCAGGTGGCTATGGGCGGACTGGCGGCCCAGGACGCCGTGACGAGCGTGATCGCCGGTGCGACCCGCCCCGAGCAGGTGCGCGCCAACGCCGACGCGGTCGGCTGGCTGCCGTCCGAGGACGACCTCGCGGCCCTGTCCGAGATCGGGGCCGCACGTCAGTCGTACACGACCTTCGCGCCCGCCTGAGGCGTCGGGACCGACCGAGGAGTGATGCGCCGGGCCGGGAAGCGCCTCACGGCGCGTGGCCGCTCGTAGCGGCTTCATTTGGGACCCGGGGCTTGCACCGACCCGGCGCTGAACCAGCCTAACTCGCTCGCCGGCCCACACAAGCGACGAGCCGACCTGACCTCGTGACACATTTCACGTGGGGCTGCGGAGCCCGTCAGTGCAGGGAGCCGGACCGCTCCAGCGCCGCTGAACGGCGCAGGTGCTGGGCCATGTCGAGGAGCCGGGCCGCGCTGTGCGCGTCGCCATCGTCGAGCTGTCCGCGACCTACTCCCACGATGTGGGCGAACGCGGCCGCCCGGTCGAGGACGACGTCGAGGTCGGTGACGACGATGCCGCGCACGACGGTGTCCACGAGCGCCACCACCTCGTCGGCGCCCGGGGGCTCGACGACGCCGGCGAGCACCTCGTGGACCGGCGCGAAGCTGCGGCCCGCGGCGAACTCCGCGGCGGCCTGCCGCGGTTGGCGGTGCACCCACTCACGCAGCAGGTACAACCGCCACAGGGCTCCCGAGAGCGTGTCGGGCGCGGCGTGCGACCAGAGCTCGGCGATGACGCCGAGTCCCTCGGCGTCGGAGAGGTGCAGCACTCGATCGACCAGCTCGCGGTCGTCGCGGTCCAGCGGGCCGCGCACCAGCAGGTGCGCGATGCGGTGACCGGCAGCAGCCACCTCGGCGGGGTCGGTGTCGTGCGCGAGCGCCTCGAACAGCTTCTGCCCCGGCAGGGACGGGCGATGGAAGTCGCTCATCGCGGGCACCGGGCTGGCATGGGCACCACCGTATCCGCCGGGGCGTAGCCCGCCACCGGATCAGGCCGCCGAGCCGACCGTCGCAGGCGTGCGACGCGGACGCAGGTAGATCCACAGCACCGGGACCAGGTACGCGACCCAGGCCACGACCTGCAGCACCGTGGGGTTCGGCTGGAAGTTCACGGTTCCCTTCAGCAGGGTCCCGTACCAGCTGTCGGGCGGGATGGTGTCGGACACGTCGAACGCGAGCGTGCCGAGACCGGGCAGGATGCCGGCCTCCTGCAGGTCGTGGATCCCGTAGGCGAGGACACCGGCCGCGACCACGACGAGCAGCGCGCCGGTGACGGTGAAGAAGGTCGCCAGGTTGATGCGGACGGCTCCCCGGTAGATGAGGTAGCCGAGGCCCACCGCGACGAGGATGCCGCTGATCGCCCCGACGAACGGCTCCGCCGTGTAGCTGCCCGAGATGGTGGCCCAGATGATGGCGGCCGTCTCCAGGCCCTCGCGACCCACCGTCAGGAACGCCACCGTGGCGATCGCCAGGGGTCCGAGCTCGACGGCGGTGGCGAGCTCTCCCTCGAGCTCGCGCTTGAGCCCCCGTGCGGTGCGCCGCATCCAGAAGATCATCCACGTGACCAGCGCTGCGGCCAGGATCGACAGCGTCCCGCCGACGGCCTCCTGCCAGACGAAGGGCAGCTGCTCGAACACGAGCGTGACGACCGTGAACACCACGACCACGAGGGCGATGGCACCCCCGACGCCGAGCCAGATGTACCGGGCGTCGTGGCGTCGGTCGGTCCGCACGAGGTAGGCCAGCAGGATGCTGACGACGAGGCTGGCCTCGAGTCCCTCGCGCAGGCCGATCAGGAAGTTGGCGAGCACAACGACATGCTACTCAGGTTCGCCTTGCCTGACAGGGCTGCGGCTGTGAGATCGCCTACGGCTGCAGGGCGGCGGCCAGGTCGGTCGCGACGAGCTCGACCTGCCACGGGCGGGCGCCGGCCTCGGCCAGCGTGTCGCCGACGTGGGCGACGTCAGGAGTGCTCGGGGGCTCCCAGGCCAGGGCGCGGACCAGCCCGGGGGAGATGAGGTTCTCGGTCGGCAGGTCGTTCTCCTCGGCGATGCGCGCGACGGCCTCGCGGGCGGCGGCCAGGCGCGCCGCGGCCTCGGGGTGCTTGTCGGCCCAGGCGCGCGGCGGAGGCGGTCCGTCGCGGTTCGGCGTGGAGTGCGGCAGCTCGTCCTCCGCCAGGGCCAGTCCCTCCTCGACGGCGTCGAGCCACTCCTGGACGAAGCGGCGCGGACCACGCGAGCGCATGACCGAGAGCTGCCGGAGCGCGGAGGCGTCGCGCGGTGCCTCGCGGGCGATCTCGAGGATCGAGGCATCGGGCAGGATGCGGCCCGGGGTGGTGTCGCGCTGCTCGGCGATGCGGTCACGCGCCTCCCAGATCGCTCGGACGAGACCCAGGGTCCGTCGACCCCGGGCGCGGTGGATGCCGGAGGTGCGGCGCCAGCGCTCCTCGCGCTGAGGTGCCCCGGTGAACGACAGCAGGGCCTCGAAGTCCTGGGCCGCCCACTCCCGCTTGCCGGTCCTCTCGAGGTCGGCCTCGATCAGGTTGCGCAGCTCGATCAGCACCTCGACGTCGAGCGCCGCGTACTCGAGCCACGGCTCGGGCAGCGGGCGGGTGGACCAGTCGGCCGCGGAGTGCTCCTTGGCCAGGCTGAGCCCGAGGTAGTGCTCCACGAGGGAGGCCAGCCCGACCCGGGGCAGGTTCAGCAACCGCCCGGCGAGCTCGGTGTCGAACAGTGCGGTGGGACGCAGGCCGATCTCGGCCAGGCACGGAAGGTCCTGGGTGGCGGCGTGCAGGATCCACTCCGCGTCACCGATCGCCTCGTCGAGGTCGGTGAGGTCGTCGAACGCGATCGGGTCGACGAGACCGGTGCCGCTGCCGTCGCGTCGCACCTGGACCAGGTAGGCGCGCTGGGAGTAGCGGTAGCCGGAGGCGCGCTCGGCGTCGAGGGCGACGGGCCCGGAGCCGAGGGAGACCCGGGCGCAGTAGTTGACGTAGTCGTCGACGGTGTCGATGACCGGAGGGAGCGGATCACGCAGCTGCAGGCGCGGCAGCGGGGGAGCGACCTCCTCGCTCCCGGGCGTGTCCGACGCGGACGAGCTCAACGACGTCCTCGACGTCGCTGCAGCGGGACCACCCCGGGGCTCAGCGGGGGGAGCCCGGCGAGGGTGCACAGCAGCTCGGACCAGGCCGCGACGTGGGCGCCGACCTCGGAGGTGGGCGTCCACGACGCGCGCACCTCGACCTGGGCGGACCCGGCGTCGTCGGCCATCTCGCCGAAGGTCTCGGTGGTGACGACCGTGACGCTCCCGCTGGCTGCCGTGTGCGTGCCGCCGTGGGTCGCGAGCGCGTCGACCAGCCAGCTCCAGCCGACGCTGGCCAGGGCGGGGTCGGCGGCCATCTCGGCCTCGACCTCGGCGCGGGCGAAGGTGACGCAGCGGAACTCGCCGTTCCAGGCGTCGTTGCCCGCGGGGTCGTGGAGCAGGATGAAGCGCCCGGTGGCGACGTCGTCGCCGGCGACCTCCACGTCGCCGCTGAGCGCGTGGGCGTGCGGGGCGATGCGCTGCGGTGCCGGGATCTCGTCGATCGCGACCTCCGGGCGCAAGGGTGCGGCGTGCAGCTGCTCCAGGGCAGCCAGGAACGCTGGAGGAGTGTGATCGATCTCGCTGCGGACGCCCACAGGCCGATCGTAGGCACTCCGGGCCGCGTCGGGGTCCCGACACGCAGGGCCCGGCACCGCGGCTGCACCCTTCGGCCCTGTCCCTGCGAGAATCGGCCGGTGAGCACCTCCCCCTCCGACATCACCGCCGACAGCGACTTCCTGCGCGCCTGCCGTGGCGAGCCCACGAGCCGCGTCCCCGTGTGGTTCATGCGTCAGGCGGGCCGGCACCTGCCCGAGTACCTGAAGATCCGCGAGGGCGTGGCCATGCTCGACTCGTGCTTCTCGACCGACCTGGTCGTGGAGATCACGATGCAGCCGGTGCGGCGCTACGGCGTCGACGCCGCGATCTTCTTCTCCGACATCGTCGTGCCGCTGAAGGCCATCGGCGTCGACCTCGACATCGTCCCCGGGACGGGGCCGGTCATCGCCGACCCGATCCGCCGCCGGGGTCAGCTGGAGCAGCTGCGCCGGCTCGAGCCCGACGACGTCGAGAGCATCGCGGCCGCGGCCCGCGCCCTCGTCGGCGAGCTGGGCTCGACGCCGCTCATCGGCTTCGCCGGGGCGCCCTTCACGCTGGCGTCCTACCTCGTCGAGGGCGGGCCCTCGCGCGACCACCGCATCACCAAGCAGCTCATGTACTCCCAGACCGGCCTGTGGAACGACCTGCTGGAGCGGCTGTCCCACATCGCGGCGGACTTCCTGCGGATCCAGGTGGAGGCCGGCGCGTCGGCCGTGCAGCTGTTCGACTCGTGGGCCGGGACGCTCTCGCCGTCGGACTACGAGACCTACGTGGCGCCCCACTCGCGTCGGGTGCTGGAGTCCGTGGCCGACCTCGGCGTGCCGCGCATCCACTTCGGTGTCGGCACGGGCGAGCTGCTCGACCAGATGGGCGACGTCGGCGCCGACGTCGTGGGCGTGGACTGGCGGGTTCCGCTCGACCGCGCCATCGAGAAGGTCGGGCCGGGCCGGTCGGTGCAGGGGAACCTGGACCCGACGCTGCTGTTCGCGCCGGCCGACGTGCTGCACACGAAGGCCGCGGCGGCCATCGAGCGCGGGCGCAGCGCCCGCGGCCACGTCTTCAACCTGGGGCACGGGGTGCTGCCGCAGACCGACCCCGACGCCGTGAAGGGCCTGGTGGACTTCGTGCACGGGTACGAGCGGGTCTGATGCGCGTCGCGGTGGTGGGCGCCGGCATCGCCGGGCTGACGGCGGCGCTCGACCTGGTCGAGGCCGGGTGCGACGTCGTCGTGCTCGAGGGATCGGACCGGATCGGCGGGAAGCTGCACGTCGACCGGGTGGGCGACCTGCGGGTCGACGTCGGGGCCGAGTCGCTGCTCGCGCGACGTCCCGAGGCCGTCGACCTCGCGACACGGGTGGGCGCCGAGCTCACCCACCCCGCGACCACGTCGGCGTCGATCTGGACCCGGGGGGCCCTGCGGCCCCTGCCGCCGACCGTCATGGGCGTCCCGGCCGACCTCGACGCCCTCGAGGCCTCGGGCATCGTCGCCGAGCGGCCCGCCGGGCACGCCCTTCCCGTGCCCGAGGACGACGTCTCGGTGGCCGCCTTCCTGGAGCCGCGTCTCGGCCGGGAGGTCGTGGACCGGATGGTCGAGCCGCTCCTCGGTGGGGTCTACGCGGGGCACGCGGACCGGCTGTCGCTGCGGGCGGCGGCGCCGCAGGTGCTGGCCCTCGGCGAGGACCCCCTCGCGGGCGCCGCTCGGACCCGGGCGGAGACCCGCACGCTGGAGACCCCGGTGTTCGCCGGGATCGTCGGCGGGGTCGGCACCCTGCCGCACCGCGTCGTCGAGCACGGCGACCTCGACGTCCGGCTGCGGTCGACCGTCCGCGCGATCACTCCCGTCGACGGCGGCTGGGAGCTCCACGTCGGGCCGACCTCGGCCATCGAGACCCTGGCCTTCGACGCCGTCGTCGTGGCCGCACCCGCGCCGGCCGCTGCGCGCCTGCTCGCGGAGGCCGCGCCGCCGGCGGCGTTCTCCCTCGCGGCGATCGACTACGCCTCGATGGCCATCGCGACCTTCGTGCTCGACGGCCCGATCGACGTCGAGGGATCCGGGTTCCTCGTGCCGCCGATCGACGGCACGGTCGTGAAGGGCTCCACCACCTCGACCCACAAGTGGGCCTGGCTGGCCGAGCTCGCCGGGGACCGCACGGTCGTGCGGGCGTCGATCGGCCGCGCAGGCGACACGGGGGTGCTCCACCAGGACGACGAGCAGGTCGCTCACCTGGCGCTGACCGACCTCGCTGCGGCGTACGGGTCGCTCCCGTCCGTGCAGTCCGCCCACGTGCAGCGCTGGGGCGGTGGGCTCCCGCAGTACGACGTCGGCCACCTGTCACGGGTGGCGACCGTCGAGGCCGCGGTGGCCCGGGTCGACGGCCTCGAGGTCTGCGGCGCGGCCTACCGCGGCGTCGGGGTGCCCGCCGTGATCGGGTCGGCGCGAGAGGCCGCAGCCCGCCTCCTCGCCCGCTAGACGAGCGGGGGAGGATGGTGCCATGAGCGATCGTCTGCCGAACCAGGGAAAGCTGGCCAAGGAGATCAACGAGACCATCCGCTACACGATGTGGTCGGTCTTCAGGCTCGAGCGGGTGCTCGGCGACGCCGACCGTGCCGCCGAGGCGGCGGAGGTCGACGC
This sequence comes from Aeromicrobium sp. WCS2018Hpa-31, assembly GCF_031843905.1. NCBI lineage: Bacteria > Bacillati > Actinomycetota > Actinomycetes > Propionibacteriales > Nocardioidaceae > Aeromicrobium > Aeromicrobium sp. WCS2018Hpa-31. The sequence goes on along the minus strand of NZ_JAVTJF010000011.1, from coordinate 133,268 downwards.
GCTGGTCGAGCGTCTCGCGGGTGACGACGTGGTGGTCCGTGGCTTCTACGACGTGAGCGGCATGCGTGCCGACGCCGACCTGATGGTCTGGTGGCACGCCGAGACCGCCGAGGCGCTCCAGGCGGCCTACAACGCCTTCCGGCGGACCGCGCTCGGCTCACGCATGGCGCCGGTGTGGTCCCAGACCGCGCTGCACCGCCCGGCCGAGTTCAACAAGTCGCACGTGCCCGCCTTCATGGCCGACGAGACGGTCCGCGACTGGGTGTGCGTGTACCCGTTCGTGCGGTCCTACGAGTGGTACCTGCTCCCCGACGAGGAGCGCCGCGCGATGCTGAAGGAGCACGGCATGCAGGCCCGTCCGTACCCCGACGTGCGCGCCAACACGGTGGCCTCGTTCGCGCTGGGCGACTACGAGTGGCTCCTGGCGTTCGAGGCCGACGACCTGCACCGCATCGTCGACCTCATGCGCGACCTGCGCGCCAGCACCGCCCGCCGCCACGTCCGCGAGGAGATCCCCTTCTACACCGGCCGTCGCCACGACCCCGCCGGCCTCACCGCCCTCTGGCCCTGAGCCGTCACCGCGATTCCCATCAGCTGATGGGAATCACGAGCCCACCATGGCTTTCACTCACTCACCATGGCGTGCACGCCATGGTGAGTGGGTGAGAACCAGGGTGAGCGAACAGATCAGTCGGGGACCTGCGTCAGGCTGATGCCGTTGATGCAGAAGCGCTGGTCGGTGGGGGTGGGGAAGCCCTCGCCCTCGAACACGTGGCCGAGGTGCGAGCCGCAGCTCGCGCAGCGGACCTCGACGCGGCGCATGCCCATCGAGCGGTCCTCGATGTACTGGACGCGGTCCTCGGCCAGGGGCGCGTAGAACGCCGGCCAGCCGCAGTGCGCGTCGAACTTGGTGTCGCTGCGGAAGAGCTCGGAGCCGCACGCCCGGCAGGCGTACGCCGCCTTCGTCGTGTCGGTCTCGAAGGAGGAGCTGAAGGGCCGCTCGGTGCCCGCCTCGCGGAGCACGTGGTACTCGGCGGCGCTGAGCTCGGCGCGCCACTCCTCGTCGGACTTCTCGACGTCGTAGCTGTTCTGTTCCACCTGGTCGGACATGTCTCCAGCCTACGTTCAGGTGCAAGTGTCCACGCGTTCACGAGCGTGTGGGAGGAACGACCCTGTGGACCTGCGACGTGTGGTGACGACCGGACTGCTGGTGACGACGACGGCCACCGTGGCGGCTGCACTCGGTGCCCGTGCGGTGCTGCAGCACCAGGCGGCGACGGCGCGCGCGGCCATCGGCAAGCCCCTGGGTGAGGACGCGCCGCGCGCCGACCGGGTCTTCAAGAAGCGGCTCGGCGCCACGATCGACCTGCTGGTCCTCGGCGACTCGATCGCGGCCGGGCTGGGTGCCGACGGTCCGCGGGGCACCCTCGGGGCGCGGTTGGCGCGTCAGGTCGCCAAGCGGACCGACCGTGCGGTGCGCCTGCGCACGGCCGCCGTGGTGGGGTCCGAGAGCAGCATGCTGGACGCGCAGCTGGCCACCCTCCCGCTCGACTACGTCCCCGACGTCGCGATCGTCGTGGTGGGCGGCAACGACGTGACGCACCGGGTGCCGGTGGCGGAGTCGGCCGGGCACCTCGAGAAGTGCGTCGTGGCCCTGCGGGCGAAGGGCAGCGCCGTCGTGGTGGGGACGTGCCCGGACCTCGGCGCGCTGACCCCGGTGCCGCAGCCGCTGCGAGCGCTCGGGGCCCGCGCGTCACGCCAGCTGGCGTCGGCCCAGCGCGAGGTGGCCCTGCGGCACGGCGCCTACGTGGTGTCGCTGGCCGACGTCGTCGGTCCGTTCTTCGTCACGAACCCGGACGAGATGTTCAGCCTCGACCGGTTCCACCCCAGCTCGCTGGGCTACAAGCGCACGGCGAAGGCGATGCTGCCGTCGGTGCTGGCAGCGCTGGGCGAGCACGACGAGGTGCCCTTCGGCCACGCCTGGCCGGTCCTGGCCGACCCGGTCAGCGGTCGCGCACCCACCGGGTGAGCAGGGTCCCCTCGACGTCGATCGCGTGCGCGAGGCGGAGGGGCACGTCGGTCGCCTCGTCCCCGACGGAGATCCGTCGGCCCTCGCCGGCCACGAGCACGGGCGAGAGCGTCAGGCACAGCTCGTCCACGAGGTCCAGGGTGGTCAACGTGCCGAGCAGGGACGGCCCGCCCTCGCACAGCACGCGCCGAAGTCCGCGCCGGCCGAGCTCGTCCAGCACAGCAGACCAGTCGATGTCCGCGTCGCCGGTCGTGAGCACCTCGACGCCGGCCGCCTCGAGCGCGTCGACCTTCTGCCCGTCGACGTCGGCCGGTGCCACGACCAGGACCCCGGGCACGCGCAGACGCTCGGGTACGTCGAGGCTGCGGCTCACCAGGGCCAGCACTCCGTCGTCGACGGGGCCGTAGTCCTCGGCGCGCGCCGTGCCGGCGGACACGAGGACGACGTCGCACAGGTCGCGCAAGAGGTCGAAGGTGGCCTGGTCGGCGTCGGTGCCGAGCATGCCGGAGACGCCGTCCGCGCCCTGGGCGGAGCCGTCCACGCTCGACACGAAGTTCACGCGGACCCAGGCCCGGTCGACGTCGGGGTAGGCGTAGAGCGCGGGGTCGATCGTCGGCAGGGCCATGACGCACAGCCTAGGTACGGTGACGCCATGACGCAGACCCTGAGCAGCACGCTGTCGGGCACCACCTCCCTCGCCGACGTCGACTCGAGGTCGACGCCCGGCTTCGACGGTGTGAAGGAGGACGGCGTCGCGGCCCTCGCGGCACTGGGCCCCGAGCTGGCCGACCTGCAGGAGCGGCTCCATGCCGAAGGCACCACCGGGGGTGAGCGGTCCGTCCTGCTCGTCCTCCAGGGGATGGACACCTCGGGCAAGGGCGGCGTCATCGAGAAGGCGGTCGGGCTGGTGAGTCCGCTCGGGGTGCGCATCGCCTCGTTCAAGAGACCTACCGAGGAAGAGCTGGCGCACGACTTCCTGTGGAGGATCGAGCAGCAGCTGCCGGCCGGCGGCGTGCTGGGCGTGTTCGACCGCTCCCACTACGAGGACGTGCTCATCGGTCGCGTGCGGTCCCTCGCCGACGACGCGGAGATCGAGCGACGCTACGAGGCGATCAACGACTTCGAGCGTCGATACGTCGACGGCGGCGGCACGATCCTCAAGTGCCTGCTGCACATCAGCCCCGAGGACCAGGCGGAGCGCCTGGCCGCGCGCCTGGACGATCCCACCAAGCACTGGAAGTTCAACCCGGGCGACATCGACGAGCGTGAGCTCTGGGACGAGTACCAGGCCGCGTACGACCTGGTGCTCCAGCGGACGTCCACCGAGCATGCGCCGTGGCACGTCGTGCCCAGCGGGCGCAAGTGGTACCGCAACTGGGCGGTCGGCACGCTCCTGCTGGAGGCGCTGCGCGGCCTCGACCTGAGCTGGCCGGAGGCCGACTACGACGTCGACGAGCAGCGGGCGCGTCTCGCGGGGTCCTGACGGTCACCGCCGGCGGAGCACGCGCGCCAGGAGCGGCGCCAGCAGCAGCACGAGGACCAGCCGCAGCAGCTGCACGGCCGTCACGAAGGTCACGTCGCCGCCCGTCGACGTCGAGGTCGCGAGCACCGCGTAGAGCCCGCCCGGGGTGGTCGCGAGGTAGGCGTCGAGCCGCGTGCTCCCCGTGGCGTCGGCCAGGGCGATCCCGAGACCGGCGCAGGCGACGAGGGTGAGCGTGATCGAGACCGCTGCGGTGGGCAGCATCCTGGCGATGGAGCGCAGGCTCTCGAGGGTGAACCGCAGTCCCACCTGCACCCCGATCGCGAGGTAGCCGAGTCCGGCGACCCACGTCGGGACGACGGCGTCCTGGAACCACGGCACGGCGGGCAGGGCCGCGGCGGTGACCACCGGCCCGAGGATGGCCGGCGACGGCAGGTGGGCGACGCGCCCCAGCAGCAGCCCGGACCCGACGGCGACCGCGCAGAACACCAGGTCGACCGGGCCGCCGAGCACGAACGCGTCGTCGCCGGCCGCGGCGCTCTCGTGGAACACCAGGCCGACGACCACCGGGAGGCTGAACAGCACGACGAGCACCCGGAGGTACTGCAGCACCGTCACGACGCGGTCGTCCGCGCCGAGCTCGCGCGAGAGGGCCGTGATGCCGGACGCGCCGCCGGCGATGGAGGCGAAGGCCGCGGTCACGGGGGAGATGCCGCGGTGCAGGAGGAGGAGCTGCCCCGCGAGGACGCTGACGGCGACCGTCGACGCCGAGACCGCCAGCACGACGGGCCACGAGGAGCCGAGGTCGGCGAAGGTCCCCGCATCAACCGACGACCCGACGATGGCGCCGACCACGCCCTGGCCGGCGAGGGAGAGCCAGCGCGGCGCCTCGAGTCGTCGCGTGGCGACGAGGGCGTACACGAGAGCGCCGACGAGCCCGCCGAACAGCAGGGCCGACGGCACCCGTGCGAGCACGAGCAGCGCCGAGGCGACGACGACGAGCGCCCCGAGACGCGACCAGGCCCGCATCCCGGAGACGCTAGTGCCAGGGATGCGGGCCTGCTGCGGTGGATCGCCGCGTCGAGGCGATCAGGTGAACAGCGCGTCGAACGACACCAGCTGGACGGCGCCCACGGCGTAGCGCGCCAGGATGACCTCGGCGATCTCCTCGTCGACGCCGAGCGGCTCGGCCACGGCCACGGCGCCGGCCTCGTAGGCCAGCTCCTTGACGCGGTCGGGCAGGAAGCCCGGGGCCAGCATCAGCTGGCCGACCGCGATGTTGCGACGCCCGTCGGCCCGGTGGGCCCGGACGGCCTCGCCGGCGGCGGGAGGGGCGCTCGACGCGAACGCGGCGATCGTGGGGAGCTTGTGGTGGGCGCCCCAGGCCCGGGCAGCGCGCGCGATGGTGGCGTTGGCGATGGCGTCGGAGGAACCGGCGCCCGCGAGCACCAGTGCATCCAGCTCCCGGACCCGGTTCTCGCGCAGCACGTCGCGCAGCCGTCGGTCGAGCACACGGAAGAACGCGGACTCGATGCCGAGCACGTCGGTCACCTGGATCCGGATCCCGTCGTGCCGCGCGCGAGCGGCCTCGGCGGCCTCGGGCACGTCGACCTTCGCGTGGTAGGCCTCGGTGAGCAGGAGCGGCACGAGGACGATCTCGCTGTGCCCCTCGGCCACGAGGCGGTCGACGACGCTGTCGAGGCTCGGCTCGGAGTGGTCGAGGAACGCCGTCGTGACGCGGAGGTCGGGACGCATGCACGACACGAGCTCCGTCAGGGCAGTGATGGTGGCGGCGGACCGCGGGTCGCGGCTGCCGTGCGCCAGGGCGATCAACGCTGGTGCAGTCATGCTGTCCTCCTTCCAGAGGGCTCGGTCGTGCTGGGTGGGGTGGGGCGGAGAAGGCCGATGTAGCCGAGGCGGAAGGCCCGCTGACACGCTCGGCACTCCCACTCCCCGTGGGTCTCGCCGTGCGGCCGCAGGTCCTCGTCCGCGCAGTACGGGCAGTGGAACGGGGTGGCTCGACCTGTCATCGCAGGACCTCCTCGTCGGCGCGGGCGACCCAGCGGGCGAAGGACTCGTCGCCGTCGCGCTGCTCGAGGTAGGTGCGCGAGAGCTTCTCGACGTAGTGGGGGAGCTGCTCGCCGGTGACCTTGTGGGCGCGGAGCTTGCGGCCGAACCCGGCCTCGAGCCCGAGGGCGCCGCCGAGGTGGACCTGGAAGCCCTCGACCTGCTGGCCCTGCTCGTCCAGGACGAGCTGGCCCTTGAGGCCGATGTCGGCGGTCTGGATGCGGGCGCAGGAGTTCGGGCAGCCGTTCACGTTGATCGTGATCGGCGAGTCGAGCTCGGGCACGCGCTGCTCCAGCTCGTCGACCAGGTCACGGGCACGCGCCTTGGTCTCGACGATGGCCAGCTTGCAGTACTCGATGCCCGTGCAGGCCATGGTGTTGCGGCGCCACTGCGAGGGCCGGGCGTACAGGCCGAGGGCGGCGAGGGCGTCCACGAGCGACTCGACGCGGTCCTCCTCGACGTCGAGCACGACGAGCTTCTGCATGGGCGTCGTGGCGACGCGGTCGGAGCCGTGCGCCTCGACGACGTCGGCCACCTGGTTGAGCAGCGTGCCGGAGATGCGACCGACCGTGGCGGCCACGCCCACGTAGTACCGGCCGTCCTTCTGGCGGTGCACGCCCACGTGGTCGACCGGGGTGGTGGGTACCTCGGGGGCCTCGAGGTCGACGAGGGAACGCTCGAGGTACTCGGTCTCGAGCACCTCGCGGAACTTCTCGATGCCCCAGTCGGCCACGAGGAACTTGAGCCGCGCACGCGAGCGCAGACGTCGGTAGCCGTAGTCGCGGAAGATGCTGACGACGCCCTCCCACACCTCGGGCACCTCGTCGATCGGGACCCAGACGCCCACCCGCTGGGCGAGCATCGGGTTGGTCGAGAGCCCGCCACCGACCCAGAGGTCGAAGCCCGGGCCGTGCTCGGGATGCTCGGCGCCGATGAATGCGATGTCGTTGATCTGCGGGACCACGTCGTGCCCGGGGTGGCCGCTGATCGCGGACTTGAACTTGCGCGGGAGGTTGGAGAACGCGCGGTCGCCGATGTAGCGGCTCTCGATCGCCTCGATGGCCGGACGGCCGTCGATGATCTCGGCCTCGCTGATGCCGGCCACGGGGGAGCCGAGGATGACGCGGGGGCAGTCGCCGCACGCCTCCTGGGTGGAGAGTCCGACGGACTCCAGACGCTCCCAGATCGTCGGCATGTCCCGGACGTCGATCCAGTGGTACTGCACGTTCTGGCGGTCGGTCAGGTCGGCGGAGTCGCGGGCGAAGTCCACCGAGATGTCCGCGATCGTCCGCAGCTGTCGGAGGTCGAGCTGGCCGCCGTCGACGCGGACGCGGAGCATGAAGTAGCGGTCGTCGAGCTCCTCGGGCTCGAGCGTCGCGGTCTTGCCGCCGTCGATGCCGGCCTTGCGCTGCGTGTAGAGGCCCCACCAGCGGAAGCGGCCACGCAGGTCGCCGGGGTCGATGCTGTCGAACCCGCGGTGCGCGTAGATGTTCTCGATGCGGGCGCGCACGTTGAGCGGGTTGTCGTCCTTCTTGGACTGCTCGTTGGCGTTGAGGGGCTCGCGGTAGCCGAGCGCCCACTGGCCCTCACCACGGCGACGACGTGCCGTGCGTGCGGGGGGCGGGGTGGTGCTCGAAGTCATGAAGGTCCTCGGGAGAGGACGCACGACGGTCGCGTCCGACGGACGGTGTCGTCGCGCGTCGCGGAAGGGTCAGCGGGCGCGCGGATCAGCGACAGATCATCGTGTGCGCGCGGCCGAGGTCCACGTGGAGACGCTCCACGAGCCAGACGGTCTGCGCGATCAACATGCGGACAGTCTGGTCAGGTCGTGGATGCCCCCACAACTGGAATGTCCATCATCTGGACCATGCGTCCAACATGTGGAACTCGGTGAGAGTTCCGCCTGGAACGGCGCGTGGCTGCGTGACCTGAGTCACGCAGCGTGCGGGGACACCCAGGAGACCACGAAGGTGCCCAGCGCCGTCCCCACGAGCACCGCCCCGGCCACCACGAGAGCCACGGGCCAGGCGACGACCCCGGCGACGGCGAGCCCCAGCAGGGCGCCCGGGTGCGCCGCGGCCGCGAGTCCCACGCCCAGCACCGCGCCGGAGGTGACCGGCCCGGCGGCGGCCCAGGCCACGGCGCCGGTGTCGGCGGCCAAGGTGGTCCACGCCAGGACGAGTCCGGCCACCAGTCCCAGCACCCCACCGGTGACGAGGCCGGGCTCGTCCCACACGAGCGATCCTCCGGGCAGGTCGAGTGCGGTCACCGCCGCGCCTGCTGCCACGGCTCCGACCACCTGGGCGGCCAGCGTCGGCAGGGCTCCGCCGACCGCGGCGCGGCCGACCAGGGTCAAGGAGACCAGCTGCGCCGGCCCGGTGAGGGCGAGACCCGAGGTCTCCGAGGTGTCGTGGAAGCCGGCCAGCCAGGCGGCAGCCACGGCGACGACCGCCACCGCGGCCACGGCCGTGGCCGGATCCGTGGCCCGCAGCGACCAGGCGGCGACCGCGGTCGTGAGGGCCGCCGTGACGGCAGCGACGGCGAGCGGCTTCACGCGCACGCCTCGGACGTGCGGGCGGCGCGGGCCCGTTCGACGCGGTTCCGATCGGCGCCGTCCCGATCGACGTGGAGGATCGCCTGACGCGACGGTGCGCAGCGGAGGGGATGCATGTCGATACCGTAGGGCCATGGCGGCTGAACGGGTAGCACGCCCGGCGGCTGTCGACCTGCTGGCGCGGGTCACGGCACGCACCGTGTCGCGCTGCATCACCCACCGGGTCACCGGGCTCGCGGCCGAGGCCGCGTTCTTCGCGATCCTGTCGTTGCCGCCGCTCGTCTTCGGGCTCGCCGGCACGATCGGCTTCGTCGCGGAGCGCTACGACGTCGCGCAGGTCGACGTGCTCAAGGACCGCGTGCTCGACCTGTCGTCGCAGGCCCTGACCCAGGGCACCGTCGACCAGGTCATCGCGCCGACCCTGGACGAGGTGCTGAGCTCGGGCCGCATCGACGTGGTGTCCATCGGCTTCGTCCTGGCCCTGTGGTCGGGGTCGAGGGCGCTCAACGTCTTCCTCGACACGATCTCGATCCTCTACGGGCTCGGCGGGGTGCGCGGCATCGTCAAGACCCGCGCCCTGTCGTTCTCGCTGTACGTGGTGGCGCTGGCGCTCGCGATCATCGTGGTCCCGCTCGTCCTGGCCGGCCCGGAGGTGGCGGCCTCGATCGTGCCCTCCCAGCTGTCGGTGCTGGAGCCGCTGTACTGGCCGGCGGTGCTGCTCGTCTCCGTGGGGTTCCTCGCGTCGCTCTACCACCTGGCCGTCCCCGTGAAGGTGTCGTGGCGCTCCGGGCTGCCGGGGGCCTTCTTCACGATGGGCCTGTGGATCGGTGGCAGCCTGCTCGTCCGCTGGGCCCTGGGGTTCTCCACCGGCGGCACGTCGATCTACGGCCCGCTGGCGGCTCCGATCGCCGTGCTGCTGTGGTTGTACGTCCTGTCGATCGCGGTGCTCATCGGTGCTGCGATCAACGCCTCGCTCGACGAGCAACGCCACCCCCGCGCCGACCGCTAGGATCGGCGCCTGTGAAGGGTTTGCGGAAGGTGGCTGCGCTCGTCGTCGTGCTCCTGGGCGTGGCAGCGCTGCTGTTCGCCCTGCGGTCCTGCAGCAGCGACGACGACGCCGGTTCCGACCCCGAGTCGACCGCGTCGGCCGAGCCGACCGCGCCGCCGTCGTTGGCGCCGGCCAAGATGTCGACGACCAAGATCGAGCGGACCATCAAGGCGCGTCTGGACCAGAACGCAGGGCGCCCCACCCGCATCGAGTGCCCGGAGCGGGTGGCGCAGAAGATCGGCACCACCTTCGACTGCGAGGTGTTCTTCGACGACGAGCCGGACACGGCCGCGATCGCGACGGCCGCGGTCGAGATCGACGGCCCCGACGGCCACTACGTGTGGACGTCGACGCCGAAGTCGCAGGGGGAGTGACCATGTCCGGTGCACGCAAGGTGCTTCCGTGGCTCGTGCTCACGGTGCTGGTCCTGGCCGGCGGCGTCTTCGGGCTGCGGTCGTGGGTCGGCACCGACGCGGCGTCGGACGACTCCGCCTCGCCCGGTGTGGTGAGCGAGTCGGTCGCGCCGACCCCGTCGGCCAGCGTCTCGGCCTCGCCCACGGCGGAGCCGACCCCCAGTGAGACCCCGTCGGCCACGCCGACACCGACGCGGACCACCGCGGCCCCGCGGGCCACGTCCGCTCCGCGCCGCACCGCGGCCCCGGCGCCGCGCACCACCCGGACCACCGGCGCCGTCGTGGCGCGCATCAGGTCCTCGCTCGACGCCAAGGGCGAGCCGACGTCGGTCTGGTGCCCGCCTCGGGTGTCCGCGGCCGTGGGGACCACCTTCACCTGCACCGTGGCCTACGCGTCTGCCCCGGCCACGGTCATCGCCGACGCGACCGTGCGGATCACCTCCCGTCAGGGTCAGTTCACCTGGCGGTCGAGCTCGCGGTCCTGACCGACGCTGCGCCGTCCTCGGCGCGGCCTCGGCGAAGCTGCGCGGTCCCGGACCCCCGCGCGGGAGTCCGGGACCACTGGCACGCGCAGCTGTGGTCTCAACCAACGGTGCTGCCCTGCACGTTCCCCGGCCCGAGGAGTCCGAAACACACCCGGTCAGAGGGAGCGGACGTCTCGATCGGGATCCGGCGCAGGACGAGGCCCGAAGGTGCCGGTCGTCACGGCATCGCGGCGCCGGCCCGTGGCGTCGACCGCAGGCCGCGGAGGGGCTCACATCGGTGCGGTGGACTTCGCGAGGGACCTGCCGTCGCCGGCTGTCGGCCTGATGTCCAGGCCGGCGGCTCGGGTCGGCTTCTCGACGGAGACGTCGCCGACGTCGTGGAGCGCGCAGACCGGCACGGCGAAGCGCGCGTCGTCCAGCTCCAGCTGCGACAGCGTGGACGCCGTCTCGTGGCAGTTGACCTCCGCGCACTTCATGCACCGATGGTGCGCCGCGATCGGCGTTTGCGCCAGTCGCCGTGCCGATCGTTCATCTGCCGGTCGTCGAGGGCCGCGTCGGGGGAGCGGCAGCGGCGGGCCGTAGCCGGGCTGCCGGGAGCCAGTTCAGGACGACGGCGCCCTCGGGCAGGATCATCGCGACGTGGGCCCACCACTGTCCGTCGCGTCGCTGCCACGTGATCAGCAGCCCCGGGTAGGGCGCCATGTCCGGGTGCTTCGCGGACGGGGCGACCCAGACGTGCCGGATCCGCTCGGCCCGCTCGAGGTGGTCGGCGGGGGAGCGGTCTCCGTAACGACGGTTGGCGCCCACCGGGCGATCGTACTCGAACGGGTGATCGAATGCGACGGAGCGTGGTCGGACGTGACATGGAGAGACGGCCCGGACTCTTCGAGCGTCCAGAGCCTTCTCGACCTGGGTGTTGCCCGGTCCGAGCCGGTGCCTTCTCCGTGCCAGCGCGTGGCCTGTCACGAGCCGCGGGTCGGCGTGAAGATGAGTGGACCCCCGGCTCGGCATGGGAGTGGGTGAGCCGGGGGTCGTGCGCGCGCAGGTGCATTCCACCACGTGCGCGCTTCACACGGCGTGGGGCGACTGTGAAGCCGTCGCGGAGCACCAGGACGCGGTGCTGGGGGCGGGCGAGCCGCTGTGAGGAGAAAGACGAGAAGGCCCCGGATTCGGCGAGATTCCGGAGCCTTCTCGAAGTGGGCGATACTGGGTTTGAACCAGTGACCTCTTCCGTGTCAGGGAAGCGCGCTACCGCTGCGCCAATCGCCCGAGGGTGGTGCTGTTCAGTTGGTGCGTCGTGTCGAGGTGGGTACGGGATTTGAACCCGTGTACACGGATTTGCAGTCCGTTGCCTCGCCTCTCGGCCAACCCACCGCTGGATGGGTATGGAGACCCTCCGAGCGGACAACGAGATTCGAACTCGCGACCCTCACCTTGGCAAGGTGATGCTCTACCACTGAGCTATGTCCGCATTCGCACCGTTTCCGGCGCGGGAAGAAACATTAGCCGATGGGCTCCGGCGCACCAAACGGGGGGTCGTCGTCGGCGGGGGTACGGTGGCGACATGCGCGCCTGGGTGGACGGACGAGTCCTCGGATCACCGGAAGAACCGGCCATCAGCGTCCTCGACCACGGGCTCGTGGTCGGCGACGGAGTCTTCGAGACCATCGCCGTCGACCGCGGGGTGCCGTTCGCCCTCACGCGCCACCTCGAGCGGCTGGCCGGCTCGGCCGAGGGCCTCGGCATCGGGCGCCCCGACCTCGGCCTCCTGCGGGAGGGTGTCGCCGCCACGATGGACGGGCAGGACCTGCCCTTCGGTCGGATCCGCATCACCGTGACGTCCGGCCGGGGCCCCCTCGGCTCGCCGCGCGGCGACCACGGGCTCACGCACGTGGTGGTCACCGAGCCGGCCGAGCGTCCGCCCTCGGTCGCGTCGATCGCCACCGTGCCGTGGCCCCGCAACGAGCGCGGCGCGCTGGCCGGGCTCAAGACCACGTCGTACGCCGAGAACGCGAAGATGGTCGAGGCCGCTCGGGCCGCGGGTGCGTCGGAGGCCGTCATGCCCAACACGCAGGGCCACCTCTGCGAGGGCACGGGGTCGAACATCATGTACGTCCTCGACGGCACGCTGGTCACGCCTACGCTGGCGTCAGGCTGCCTCGCGGGCATCACGCGTGCCCTCGCCCTCGAGTGGCTCTCGGCCGAGCTCGACGTCGTCGAGCGCGACGCACCCATCGAGGTGCTGGCCGATGCCGACGAGGTGGTGCTCGTCGGCACGACCCGCGACATCCAGGCCATCTCCCACGTCGACGGCCGCGCGGTCGGCGCGGCCCCCGGCCCGATCACCCAGCAGGCGCAGGCCATCTGGGCGCGCGAGGCGGCCAAGCACTCCGACCCGTAGGGAACCGAGTGGGACCGTCGTGGAGACGTGCGTTAAGGTTCTGTGCGTCCCCGGGCGATTGGCGCAGTGGTAGCGCGCTTCGTTCACACCGAAGAGGTCACTGGTTCGAACCCAGTATCGCCCACCGACACCGAAGCCCCCGGCCCAGCGCCGGGGGCTTCGTCGTGCGTCCGCCGGGCGCTCCTACGATGGCGGGCATGTCGATCGAGACCGCCCGCGCCCACCTCGCCCGCTTCGGCCGCGACGGCGACGTCGTGGAGACGTCGGGGTCCAGCGCGACCGTCGAGCTCGCTGCCGCCGAGCTGGGTGTGGAACCGGCGCGGATCGCGAAGACGCTGGGCTTCTACGGAGCCGAGCCGGGCACGAGCATCCTCGTGGTGGCGGCCGGTGACGCACGGGTCGACAACGCGGCGTTCAAGGCCGCCTTCGGCATCAAGGCGCGCATGCTGAAGCCCGACGACGTCGAGGCCCTCACCGGGCACGCCATCGGCGGTGTGTGCCCGTTCGCCAACCCCGACGTCGCCGCCGTGCACCTCGACGCCTCACTGCGGCGGTTCACGTCGGTGTTCCCAGCCGTCGGCAACGCCGCGTCGGCCGTCGAGCTGACGCCCGACGAGCTCGAGGTCGTGGCCGAGCCGGTGGGCTGGGTCCACGTCACGAAGGACCCCGCGCCGGCGTCCTGACGCCTTCGGGTCGATCCACGGAGCCAGGACCGACCCGGACGCGTCAGGACGCGCGCGCGGGCGCGCTCAGGTGGTCTCGGCGGTGCCGAGGGGGTCGAGCCGGGTCCAGCCGCGGTCGGTGTGGCGCTCGAGCCGGAGCCCGCGCCCCTCGCCCGCGGACGGGCCCTCGAAGGGATGGCTGGAGCGCCAGGCCACGGCAGCCTGGTCGTGCTCCAGGGATCGCTCGGCGACGACGTCGCCGTCCTCGGTGGTCAGTCGGTAGTCGGCCATGGGTCCACCGTGCACCGGATCACTCGCCCGTGCACTCCGCGTAGGCCTTGCCGTACTCCTCGGTGTCCTGCACGGGCGACGCGGTCGGCGCCTCGATCCGCTCGCCCGGACGGCCGTAGAGCTCGTCGTCGAACACGATGAGCGGCGGCCCGTCGACGCAGTCCGTCACCTCCTGGACCCCGGCCTCCCCGTCGGCGACGCAGAGGTCGTAGTCGGCCGGGAGGTCGTCCCCGGCCTTCCAGACGCTCGAGCAGTCCGGTCCCGTGGGCACCGGCGACGCGCTGGCACTCGCTCCGTCGGAGCCGCGTGGCTGGTCCGAGGGACCTGAGCCGCCCGAGGGCTCGTCCGACCCTCCGGACGTGCAGCCGGCGGCGAGGACGGCGAGGAGCAGGATGCTGGCGAGACGACGCATCCCTCGAGGCTAGGCCATCTCGCGCAGGGTCTTCTCGCTCTGGGCCATCTCGCTCCGGGCCATCTCGCTCTGGGCCATCGAGGTCAGGACGAGCGCCCGAAGAGCAGGGCGAAGCGCGGCACGCGCAGCGAGACGAGGGGCCTGCGCCCGGAGAGCAGGCCGAGCACGCCGTCGAAGGTCCACGAGGCACGCACCAGCTGGGCGCTCACCCGCCCGCGCACTGGCGTGACGACCGACCGCCCGCCGCGGGCCTGGGCGATGCGGAAGCCGAGCGGCCAGCGTCCGGGGAGCGCCCTGGTGCGCTCGACGGTGGCCGACGCCAGGCCGAGACCCTCGTGCCGCCGGCCCGGCTCCACGCGGAACTCCGCGAGGTGCTTCGGGATGGCCCACAGGGCCCGGCCACCGTCGCGGGACGCCTCGCTGTCGACCCAGATCCACGGGATCCACACGCGGAGTCGCAGCCCACGGCGCACCAGCACCGTCGCCATGATCTCGTCGTAGGTGAGCGGGCTGGGCTCCTCGTACCGGAAGAACGCCGCCGTCACGACCGCCCGGCCGCGGAGGGTGACGATCGTCGTGCCCGGCGGCGGGGCGGGCAGGTCGGCGGCCGGCACGAGGAACACCGACGCCAGGGCCTGGCCGTGCAGGTCCCACGGCTCCGGGGGGTAGGTCACGTCCATGCGAAGTCCTCCGGCTCCACGGTCCGCACGCGCCGGTGGTACGGGTAGGTCGACCCCGGCCAGTTCGACGTGATCCGGCCCGACGGATGGCGGTACCAGCTGTCGCAGCTGCCCCACACGGAGGACTCGAGCCGTTCCTGGACCTGCTGGTCGTACGCGGCCTCGACCTCGGGGCGCACGTCGACCGCCTCGTAGCCGCCGGCCTCCATGCGGTCGAGCACCTGGCGCATGTGCCGGGCCTGCGCCTCGAGCATGTAGATGATCGAGCCACCACCGAGGTTGGTGTTGGGCCCGTAGGAGACGAACAGGTTGGGGAACCCCGGCACGTACATCCCGAGGTGGGCGTGGGCCCCGTCGGTCCAGCGCTCGGCCAGTGGCTCGCCCCCGGCGCCGCGCACGTCGATCGAGCTCAGGAAGTCCTGCGAGTCGAATCCCGTGCCGTAGACGATCACGTCGACCTCGTGCACGGTGCCGTCGGCCGTCTCGACGCCCTGGGGGAGGACCCGAACGATGCGATCGGCCACGACGTCGACGTGGTCACGCTCGAGGGTCGGGTAGAAGTTGTTGGAGAACAGGATCCGCTTGCACCCGATCGGGTAGTCGGGCGTCAGCAGCTCGCGCAGGCGGGGGTCCTGCACCTGGCGGCGCAGGTGCGCGAGTGCTGCCTTCTGCTCGACCTTGCCGACCAGGCTGCCCTCGTCGAGGCCGCGAGAGAACTGCTCGCCGAACGTCCACCAGAGCGGGCGCTCCAGGCGGATGCCCGGTCGCCACCAGCGGGGGAGCGGGCCGTCGGGCTTGGGCAGGATGTAGTTCGCCGAGCGTTGGAAGAGCGTGAGGTGGGCGGCGTCCTCGGCGACGTGGGGCACGTACTGGATCGCGCTCGCGCCCACGCCCACGGCAGCGACGCGCTTGCCCGCCAGGTCGACGTCGTGGTCCCAGCGAGCCGAGTGGAACCAGTCGCCGGCGAAGTCCTCGAGGCCCGGCAGGGCCGGCAGGCGCGGCTCCGAGAGCTGGCCGACGGCGCTCACGAGCACGTCGACCCGCTCGACGACCCCGTCGGCGAAGCCGACGTCCCAGGCCTGCTCGTCCTGCTGCCAGTGGGCCGAGACCACCTCGCGGCCCAGCTGGACGCGGGGCGTGATGCCGTACTCGTCCGCGACCCGGTGCAGGTACTCCCGGATCTCCGGCTGCAGCGCGTACCGCTTCGACCACTGCGTGTTGACGGCGAACGAGTAGGAGTACAGGGGCGACGGGACGTCGCACCCGGCACCCGGGTAGGTGTTGTCGCGCCACACCCCTCCGATGTCGTCGCCGCGCTCCCAGAGGCGGACGTCGTGGTGGCCGTGCGAGAGCAGCTCCGCTGCGACCGCGATGCCGCCGAAGCCGGAGCCGATGATGCCGACGGATGTCATGACGCCTCCAGGACGTGGACGAGGTGGATGGTGAGCAGGGCGAGGACGTCCTCGCGGGCCAGGGTCCCGCGCTGCAGCCACTCGCGGCACAGCGCCTTCACGTAGGCGGCCGAGGCCCTGAGGCGTGCGCGCAGGTCGGGGGAGTCGGGCAGACCCACGGCGTCGAGCACCAGTCGAGCCGCGCGGTCGTCGGCCTCGTCCACGATCCGCTGCAGGTCGGACTCGCCGCTGAGCTCGGCCGCGCCCGCCGCGGCCACCCAGGCCTGGCCGTAGGTCTGGGCGGCGTCGAGGATCCAGTCCATCGTCACGCGGACGCGTTCCTCGAGCGGCAGGTGCAGGAGGTCGGGCAGCTCGCTGGCCGGCATGAGCAGCGAGTCGCGCATGACGGCGAGGAAGATCTCGCGCTTGGAGCCGAAGTAGTGGTGCAGGAGCCCGCGGGTGACCCCCGCCGCGCGAGCGAGCTCGGCGAGCGAGACGTCGTCGTAGGATCGCTCGGCATACAGCGATCGGGCGGCCTCGACGATCTGGCGTCGCCGGGCGTCGGGCTCGAGCCGGGTGCGGTTGAGGGCGTTCACGGAACGAGTGAACAACGCTATTGGCAAAGTGTCAACAAGCGGGTACGGTGCGGGTCATGAAGCACTACGACGTCGTGGTGGTGGGTTCCGGGTTCGGCGGCAGCGTCAGCGCCCTGCGACTCACCGAGAAGGGGTACTCGGTCGCCGTCATGGAGGCCGGCCGGCGGTTCGCCGACGACGAGCTGCCCGAGACCTCCTGGCGCCTGAGGCGCTACCTCTGGGCGCCGTGGGCCCGGTGCTTCGGCATCATGCGCATCACGCCCCTGAAGGACGTCCTGATCGCCAGCGGCGCCGGCGTCGGCGGCGGTTCCCTGGTGTACGCCAACACGCTGTACCAGCCGCTCGACGGCTTCTACGACGACCCGCAGTGGGCGCACGTCACCGACTGGCGCGACGAGCTGGCCCCGCACTACGACCAGGCCCGGCGGATGCTCGGCGTGGCCACGTACCCCGGCCACACGCTGCCCGACCGGCTCATGGCCGAGGTGGCCCAGGAGCTCGGCGTCGGTGACACCGTGCACGCGGCCGACGTCGGCGTCCTCTTCGGCGACCGGCCCGGCGAGGACGTGGGCGACCCGTACTTCGGGGGCGTGGGACCGAGCCGCCGCACCTGCACCGAGTGCGGCGCCTGCATGACCGGCTGCCGCCGCAACGCCAAGAACACGCTCGTCAAGAACTACCTGTACCTCGCGGAGAGCGCCGGCGCCGAGGTCCACCCCCTGACGACCGTCACCGACGTGCGGCCGCGGACCGGTGGCGGGTACGAGGTGCGCACCCGGCGGACGGGCAACCGGCTGCGCCGACGTCG
The DNA here is from genome assembly GCF_031843905.1 of Aeromicrobium sp. WCS2018Hpa-31. Classification (NCBI taxonomy): domain Bacteria; kingdom Bacillati; phylum Actinomycetota; class Actinomycetes; order Propionibacteriales; family Nocardioidaceae; genus Aeromicrobium; species Aeromicrobium sp. WCS2018Hpa-31. Next base: position 115,951 of record NZ_JAVTJF010000011.1, on the reverse strand, counting down.
CTTCAGCGCCGACCACGTGGTCTTCGCCGGCAATGCGCTGAACACCCAGGACCTGCTGCACCGCCTGCGTCGACGGTCGTTGCCGCACCTCTCCGACCGCGTCGGCGAGCTCAGCCGCACCAACTCCGAGGCCGTCCTCTCGGCCCGCGCGAGCGCCAAGGACGCCGACGTCACCCCGGGCATCGCGATCACCTCGTCCTTCCACCCCGACGCCGTGACCCACGTGGAGCCGGTGCGCTACGGCCGTGGCTCCGGGGCCCTCAGCCTGATGAACATGGCGCTGGCCGACCACCGAGGCGGGGGATCGCAGCTGCGCAAGGTGCTGCGCGGCTACCGCGGCCTCGGCCTGCGACGGTCGCTCCGTCTGCACGACCCGCGCCGCTGGGCCGAGCAGTCGATCGTCGTGCTGGTCATGCAGTCGCTCGACAACTCCGTCACCACGTTCCTGAAGCGCGGCCCGTTCGGGCTGCGCATGACCAGCCGCCAGGGCAAGGGCGAGCCCAACCCGTCGCGGATCCCCGTGGCCGACCACGTGGCGCGCGAGCTCGCCGACAAGCTCGACGGCGTGCCGGGCGGCTCGTTCGGCGAGCTGGTCGGCATCCCGCTCACGGCCCACTTCATCGGCGGGTGCGCGATCGGCACGTCGCCCGAGGAGGGGGTCATCGATCCCTACCAGCGGCTCTACGGCCACGACGGCCTCCACGTGGCCGACGGGTCCGCGATCAGTGCCAACCTGGGCGTCAACCCGTCGCTCACCATCACCGCCCAGGCCGAGCGCGCGATGTCGTTCTGGCCCAACAAGGGCGAGCCCGACCCGCGTCCCGCGCTGGGTGAGCCGTACGAGCGCATCGACGCGGTCGCGCCACGGTCCCCGGTCGTGCCAGACGACGCCCCGGGTGCCCTGGTGCTCCCGATGCCGACCGTCAGGCCGGGCGCCCGCGCGCAGGTCGAGGCCTGAACCGACGCGTCAGTCCGGGACGCCCCACGAGTAGGTCTGCTTGACCAGCTTGAGGTACATGAAGGTCTCGGTGCTCATCACGTCCTCGCGGGACCGGATCTTCTCCGACAGCACCGCCAGCAGGTGCTCGTCGCTCTCGCACACGAGCTCGATGATGAGGTCGAACGAGCCGGCCGTGATGACGACGTAGTCGACCTCCGGGATCTCGGCCAGGGCCTCGGCGAGGGGCTCGAGCGGACCGTTGGCCCGGATGGCGATCATGGCCTCGCGGGCGAAGCCGAGCTGCATCGGGTCGGTGACCGCGACGATGTTGATGACACCGGCCTCCGTGAGCTTCTGCACGCGTTGGCGCACCGCGGCCTCCGACAGCCCGACCTCCTTGCCGATCGCGGCGTAGGACATGCGGCCGTCGGCCTGGAGCAGCGCGATGATGCGCTTGGCGACCTGGTCGAGCGCGGGTGCGGTCATGCGGAGATCCTCGCCCATGCCTCACCGAGCACGGAACGCAGCACCTGCTCGATCTCGTCGAACTGGGTCTGGTCGGCGATCAGCGGCGGCGCGAGCTGCACCACCGGGTCGCCGCGGTCGTCGGCGCGGCAGTAGAGACCGGCGTCGAGCAGCGCCGTGGACAGGAACCCGCGCAGCAGACGGTCGCACTCCTCGGGCGTGAAGGTCTCCTTGGTGGTCTTGTCCTTCACCAGCTCGATGCCGTAGAAGAATCCGTCCCCGCGGACGTCGCCCACGATCGGCAGGTCGAGCAGGGTCTCGAGCGTCCCGCGGAACGCACCCTCGGTCGCTCGCACGTGCTCGAGCAGCCCGTCCCGCTCGAAGAGGTCGAGGTTGGCCATCGCGACGGCGCACGACACTGGGTGGCCGCCGAAGGTGTACCCGTGGGCGAAGCTCGTGCCCGTGCGCAGGAACGGCTCGGCCAGGCGGTCGCTCACGATCGTCGCGCCGAGCGGCGAGTAGCCGGACGTCAGCCCCTTCGCGCACGTGATCATGTCGGGCACGTAGTCGTAGCGCTCGGCGCCGAACGTGGTGCCGAGCCGGCCGAAGGCGCAGATCACCTCGTCGGAGACGAGGAGCACGTCGTGCGCGTCGCAGATCTCGCGCACCCGCTGGAAGTAGCCGGGTGGGGGTGGGAAGCACCCGCCGGCGTTCTGCACCGGCTCCAGGAACACCGCGGCGACGGTGTCGGGTCCCTCGGCCTCGATGGCGACCTCGATCTGGTCGGCGGCCCAGCGTCCGAACGCCTCCAGGTCGTCCTCGTGCACCGGGGCCCGGTAGTGGTTGGTGCTCGGGACGCGGAAGGTCGACGGCACGAGGGGCTCGAACTGCTGCTTCAGCGTCGGCAGGCCGGTGATGGAGAGCGCACCGTGCGTCGTGCCGTGGTAGGCGATCGACCGGCTGATCACCTTGTGCTTGAGCGGCTTGCCCACGAGCTTGAAGTAGTTCTTGGCCAGCTTCCAGGCGGTCTCGACGGCCTCGCCGCCCCCGCTGGAGAAGAACACGCGGTTGAGGTCCCCGGGGGCGAGGGCCGCCAGGCGCTCGGCCAGGTCGATCGCGGCGGGGTGGGCGTAGGACCAGAGCGGGAAGAACGCGAGCTCCTGGGCCTGCCGGGCCGCGGCCTCGGCCAGCTCGCGGCGACCGTGCCCGGCCTGCACCACGAACAGCCCGGCCAGGCCGTCGAGGTAGCGACGGCCGCGATCGTCCCAGACGTAGCAGCCCTCGCCGCGGGTGATCACCGGGACGTCGGCACCGTCGGGGGACCTCAGGGGAGCGAAGTGCATCCAGAGGTGGTCCTTGGCGGCCTTCTGACGTCGAGCGGCCTCGGGGTCGAGTGGGGTCATGGTTCCTCCGATCACCTGTGAGTATTCGCGACGGATTGCGTCGAGTGCAAGGGTCCTCGCATCTGATTGCGTAACGATCGTGTGACGACTCTTGCGGATTCCGTTGGCGAGGTGCAGAGTTCGGTCATCGTCGGCGGAGCAGAGGAGCGTCATGTCTGAGGTCGAGGGAACCGGGCCGGGCAGCACGACCACGGCAGGCAAGAAGGGTCTGAAGGCCAACGCGATCGGGTTCTGGGAGGGACTGTCGATCGGGCTCGACGCCACGGCGCCGGCCTACTCGATCGCCGCGGTCCTCGGCTCGATGGTGGTCGTGGCCGGCATCCATGCGCCCGCGGTGATCTGGCTGTCGTTCGTGCCGATGTTCCTCATCGCCGGCGCGTTCCTCTACATGAACCGCGCCGACACGGACTGTGGAACGACGTTCTCCTGGGTCACGCGGGCGATGGGGCCCTGGATCGGCTGGATCGGCGGCTGGGCCGTCTTCACCACCGGCGTCCTCGTGATCGGCTCCCTCGCCGACGTGGCCGCGCGCTACCTGTTCGTCATGGTCGGCGCCGACGACCTCGCCGCGAACCGCACCGTCGTCATCACCGTGGCCGTCGTGATCGTGCTGGTCATGACGTGGCTCTGCGTCCGGGGGACCGAGGCGTCGGCCAAGTTCCAGGTCTGGCTCGTCTTCGCCCAGGTCGGTGCACTGCTGCTGTTCGTCCTCGTGGCGGTCGTGCGTCTGTTCATGGGCAACCTGCCCTCCGGGGCGACCAACCCCGACTGGAGCTGGCTCAGCCCGTCGGGCCTGACCTCCGACCAGCTGGTCAGCGGGCTGCTCATCGGCGTGTTCATCTACTGGGGCTGGGAGAGCGCGGTCAACCTGTCGGAGGAGTCCGAGGACGGCGACACCGCTCCCGGCCGGGCCGGGATCTGGAGCACGGTGATCCTGGTGGTCACGTACCTCGGGGTCGGCATCGTCACCATCGCCGCCGGTGGCGTGGACTTCGTGACCGGCTACGACGACGACGACGCCCTGTTCGGCGCCATCGGGGACCTGGTGCTCGGACCGTTCGCGTTCATCCTCCTGCTGTCGATCATCACCTCGGGCATCGCGTCCACCCAGACGACGATCCTGCCCGCGTCCCGCGTCTCCTTGTCGATGGCGAGCGCCGGGGCGTTCCCGAAGATCTTCTCGCGCATCCACCCGAGCTACGGCACGCCGTCGTTCAGCACGTGGTTCATCGGCGGCGTCGCGATCCTCTGGTACGTCGGCGCGAGCGCGGTGAGCGACAACTTCCTGTTCGACTCGATCTCGGCGCTCTCGCTCATGATCGCCTTCTACTACGCCCTCACCGGCGTGGCGTGCGCGATCTACTGGCGACGCCGCCTGTTCACGTCGGTCAAGGCGTTCCTGTTCATCGGGGTCGGCCCGCTGGTGGGTGCCGCGACGCTCTTCTACCTGCTGTTCGAGTCGGTGCGCTCCCTCGCCGACCCCGAGGCGTCCTACAGCGGCACCTCGGTGCTGGGGGTGGGTCTGCCGCTCGCGATCGCCGTGTTCTTCCTCGGTCTCGGTCTCGTGCTCATGCTCGTGTGGCGGTTCTCGGTGGGCGCGGCGTTCTTCAGCCGCAAGGGCTTCGAGACGGTCTCGGACGCGGTGGCCCTCGCTGCACTGGGTCCGACACGGCCGGGCGCTGCGCTGCCCAAGGACGGGGAGTGACATGAGGATCCTGCTGGTCGGCTCGGGTGGCGTGGGGGCGGCGTTCACCGCCATCGCCGCGCGACGCGACTTCTTCGAGACGATCGTGGTCGCCGACTACGACCGGGCGCGTGCGGACAAGGCGGTCGACGCGCTCGACGACGACCGCTTCGTCTCCGCACAGGTGGACGCGTCGTCCGCCGACGCCGTCGCGACGCTGTGCCGCGACCACGGCGTCACGCACGTGATGAACGCCGTCGACCCGCGCTTCGTCATGCCGGTCTTCGAGGGCGCGCACGCCGCAGGCGCCGACTACGTCGACATGGCCATGTCGCTGTCGCGCCGGCACCCGGAGGAGCCGTACGCCAAGGTCGGCGTGAAGCTCGGCGACGAGCAGTTCGCGGTGGCCGACCAGTGGGAGTCCGACGGTCGTCTCGCCCTCGTGGGCATGGGCGTCGAGCCCGGGCTCTCCGACGTGTTCGCGCGCTACGCCGCCGACCACCTCTTCAGCTCCATCCGCGAGCTCGGCACGCGCGATGGCGCCAACCTGGCCGTGCACGACGAGGACGGCAACGAGCTGTTCGCCCCCTCGTTCTCGATCTGGACCACGATCGAGGAGTGCCTCAACCCGCCCGTCATCTGGGAGAAGGCGCGAGCCGACGAGCCCGACGGCGGCTGGTTCACGACGCCGCCGTTCTCCGAGCCCGAGGTCTTCGAGTTCCCCGAGGGGATCGGACCGGTCGAGTGCGTCAACGTCGAGCACGAGGAGGTGCTCCTGATGCCGCGCTGGGTCGATGCCGAGCGCGTGACGTTCAAGTACGGCCTGGGCGAGGACTTCATCAACGTCCTGCGCGCCCTGCACGACGTCGGCCTCGACCGGACCGACCCCGTGCAGGTGGCGTCGGCCGACGGCCCGGTCATGGTCTCTCCGCGTGACGTGGTGGCGGCCTGCCTGCCCGATCCGGCCACCATCGGTCCGCAGATGACCGGCAAGACGTGCGCCGGGCTGTGGGTCACCGGTGTCGGCAAGGACGGTGAGGAGCGCGAGACGTACCTCTACCACGTGGTCGACAACGAGTGGGCGATGCGCGAGTACGGGCACCAGTGCGTCGTGTGGCAGACGGCGGTCAACCCGGTCGTGGCGCTCGAGCTGCTCGCGAACGGCACCTGGAGCGGCGCCGGCGTGCTCGGCCCGGAGGCCTTCGACGCCGTGCCGTTCCTGGAGCTGCTCACCGAGTACGGCGCCCCGTGGGGCCAGCGCGACTCCTGAGGTCGTCCTGACCTGCGAGGACCTGCGCGGGCCCCCTAGGGTGGTGGCAAGCAGCACGGCCCAGTCGTAGGGGTCGTCGAGAACCGAATGGAGCACCGCCATGTCCGTCACCGTGCACGTCGCCGTCGAGGCCGGGGCAGAACCCACCTCCCAGACCGTGGACGACGGGACGAAGGCGTGGCAGCTCTTCGCCGAGCAGCCCGACGTGGTCGTCGCCCGCATCGACGGCGAGCTGCGGGACCTGTCCACCGTCCTCGTCGACGGATCCACCGTGGAGCCCGTCGCCATCGACAGCCCCGACGGCCTCGACGTGCTGCGCCACTCGGCCGCCCACGTCATGGCGCAGGCCGTGCAGGAGCTCTTCCCGGACGCCAAGCTCGGCATCGGTCCGCCGATCACCGACGGCTTCTACTACGACTTCGACGTCGAGGAGCCGTTCAAGCCCGAGGACCTGCAGGCCATCGAGTCGCGGATGAAGAAGATCGTCAAGGAGGGCCAGCGGTTCGACCGTCGCGAGATCAGCGACGACGACGCCCGCACCGAGCTCGCGGACGAGCCGTACAAGCTCGAGCTCATCGGTCTCAAGTCGCAGGCCGGCTCCACCGAGGGTGCCAGCGTCGAGGTGGGCGAGGGCGGCCTCAGCATCTACGACAACGTCAAGCGCGACGGCTCCCTGGCGTGGAAGGACCTGTGCCGGGGCCCGCACCTGCCCACCACCAAGCGCATCCCGGCCTTCACGCTCATGCGCTCGGCCGCCGCCTACTGGCGCGGCGACGAGAAGAACAAGCAGCTGCAGCGCATCTACGGCACCGCCTGGCCCACCAAGGAGGCGCAGGAGGACTACCTGCACCGCCTGGAGGAGGCGCAGCGTCGTGACCACCGTCGGCTGGGCACCGAGCTGGACCTCTACAGCTTCCCCGACGAGATCGGCTCCGGACTGCCCGTCTTCCACCCGCGCGGTGGCGTCATCAAGCGCGAGATGGAGGACTACGTCCGTCGTCGGCACATCGAGGAGGGCTTCGAGTACGTCGGCACCCCGCACATCGCCAAGGAGGGGCTCTTCCACACCTCCGGCCACCTGCCCTACTACGGCGAGGGCATGTTCCCCTCGCTCGACGTGGACGGCCAGGAGTACCGCCTCAAGGCGATGAACTGCCCGATGCACAACATCATCTACCGCTCGCGACAGCGGTCGTACCGCGAGCTGCCGCTGCGGCTCTTCGAGTTCGGGCACGTGTACCGCAACGAGAAGTCGGGCGTCATCCACGGCCTCACCCGCGTGCGCGGGTTCGCGCAGGACGACTCGCACTCGTACGTCACCCCCGAGCAGGCGCCCGACGAGATCCGCCACCTGCTGAACTTCATGCTGAGCCTGCTGCGGGACTTCGGGCTCGACGACTTCTACCTCGAGCTGTCCACCCGCGACGACCGCAAGGACAAGTTCATCGGCTCCCACGAGGACTGGGAGGTCGCCACGCAGGTGCTCGCCGACGTGGCCGCGGAGACCGGCATCGAGCTCGTGCCCGACCCGGGAGGAGCGGCGTACTACGGCCCCAAGATCTCGGTCCAGGCCCGTGACGCCATCGGCCGCACCTGGCAGATGGGCACCGTGCAGTACGACTTCAACCAGCCGTCGCCCGAGCGGTTCAACCTCGAGTACGTGGCCGCCGACGGCACCCGCCAGCAGCCGGTGATGATCCACTCGGCCAAGTTCGGCTCGATCGAGCGGTTCCTCGGCGTGCTCGTGGAGCACTACGCGGGCGCCTTCCCTCCGTGGCTCGCCCCGGTGCAGGCCGTCGGCATCCCGGTCGCGGAGCGCCACGCCGAGTACCTGTACACCCTGGGCCAGCGGCTCAAGGGTGCCGGCATCCGGTTCGAGGTCGACGACTCCGACGAGCGCATGCAGAAGAAGATCCGCACCGCGCAGACGCAGAAGGTGCCCTTCATGCTCATCGTCGGCGACAACGACGTCGAGGCCGACGCCGTCTCGTTCCGCTACCGCAACGGGGAGCAGGAGAACGGCGTCCCGGTCGACGACGCGGTGCGCCGCATCCTCGAGGCCGTCGCGTCGCGCGAGCAGGTCTGAGGGTCGACCGGTGACTGCAGACGACCGCCTGGAGCGCCTCTGGGTGCCGTACCGCATGTCCTACGTGCGGGGCGAGGAGCCCGAGCCCGACGACTCCTGCCCGTTCTGTCGCATCGCCTCCGGCGGCCGGCAGTCCGAGCTCGTCGTGCACCGGGGGACCCACTGCTTCGTGGTCCTCAACCTCTACCCGTACAACCCGGGCCACCTCATGGTGGTCCCGAACCGGCACGTGGCCGACTACACCGACCTCACCGAGGACGAGACCTGCGAGGTCGCCACGCTCACCCAGCAGGCCCTGCGCGCCGTCCGCGCCGCCTCGAACCCGCACGGGTTCAACGTCGGGCTCAACCTCGGGGGAGTGGCGGGCGGCTCGCTGTCGCAGCACCTGCACCAGCACGTGGTGCCCCGATGGTCCGGCGACGCCAACTTCATGACCGTGCTCGGGCAGACCAAGACGCTCCCGCAGCTGCTCGAGGACACCCGCGACCTCCTGGCCGACGCCTGGCCGGGGGATACGCCCACGACCGAGGACGACGCCTGATGCTCGAACGCTTCCGCCAGTTCTGGACGAACATCTGGTCGCCCCTGGCCGACCTGCTGCTGCGCCTGGGCGTCAAGCCCGACCACGTGACGATCGTCGGCACGCTCGGAGTCAGTGCCGGCGCACTGTGGTTCTTCCCGCGCGGGCAGTTCTTCGTCGGTGTCATGGTGGTCACCGCGTTCGTGTTCAGCGACCTCATGGACGGCTACATGGCCCGCAAGTCCGGCCAGTCCTCGAGGTGGGGGGCCTTCCTCGACTCGACGCTGGACCGGGTCGGCGACGCCGCGGTGTTCGGTGGCCTCCTGCTCTACTACACGCGCGCCGACGCCGACACCACGCTCGGCCCGGCCGACCTCTACCTCGGCCTGAGCCTCGCCTGCCTCGTGCTGGGCAACCTCACCTCGTACGCGCGGGCCCGCGCCGAGAGCCTGGGCATGCAGGCCAAGGGGGGCATCGCCGAGCGGGCCGACCGTCTGGTCGCGATCCTCGTGATGACCGGGCTGAACGGTCTGTTCGGGTTGCCCGTCCTGACCGAGATCACGCTGTGGGCGCTCGCCCTCGCGAGCCTGGTGACCGTGTTCCAGCGCATGGCGATCGTGCACCGGCAGGCCTTCCCGCCCGCCGGGACGGAGTCCTGACCGTCCTCCACCGAACGTGACATCGCGAATGTGACATCACTCTTGACACGTAGAGATCGGGGTCACATACTCGCGGTATGACCCTCATGGACGAGCAGGACCTCGACCGCACCCAGGACGCGCTGTCCTCGCTGACGCGCCGCGAGTACGAGGCCACGCTGACCCAGCTGTCCCAGGCTTCGGTCGACCGTCACTTCGACGCCTTCGTCGACGTCCCGTGGGACCACCCGGACTTCGCGATCGACCCGACCGACGCCCACTGGGTGCTTCCGGAGGCCGACCCGCTCGGTGCCCACCCCTGGTACAAGTCGCTCCCCGTCGAGCGGCAGATCGAGATCGGGATGTGGCGCTACGCGAACATCTTCAAGGTCGGTCTGCAGTTCGAGAACCTCCTGATCCGCGGGATCATGCAGTACGTCTTCTCCCGCCCCAACGGGTCGGCCGAGTTCCGCTACCTCACCCACGAGGCCACGGAGGAGTGCCACCACACGCAGATGTTCCAGGAGTGCATCAACCGCATCGGCGCCGACGTCCCGGGCATGCCGCGGTGGATGCGGGCGATCCACGGGATCATCCCGCTCATGGCCTCGCGGTACCCGCTCGGCTTCTTCATCGCGGTGCTCGCGGGCGAGGAGCCGATCGACCACACGCAGAAGAAGATGCTGCGCGAGGGCGCCACGATCCCGCCGGTCATGCGCCGCATCATGCAGATCCACGTGGCGGAGGAGGCGCGGCACATCTCGTTCGCGCACGCCTACGTCATGCGCAGCGGCCCGAACCTGGGGAAGGTCGACCGGTGGGTCATGTCGATGCTGTTCCCGATCATCATGCGGATCGCCGGTGACCTCATCCTGGTGCCGCCGAAGGAGCTGCGCACCGAGATGGGCGTGCCGAAGAAGGTCGTCAAGGAGCTCTACTGGGACGCTCCGGAGTCGCGCGTGTTCCTCGCCGAGCTGTTCAGCGACGTGCGCATGCTGGCCGAGGAGTCCACGCTCATGACACGGTCCTCGCGGCGCATGTGGCGCTGGCTCAAGATCGACGGTCGCCCGGCCCGCTACCGCAGCGAGCCGCCCGCGCGTCTGGCCGACCCCGCCTCGGTCGACCCCGTCTCTGTCGACACGGTCTGATCCGTGACCCACGTCGTCACGCAGCCGTGCTGCGGTGACGCGGCCTGCGCCTTCGCGTGCCCCGTCAACTGCATCCACCCCACGCCCGACGAGCCGGACTTCGCCACGGCCGAGATGGTCTACATCGATCCTCAGGCCTGTGTCGACTGCGGAGCCTGCGTGAAGGCATGCCCGGTGGGGGCGATCAAGCCGGAGTCACGGCTCACGGCCGACGAGCGCGTGTTCGTCGAGCTGAACGCGCTCTTCCACGCCGACTCCGACGTCGGCAACGGGCTCGAGTCGCCGACCCGTCCGGCGCAGGCGCCCGTTCCGCCGGTCGTGCGCATCGACGGGTCGCGACGCTTGAGCGTGGCCGTCGTCGGTGCCGGTCCGGCCGCGCTGTACGCGGCCGACGAGCTGCTCAAGCAGCGTCAGGTGCGGGTCCGCGTCCTCGACCGGCTGCCGACCCCGCACGGACTCGTCCGGGCCGGCGTCGCACCCGACCACCAGCACACGAAGGACATCGGGCGACTGTTCGAGAAGATCGAGTCCCACCCCGGCTTCGCGTACGAGCTCGGGGTCGAGGTCGGGACCGACGTCACGCACGACCAGCTGCTCGCCACCCATGACGCCGTGGTCTACGCGACGGGCGCGGCCGTGGACCGGCGGCTCGACGTGCCGGGGGAGGACCTGCCCGGCAACGCGACCGCCACGGACGTGGTGGCCTGGTACAACGGACACCCCGACCACGTGGAGGCACCGCTGGACCTGTCGGGGGACCGGATCGTGGTGGTCGGCAACGGCAACGTGGCGCTCGACGTCTCGCGGGTGCTGCTGAGCGATCCGGAGTCGCTCGCGAGCACCGACATCGCCGACCACGCCCTCGACGCCCTGCACGTCAGTAGGGTGAGGGTGGTGGAGGTGCTGGCGCGACGCGGTCCGGCCCAGGCGGCCTTCACCGTCCCCGAGCTCGTCGGGCTGCTGCACCACCCCGACCTCGACGTCGTCGTGCCGCAGCGCGAGCTGCTGGACGGAGACGACGTCAAGAGCCGCCTCCTGCGGGAGGGGACGGTCGCCGAGGCCGACCCGGCTCGACGGCACGTCGTCCTGCGCTTCCTCGTCGCACCGGTGGCGGTGCTGGGGGACGGGCCGGTCACCGGGCTCGAGGTCACGCGCACGAGGCTCGTGACGGGACCCGACGGCGTCGTCGCAGCGGTGCCGACCGGCGACCACGACGTGATCCCCACCCGGGCGGTGCTCCGTTCCGTGGGGTACCGGTCCGCTCCGGTCCCGGGGGTGCCGTTCGACCCGGTGACCCATCGCATCCCGAACGTCGGCGGACGCGTGCTCGACGTGCCGGGCGGTGACGTGCTTCCGCGAACCTACGTCGTCGGCTGGGCCAAGCGCGGTCCGTCCGGCTTCATCGGCACCAACAAGTCGTGCTCGCTCGAGACCGTCAACCACCTGCTCTCCGACGTGGCGCAGGGACGGATCGAGGCCGTCGACCGGCCGGAGCCGCTGCGGGCGACGGCCGGTGTCCTCGACCGCGAGGGCTGGCTGCTGCTCGACGCGCACGAGCGCGAGGCCGGGCGCAGGTCAGGACGTCCGCGTCGCAAGGTGGTGGACCGGCGCCGGATGGTGGACGTCGTCGAGGCCGCCAGGGGTGGCCGATAGACTCGAGGGGTGAGCAACGAGCAGACCCCCTCCACGTCCCCCGACGGCACCAGCCCCCAGTCGACCGGTACCGCCCGCGTCAAGCGCGGCATGGCCGAGATGCTGAAGGGCGGCGTCATCATGGACGTCGTCGACGCCGAGCAGGCGCGCATCGCCGAGGACGCCGGCGCCGTGGCCGTCATGGCCCTCGAGCGCGTCCCGGCCGACATCCGGGCCCAGGGCGGCGTGGCGCGCATGAGCGACCCGGACCTGATCGACGGCATCGTCTCGGCGGTCTCGATCCCGGTCATGGCCAAGGCCCGCATCGGACACTTCGCCGAGGCGCAGGTGCTGCAGAGCCTGGGTGTCGACTACATCGACGAGTCCGAGGTCCTCACGCCGTCGGACTACGCCAACCACATCGACAAGTGGGCGTTCAACGTCCCGTTCGTGTGCGGTGCCACCAGCCTGGGCGAGGCGCTGCGTCGGCTCACCGAGGGCGCGGCCTTCATCCGCTCCAAGGGCGAGGCCGGCACGGGCGACGTCTCCAACGCCGTGACCCACATCCGGAAGATCACCGGAGAGATCCGCCGGCTGCAGTCGCTGCGCGACGACGAGCTCTACGTGGCGGCCAAGGAGCTGCAGGCCCCGTTCGAGCTGGTCAAGGAGGTCGCGGAGCTGGGCAAGCTGCCGGTCACGCTCTTCACCGCCGGCGGCATCGCGACCCCGGCCGACGCCGCGCTCGTCATGCAGCTCGGCTCGGAGGGCGTGTTCGTGGGCTCGGGCATCTTCAAGTCCGGCAACCCGGCCCAGCGTGCCGAGGCGATCGTCAAGGCCACCACGTTCTACGACGACCCCGACGTCGTCGCCAAGGTGTCGCGCGGCCTGGGCGAGGCCATGGTCGGCATCAACGTCGACGACATCCCCGAGCCGCACCGCCTCGCCGAGCGCGGCTGGTAGCAGCACGCGGCGGCGGGCAGGTTCCGCCCGGATCTTTGGGATTTGTCTCCTACTTTCCCCGTACGACCATGTGATGCAGGTCTCGCGGCCCATGCTCGAGGTGAGGGTTCGTCCCTCGTGCCGGCGTAGGGAGCGCCGCGCCTCGAGACATGGGAGCACGCGATGAAGAACTCGACCAAGGGTGCGCTGGCCGCAGGTGCGGCCGCCGTCCTCCTGCTCGGTGGCGCCGGGACGCTGGCGTACTGGAGCGACTCCGTCGACCTGCCCGGCGGCAGCGTCACGTCCGGTGAGCTCAAGCTGCTGAACGAGTCCTGCGACGCCGACTGGGTCTATGCCGTCGGCAGCGCGAGCGCGGGCCAGACCGTGAACCTCGTCGTCCCCGGCGACGTGATCTCCAAGGAGTGCGAGTTCGAGGTCGTCGCCACGGGCGACAACCTGAGTGCCGACCTCGTCGTGCCCGCCACCGCCACGTTCACCTCCGTGGCCCCCGCCGCCCCGAGCTTCGACGCGACGGTCGCAGCCACCTACGCCGACGCCCTCGGCGATCCGCTGCCCGCCACGATCACCGACGCGAACGACGGCGTGATCACCGCGACGATCAGCGTCACGTTCCCCTTCGGCACGACGCAGGACGATCCCGATCCGGTGAACATCAACGACACCCAGGGCGTGACGGCGACGCTGGACGCCATCACGATCTCGCTCGAGCAGAACAACCCGAACTGATCGTCGGCGGTGTTCCCGTGCGCCTCTGGTGGCGGATCGCCGTCCAGGTCGTGGCCTGGACGGTGATCCTCGCCGTCGGCGCGTCCCTGGCCGTGGCGGTCGTCGTGCCACGCCTGGCCGGCGCCACGCCGTACACCGTGCTCACCGGCTCCATGCGCCCCGAGCTGCCGCCCGGGACGCTCGTGGTGGTCCGACCGGTCGACATGGACGACATCTCCGTCGGGGACACGATCACCTATCAGCTGCGATCGGGGGAGCCCACGGTGGTGACCCACAGGGTGGTGGGCTCGGGGGTGAGGGCCGACGGAACGGCGGTGCTCACGACACGCGGCGATGCCAACCAGGTCTCCGACGCACGCACGGTCCGCCAGGAGCAGGTACGTGGTCGGGTCTGGTACGCGGTCCCGTACCTCGGACGACTCAGCACCGCTCTCGACCCGGCGCAGCGACGGACGGCGGTCCACGCCCTGGCGGCCGGTCTCCTGCTCTACGCCGGATGGATGGTCGCGGCCGGCCTCGTCGCCCGCGGCGCGTCCGCAAAACACAGGACCACGAAGGAGGAAGCCCGGTGAAGCGCGGCCGACTGCTGCTCGTAGGCCTCACGGCGACGACGCTCCTCGGAGCCTCGGTGGCGTACGCGGCCGACGAGATCGGGCTCAGCGACGACGGGGTGACGTGGTCGTCCGGTCTGGACGCGCCGCTCTTCGATCCTGACGTGCGGTGGGTTCCGGGTGACTCGCGGACGGAGAGCTTCTTCGTCCGCAACGAGGGTCCGAGCGGTGCCTCCCTGACCATCGAGGCCCGCAGCGCGGACGAGGACGACCTGCTCTCCGACGACCACATCGACCTGCGGGCGCGGGCGGACGGCGGCGCGTGGGTGGAACTGCGCAACGGCGTCGCCTCCACCCGCCTCAACGAGCGCGAGATCGAGCAGGACGGGGTCGTGGAAGTCGACGTGAACGCGACGTTCGACCCGACGTCGACCAACCGGTCCCAGGTCCGGCGCCTGGCGCTCGACCTCCGTGTGCGGCTGGCCGACGCCGCCGGTACCGACGGGGAGAGCGACGCCGACGCGGACGGCGGCGCCGATGCCGATCTCGACGGATCGGGGGTCGACGCCGATCTCGACCCGCCGGCGCGCGAGGAGGCCACCGGGGCCCTCCCCGGCACGGGCACGACGACCGAGCAGTGGATCCTGCTGCTCGGCGCCGCCCTCGTGCTCGCTGGGACCTCGCTGGCGGTTCGCCGGCGCGACCACGAGGGGGTACGGCGGTGAGCCGGCACGCGGGGCCGCGGCGCAGGAGGGCGAGAGGGCGTCGAGGACGGGTCCGGGTCCTTCTCTCCGCTGGGCTCGTGCTGGGACTCGGCTCGCTCAACACCATGGCGTCCTGGACCGACGACGCCGCGCTCGACGTCGGCACCATCCAGGCGGGCTCGCTCGACCTCCTGATCGCCGGGAACCTCCTGGGTCAGGGGGGCACCACGACCACGCCCACGCTCGGTCTGACGGACATGGTCCCGGGCGAGAGCGTCGCCGTGACGGTGCCGGTCCAGCGCGCCGCGAGCACCGTCGGCTTCACCTACACGGCGAGGGCGACCGCGGCGGGAGCGCTCGCCCCCTACCTCCGGTGGACCGTCACCGCCGGGTCGGCGGGAACGGCCAGCAGCTCCGGGCTGAGGACCAACACGTGCGGCGGGACCGCCCTCGTCACGAACGTGACGCTGTCCGGGTCGTCCAGCGACGTCATCGCGTCGGCCCGCGCGCTCTCCGGCGCCACCATGAGCGAGAACGTCTGCATCCGCGTCGAGCTCCCCAGCGGCACCGCCAACGCGGCTCAGGGTCTGTCCGCCACCGCTTCCTTCGTTTTCGACGCGACCCAGCTGAGCTGATCACCGTGCTGGAACGCGTGCGTCAGACGGTCCTCTGGGTGGGGGCCTGCCTGGGCGGTCTCTGCCTGCTGTGGGCGGCAGCGACCCACGTGCTCGGGCTCACGCCCCTCGTCTTCACCTCGGGGTCGATGGCCCCGCAGATCGCCGCGGGCGACCTCGCCCTCGCCGAGTCGACCCCGGCGCGAGCGGTCGTGGTCGGCGACGTCGTGAGCGTGGTCAACGCCGCCGGTGTGCGCGTCACCCACCGCGTGGTCGACGTCGACCCGGTCGACGCCGGCTCGGTCGTGCTCTCGTTGAAGGGAGACGCGAACGCCCGTCCGGACGCCGAGGCCTACAACGTCGAGCAGGTGGAGCGCGTCGTGACCTCCGTGCCGGCCGCGGGTCATGTCGTCGCGGCGGTCGGGACGCCGGCCGGGCGGTTCGCCGCGGGCGCCGGCCTGGGCCTGTGCCTCGTGCTCCTGGTGCCCTGGCGTCGTGGTGGTGGTCGCGAGGTCCACCGCGCCGGCGACCACCGGCGGGCACGCCCGCACCGCGCCCGTCGATCGGTGCCGTACGCGGGCCGCGGTGCCGCCGTGCTGGTCGCCGTCGCCCTGGCGGCGGCGCCCTCGTCGTCGAGGGCGGTGCCGACCGACGCGTCGTTCACCGACGACGGCACGCTGACGTCCACCTCGTCCGCCCGCACGATCGTCTCCCAGGCCCAGCCCGTCTGCACCAACGTCGACGGGGTGCTGGTCCTGGGCAACATCGCTCGCGTGACCTGGAGCCAGGTCGCCGCGGGCCACGAGTACGCCTGGGTGCTCCGGCGCACCGACAACGGCACCGCGGTCGCCTCGGGGACGGCCGGGACCGGCCAGGCAGCCGGGACGACCGTCCAGGTGGATCTCGGCACCGGGCTGATCGGCACGAACACGAACTACGACCTCGTCGTGACGGCCAGGCTCACGTCCTCACCCACCTGGGTCGCTGCGACGTCGACCTCGACACCGGTGCGTCGCGCCAGCATCCTCATCATCGGGGCGGCCTTCCGGTGCGGGCACGCCTGAGGCGCCACGCGGGTGCGGCGGACCGCCTCACTACGCTGTCCCGGTGATCTCACCGACCATCGGCGTCTTCGCCCTGCAGGGCGACGTCCGCGAGCACGTGCAGGCCCTCGAGGCGCTGGGCGTCCGGGCCGTCACGGTGCGTCGCGAGGAGGAGCTCGACCGCGTCGACGGGTTGGTGATCCCCGGCGGGGAGTCCACCACGATGATCAAGCTGGCCGACGTCTTCGGGGTGGCCGACGCGTTCCGCCGTCGGATCGCGGACGGGCTGCCCGTCTTCGGCACGTGCGCGGGGATGATCATGCTGGCCGACCGGCTCGTCGACGGTGCCGAGGGACAGACCACCTTCGGCGGGCTCGACGTCACGGTGCGGCGCAACGCCTTCGGGCGGCAGGTCGACTCCTTCGAGGCCGACGTCGACTTCACGACCTTCGACGACCCCGTCCACGCGGTGTTCATCCGCGCCCCCTGGGTGGAGGAGGCGGGCCCGGGCGTGGAGGTGCTGGCCGCGGTCCTGGTCGGCCCGGGTGCCGCGGCGGGCACGACGGACCGTGCTGCCGATAGGATCGTGGCGGTCCGGCAGGGATCGGTGCTGGCGACGTCGTTCCACCCCGAGGTGGGAGACGACCTGCGCCTGCACCGCCTGTTCCTGGACCTCGTGACGACGTAGGGATCCGCCACCCGCCAGGGTGGCGCGGAAAGGGGCAGGGGATGTCAGGCCACTCCAAGTGGGCGACGACCAAGCACAAGAAGGCCGCGATCGACGCCAAGCGCGGCAAGATGTTCGCCAAGCTGATCAAGAACATCGAGGTGGCGGCGCGCACGGGCGGCCCCGACCCCGACGGCAACCCGACGCTCTACGACGCCATCCAGAAGGCCAAGAAGTCGTCGGTCCCGAACGACAACATCGACCGTGCGGTCAAGCGCGGCGGCGGCATCGGCGAGGACGCCGTCGACTACACGACGATCACGTACGAGGTGTACGGCCCGAGCGGCGTCGCCCTCCTGGTGGAGTGCCTCACCGACAACAAGAACCGGGCCGCCATGGAGGTCCGCACGGCGGTCAGCCGCAACGGTGGCAACCTCGCCGACCCGGGCTCGGTGGCGTACATGTTCCACCGCAAGGGCGTCGTGCAGGTGCCGGCCCAGGACGCCGGCGAGGACGACATCCTCCTGGCGGTGCTCGACGCCGGTGCCGAGGAGGTCAAGGACCACGGCGAGGCGTTCGAGGTGATCAGCGAGGCGTCCGACCTGGTCGCGGTCCGCACCGCGCTGCAGGACGCCGGTCTGGACTACGACTCGGCGGAGGCCTCCTTCGTCCCGTCGGTCGAGGTGCCGGTCGACGTCGAGGGCGCCAAGAAGGTCATCAAGCTGGTCGACGCGCTCGAGGACCTCGACGACGTCCAGAACGTCTACTCCAACGTCGACATGAGCGACGAGGTGCTCGCCGCGCTCGACGAGGAGTAGCTCCGCCAGGAGCATCGGACGTCGGTGCCGGCGGGAGGTGCGTCGGTCGGCGTGGCGTCCGGTGGGGCGTCGGGGGAGCGGGTTATCGTTCGAACATGCGTTCTCCCACGCGTGTGCTCGCGGTCGATCCCGGGCTCACCCGCCTCGGCCTCGGCGTCGTCGAGGGCTCGGTCGGTCGACCGCTGCACCTCGTCCACGTCGACGTGCTGCGCACCCCTGCCGACCTCGACACGGCCAAGCGGCTGCACCGGCTCGAGCAGGGGCTCGAGGAGGCGATCCGGCTGCACCGTCCGGCGGTCGTCGCGGTCGAGCGGGTGTTCAGCCAGAACAACGTGCGCACCGTCATGGGCACCGCGCAGGCCAGCGGCGTGGCCATGCTGGTCGCCGCGCGGCACGGCATCGACGTCCGCCTGCACACGCCCAGCGAGGTCAAGGCCGCCGTCACCGGCAGCGGTCGGGCCGACAAGGCCCAGGTGGCTGCCATGGTGGTCCGGCTGCTCCGGCTCGTCGAGGCCCCGAAGCCGGTCGACGCCACCGACGCGCTGGCCCTGGCCATCTGCCAGATCTGGCGCGGGGGAGCGCAGAACCGCCTGCAGCAGGCGCAGGCCCAGCTGAAGGAGTCCGTCCGATGATCGCCCACGTGCGCGGCGAGGTCGCCGCCCTCTCGCTCGACTCCGCGGTCATCGACGTCGGCGGTCTCGGCCACCACGTCTACTGCACGCCGGGCACGATCGCGCGGCTGCGGCTCGGGGAGCAGGCCCAGCTGGCCACGTCGCTCGTGGTGCGCGAGGACTCGCTCACCCTCTACGGCTTCGCCGACACCGAGGAGCGCGACATGTTCGTGCTCGTGCAGACGGCCAGCGGGATCGGCCCCAAGGTGGCCCAGGCCATGCTCGCCGTCCTCCCGCCGGACCGGTTGCGACGCGCCATCGCCGAGTCCGACCACGCCGCGCTCACCTCCGTGCCGGGCATCGGTCGCAAGGGTGCCGAGCGCATCGTGGTCGAGCTCAAGGACCGGGTCGGTCCCGTGCTCCCCGCGTCCGCCGCGTCGGGGACCTCGGCCGCGCCCTGGCGTGCGCAGGTCCTGCAGGCCCTCGAGGGTCTCGGGTGGTCCACCCGCGACGCCGAGAAGGCCATCGAGTCCGTCTCCGACGCCGCAGGCGACTCGCCCGACGTCGGCCAGCTGCTGCGGCTCGCCCTCCGATCGTTGTCCAAGGCGTGAGCGGCGTGCACGACGACTCCTACCCCGAGGCATCCGCCTACGACGTCGACGGGCTCGATGCGGTCCTCGCCGAGGCCACGCCCGACGACCGGGCGTTCGACGCGGCCCTGCGTCCTCGCACGCTCGAGGAGCTCGTCGGCCAGGAGCGCGTGCGCGAGCAGCTGTCCCTCGTGCTCGAGGCGGCCCAGGGGAGGGGGCGGACCCCCGACCACGTGCTGCTGTCGGGCCCGCCCGGCCTGGGCAAGACCACGATCGCCATGATCATCGCCCACCAGCTCGGCGCCCACCTGCGGCTCACCAGCGGGCCCGCGATCCAGCACGCCGGCGACCTCGCGGCGATCCTCTCCGGTGTCGACGAGGGCGACGTCCTGTTCATCGACGAGATCCACCGCATGTCGCGCCCGGCCGAGGAGCTCCTCTACATGGCCATGGAGGACTTCCGGGTCGACGTCATCGTCGGCAAGGGCCCGGGTGCCACGGCCATCCCCCTCGAGATCCCGCCCTTCACCGTCGTCGGGGCCACCACTCGGGCGGGACTGCTGCCCGGACCCCTGCGCGACCGGTTCGGCTTCACGGCCCAGCTGGACTACTACGAGTCGGCCGAGCTCAAGCGCATCGTCGAGCGGTCCGCGCGACTGCTCGACCTGACGATCTCCGACGACGGCTCCCACGAGATCGCGTCCCGCTCGCGTGGGACCCCGCGCATCGCCAACCGCCTGCTGAGGCGGGTGCGTGACTACGCCCAGGTGCGCGGTGACGGCACCGTCGGGCACGGCGAGGCTCGCAGCGCGCTCGCCCTGTACGAGGTCGACGACCTCGGTCTGGACCGTCTGGACCGGGCGGTGCTCCAGGCGCTGTGCGCCAGCTTCGGCGGGGGACCGGTCGGCATCAGCACGCTCGCGGTCGCCGTCGGTGAGGAGCGCGAGACCGTCGAGGAGCTCGCCGAGCCCTTCCTCGTGCGCCTGGGCTTCCTCGCGCGGACACCCCGCGGGCGCATCGCGACGCCTGCTGCCTGGCGGCACCTCGGCCTGGCGGCGCCCGCCGGGACCGACCAGCTGCCGCTCGACGACGCCGCGGACCCGGCCTAGAGGCACCTGCTCGACCCGGGCACCGTCCGTGGAAGCATGGACAGGGCCGCCGGGCTTGGTTGCA
Source organism: Aeromicrobium sp. WCS2018Hpa-31 (assembly GCF_031843905.1). Taxonomy (NCBI): domain Bacteria; kingdom Bacillati; phylum Actinomycetota; class Actinomycetes; order Propionibacteriales; family Nocardioidaceae; genus Aeromicrobium; species Aeromicrobium sp. WCS2018Hpa-31. The sequence continues at coordinate 95,708 of NZ_JAVTJF010000011.1, read as the reverse complement.
TGTCTAAACTACTCCCTGGCCCCGTGCCAGGTCCGCTGTGCGGACGTCATTCCCTTCGATGGAGCAATCTCGTGTCCGATGTCTACAGCTTCATCCCGCTCGTCCTCCTGCTGGTCATCTTCTACCTCCTGGTCATGCGCCCCGCGCGGGCTCGCCAGAAGGACTACCTCGCCACCCAGACCGCGCTCGAGCCGGGCCGCCGGGTCATGCTCGCCAGCGGCATCTTCGGCGAGCTCGTGTCGCTGGGCGACACCGAGGCCGAGCTGCGCATCGCCCCGAACACGGTGATCACCGTCAACCGCCAGGCCGTCGCGAAGGTCGTCGACCCGAGCCCGACCACCGAACCGGAGAGCCCGATCGACTGATGGCCAGACCCGCGCCCCGTCCCGGCAGGAACAGCGCCGGCATCCCGCGTCCGCGACGCACGCTGCTGCTGTTCCTCGCCCTCCTGATCGCCCTGTTCGGACTGCTGGCAGGGCTCGACCTCAAGGACGGCGGCGGGGTCTGGAAGCCCAGGCTCGGGCTCGACCTGCAGGGCGGCACCCGGATCACCCTGCAGGCCGAGGCGTCCTCCGGTGACGTCACGCAGGCCAAGCTGCAGGAGGCTCGGGACATCATCGACCAGCGGGTCAACGCCACGGGGGTGAGCGAGGCCGAGGTCTCCACGCAGGGTGGCAACCAGGTGGTCATCGAGATCCCGGGGCAGCGCAAGGGCAACATCGTCGACGAGGTGGGTCGCACCGCTCAGCTGCGCTTCCGTCTGCTCTGGGGGTCGGGGCAGAGCGCGACCCAGGCGCCGGACCAGAAGGCGGTCGCGGCGGCGGCCAGGACCGTGAGCGCGGCGGACTGGTCGAAGCTCTCGCTCGACCAGCTCATCGCCGCGGAGACCCAGGGTCTGGACTCGCTGCCGAAGGACTACGCCTCGGCCGCCGAGGCGCTGCAGACCGAGCTGGCGGGGTTCCGGTGCACGAAGGACGACCTCGCGGTCGACGACGTGCCGGACGAGCCGATCGTCTCCTGCGACCCGTCCACGGGCGAGACGATGATCCTCAGCCCCACCGTCATCGAGGGCACCCAGGTCAAGAGTGCGGACGCCGTCGTGCCCCAGGGCTCCGTCGAGTGGGTCGTGGCGATCGAGCTGCGCAAGGCCGGGACCGAGGCCTTCGACGCCATCACCGACGCGCTGTTCCAGCAGGAGCAGGCCGGCAACCAGGCCGCGTCGCGCTTCGCGATCGTGCTCGACGGCGAGGTGCTGAGCGCCCCGACCACCAACGGCCACTTCACCAACGGCAGCTCGCAGATCTCCGGCGGGTTCACGCAGTCCACGTCGCAGTCGCTGGCCAACCAGCTGAAGTACGGGGCGCTGCCCCTCACCTTCGAGGTGAACGGGGTGTCCGTCGAGGGCCCCTCGCTCGCAGGGTCCCAGCTGGAGGCCGGCATCGTCGCCGGGGCCATCGGGCTCGTGCTCGTGATGGCGTACCTGCTGCTCTACTACCGCGCGCTCGGGCTCGTGGCCATCGGCTCGCTGCTCGTCGCCGGTGCGTCCACCTACGCCATGGTGCTGCTGCTCGGGAAGTCGCTCGGCTTCACGCTGACCCTGCCCGGCATCGCGGGCCTCATCGTGGCCATCGGCATCACCGCGGACTCGTTCATCGTCCTGTTCGAACGGATCCGCGACGAGGTGCGCGACGGCAAGTCGCTGCGCCTGGCCGTCGAGTCCGGCTGGGAGCGCGCGCGCCGCACCATCCTGGCCGCGGACGGTGTCTCGCTGCTGGCGGCGGTGATCCTGTTCATCTTCGCGATCGGCGTCGTCCGCGGGTTCGCCTTCGCGCTGGGTCTCACCACGGTGATCGACGTGATCGTGGTGTTCCTGTTCACCAAGCCGCTCATGTCGCTCCTGGCGCGCACCACGTTCTTCGGTCGCGGCCACAAGCTGTCCGGCTTCGACGCGGCCCACCTCGGCATCGGGGACCGGGCCGTCGACCGCACGGGGCCGGTCCGCCGTCCGGACCGGGCCCCGACACCCGGCAGCACCACGGGAGGACGATCCTGATGGGACGCATCAGCAGCTTCGGCCAGCACCTCTACACCGGGCGGGTCTCGGTCGACTTCGTCGGGCGGCGTCGGCTCTGGTACTCGATCTCCGTCCTCATCATCGTCGCCTCCACGCTCGGCTTCGTCGTGCAGGGCTTCAACCTCGGCATCGAGTTCAAGGGCGGCGTCGAGCTGACCGCCAAGGTGCAGAAGGCCGATGCGGCCACCGCCGACGCCCTCTCCCAGGCGATCGAGGACGCCGACGTCCCCGCCGCGGGTGACCCGATCGTCACGACCTCCGGCTCCGACACCGTCCGGATCGACGTCCGCGCCCTCAGCCAGGACGAGACGTCGGTGCTCGAGAAGGCCCTGACCGACGCGGGCGCCCAGGAGGTGAGCCAGAACCTCATCGGGCCGTCGTGGGGCAAGCAGGTGGCCAGCAAGGCGCTCACCGGCCTCGCCGTCTTCCTGGTCGTGGTCGTCATCTTCATCGCCGCCTACTTCCGTGACTGGCGCATGTCGCTCGCGGCGCTCGTGGCGCTCGCCCACGACGTCCTCATCACCGCGGGTGTCTACGCGTGGTCCGGCTTCGAGGTCACGCCGGCCACGGTCACCGGCTTCCTGACGATCCTGGGCTACTCGCTGTACGACACCGTGGTCGTCTACGACAAGGTGCGCGAGAACACGCACGGCGTGCTCGCCTCGTCGCGTCGTACCTACGCAGAGCAGGCGAACCTCGCCGTCAACCAGACGCTCGTGCGCTCGGTGAACACGTCCATCACCGCGCTGCTGCCCGTCCTGGCGCTGCTCGTCGTCGGCACGTTCGTGCTGGGCCAGGGGCCGCTGAAGGACCTCGCCCTCGCGCTGTTCATCGGCATGGCCGCCGGGACCTACTCCTCCATCTGCATCGCGACACCGCTCGCCGTGCAGCTGCGCGAGCGTGACCCGGCGGTCGCGGCCCACACCGGGCGCGTGCTCGCCCGGCGGGAGAAGGACGCCGCGGCGCCCAGCGCGAGCGAGGCGGTGCCGGTGGCGTCCGGGGCGGGAGCGGGAGGTCGGCGCCAGCCGACGCGAGGTCCGCGGTCGTCACGCAAGCGCGGCGGCACCGGTCAGGGCGGAGCGGGGCGGTCCTGAGCTCTCAGGCGGCCATGACATGCTTGCGCGCATGAAGAAGCTCGCTCTCGCCGGCGCCGTGCTCGCCGCCGCCACGACCCTGACCGCCTGTGGATCCGGGAGCAGCGCCTACTGCTCCGACCTCAAGTCCGCCACGAAGGAGTTCGACTCCCTCGAGGGCAGCGACCTCGGGCAGATCGACAAGGCCTTCGCCACCTTCCACAAGCTCGCGGACGAGGCCCCCTCCGACGTCGAGTCCGACTGGAAGGTGCTCGACGACGGCATCACGTCGGTCGAGAAGTCCCTCGACGACGCGGGCATCAAGCTCGAGGACCTCGCGAAGGTCCAGCAGGGCGAGCTGCCCGAGGGCGTCGACATGGCCAAGCTCCAGGGCCTGGCCGCCGACTTCCAGAAGCTGAGCGACGAGAAGTTCACGAAGGCCTCCGACGCCATCGAGAAGCACGCCAAGGACGAGTGCGACGTCGACCTGAGCGGCAACGGCTCCTGACGTCCATGGACGCGGCCACGGCCATCGACGCCTGCGTCCGGCCGGTCGAGGACTGGCCGGCGCAGGGTGTCACCTTCCGTGATGTCACGCCCCTGCTGTCGAACCACGAGGCCTTCTCGGCCGTGTCGGCGGCCCTGCGCGACGCCGTGCGCGACCTCGAGCCCGACGTCGTCGTGGGTGTCGAGGCGCGTGGCTTCATCTTCGGCGCACCGCTGGCCCTCGAGCTCGGCGTCGGATTCGTGCCGGTCCGCAAGCAGGGCAAGCTGCCGGCCGACACCCACAGCGCCACGTACGCGCTGGAGTACGGCGAGGCCACGCTCGAGATCCACACCGACGCCCTGGCGCCCGGTGCCCGGGTGGTCGTCGTCGACGACGTGCTCGCCACCGGCGGCACGCTGGTCGCGGCCGGCGAGCTCGTGGCGGCGTGCGGCAGCACCGTCGTCGGCAACGTCGTGGTCCTCGAGATCGGCGCGCTCGGTGGCCGGGACGTGCTCTCCGGCACGCCGCTCGTCAGCCTGCGCCGCTACTGACCCCTCGCTCGTCGACCCCGCGATCCGTCAGGACACCCATGAACCCCCGTCACACCCGAACCATCGCCCTCGTGCTCGTCGCGATCCTGGTGCTCGGCGCCGCGGCCACGCTGCTCGACGTCCTGCTCTGAGGTCGGGTCCGTCCCGTGACCGCGGTGATCGGGCCTGTCCTACGATGGAAGGCACGACAGGAGCACTGAGTGGCTGAGCGCATCGACATCGACCACGGCGGAGCCGCCGAGACGGCTGCGCCGCCGGAGCCTGCCCGCGTCGACCAGGCGCCGGCCGGTGCCCGCGTGCGCAGCCGCCTGGCCCGCATCGGGGGCCGGTCGACGCCGCAGAACCCGGTGCTCGACCCCTTGCTCGCGGTGTACCGCGAGAACCACCCCAAGGCCGACGTCGACGTCATCCGCAAGGCGTACGAGATCGCCGAGCGCATGCACGAGGGGCAGACCCGCAAGAGCGGTGACCCCTACATCACCCACCCGCTCGCGGTGTCCACCATCCTGGCCGAGCTGGGCATGACCGGTCCCACCCTGTGCGCGGCGCTCCTGCACGACACCGTCGAGGACACGCCCTACACGCTCGACAAGCTGCGCGTGGACTTCGGCGACGAGGTGGCCCTGCTCGTCGACGGCGTGACCAAGCTCGACAAGGTCAAGTACGGCGACTCCGCGCAGTCCGAGACGATCCGCAAGATGGTCGTGGCGATGAGTCGCGACATCAGGGTCCTCGTCATCAAGCTCGCCGACCGCCTGCACAACATGCGCACCTTGCGCTACCTGCGGCAGGACAAGCAGGAGCGGATCGCGCGCGAGACGGTCGAGATCTTCGCCCCCCTGGCCCACCGGCTGGGCATGAACACCATCAAGTGGGAGCTCGAGGACCTCGCGTTCGCGACCCTGCACCCCAAGGTCTACGACGAGATCGTGCGCCTCGTGGCCGACCGGGCACCGTCGCGCGGGCAGTTCCTCGAGCGCGTGATCGGCGACGTCGAGTCCGACCTGCGCCACGCCAAGATCAAGGCCACCGTCAGCGGCCGCCCCAAGCACTACTACTCGATCTACCAGAAGATGCTGGTGCGCGAGCGCGAGTTCACCGACATCTTCGACCTCGTCGGCGTCCGGATCCTCGTCGACACCGTGGCCGACTGCTACGGCGTGCTCGGGGTCCTGCACGCCCGGTGGAACCCCATCCCCGGCCGCTTCAAGGACTACATCTCGGTCCCGAAGTTCAACATGTACCAGTCGCTGCACACGTCGGTGATCGGCCCGCAGGGCAAGCCGGTGGAGCTGCAGATCCGCACCCGCGCCATGCACCGTCGCGCCGAGTACGGCGTGGCGGCGCACTGGAAGTACAAGGAGGACGGGAGCGCGAACCCGTCCACGGCCAAGGGCGCCAGCCCCGGCAGCGACGACATGGCTTGGCTGCGCGAGCTGGTCCAGTGGCAGTCCGAGACCGAGGACTCCGTCGACTTCCTCGACAACCTGCGCTTCGAGATGAACAGCGTCGGCGTGTACGCGTACACGCCGCGCGGCGACGTCATCCAGCTCCCGGCCGAGGCCACGCCCGTCGACTTCGCCTACGCCGTGCACACCGAGGTCGGGCACGCCTGCATCGGTGCACGGGTGAACGGGCGGCTGGTGTCGCTGGAGTCCGAGCTCAAGACCGGTGACGTGGTGGAGGTCTTCACGTCCAAGTCGCAGGACGCCGGACCCAGCCGCGACTGGCTCGAGTTCGTCAAGAGCCCCCGCGCCCGCAACAAGATCCGGCAGTGGTTCACCAAGGAGCGTCGCGAGGAGGCGATCGAGCGCGGTCGTGACCTCATCGCCAAGCAGATGCGCAAGGAGAACCTGCCGCTGCACCGCATCTTCAAGCACGACACGCTCGACGCGATCGCCAAGGACCTCAACCTGCCCGACGTGTCGGCGCTCTACGCCGCGGTGGGGGAGAACAACGTCGGCGCGCAGAACGTGGTGGAGCGGGTCATCTCCCTCTCGGGCGGGCGCGACGGTGCCGAGGAGGACCTCGCGGAGGCCACCGTCATCCCCGGCAGCGGCTCGCGCCGCCAGCGGGCCGACGGCCAGGCAGGCGTGCTGGTCGAAGGCGTCTCGGGCGACGTGATGGTCAAGCTCGCACGCTGCTGCACCCCGGTCCCGGGCGACGTGATCGAGGGCTTCGTGACGCGCGGCTCCGGCGTGTCGGTGCACCGCAGGGACTGCGTCAACCTGCAGTCGCTGAGGTCGCAGCCCGAGCGGCTGGTCCCGGTCCAGTGGGCGCCCAACGCGCACAGCACGTTCCTCGTGGCGATCCAGGTGGAGGCGCTCGACCGTCCTCGTCTGCTGAGCGACATCACGCGGATCATCTCCGACCAGCACGTGAACATCCTGTCCGCCGCGCTCTCCACCGGGCGCGACCGTGTGGCCAAGAGCAAGTTCAGCTTCGAGATGGGCGACCCCAAGCACCTGGACCACGTGCTCGCGGCCGTCCGCACCATCGAGGGCGTCTTCGACGTCTACCGCGTCACGCAGTGACGTCGGGCGGTGTGACCGGCCGCTCGGTGGTCACCCGGTGGTCACCCGGTCGTCGCTTCGCTCGGTGACGCTCGAGTCATGACCTCGGGGGAGATCGACCGTCGCACCGCTGTCCGTTCCGCGGCCCTGGCCGCACTCACGACCGGCGGGGTGCTGCTCGGCGGCGGTCCTGCGTCGGCACGCGGCGTACCGGCACTGGTGCGTCGCGGCAGGCCGGAGCTCACGCACGGTGTGCAGGCCGGCGACGTGCACGCCGGCCAGGCGACGTTGTGGGGGCGTGCGGACCGTCCGGCGCGTCTGGTGGCCGAGATCTCGCGCGACCCGTCCTTCCGGCGCGCCGTGACCGTGCAGGGACCACGTGTGACGCCGGAGACCGACCTGACCGGGCAGTGGGCCTTGCGCGGCCTGCCGCCGGGCACCGACGTGCACTACCGCGTGCGCGCCGTCGACCTGCACGACCCGCGGCGCTCCGGACGTCCGGTGGCGGGCCGCCTGCGCACGCTCGGCGGCTCCCGACGGGACGTCCGCTTCCTGTGGTCCGGAGACGTCGCGGGGCAGGGGTGGGGCGCCAACCCCGAGTACGGGGGCTACCGCATCGCCGACGCGATGGCGCGACGCGACGCCGACTTCTTCCTGTGCAGCGGTGACACCGTCTACGCCGACGGGCCGCTGCAGCCCACGGTCACGCTGCCGGACGGGCGCACCTGGAGGAACCTCGTGACCCCGGAGAAGGAGAAGGTCGCCGAGACCCTGGCCGAGTTCCGCGGCCAGTACCGCTACAACCTCGAGGCCGACAACTGGCGGGCCTTCCTGGCGAGCACCGCCCAGGTGACCCAGTGGGACGACCACGAGGTGACCAACAACTGGTACCCCGGAGAGGTGCTCGACGACCCGCGGTACACCGAGCGTCGGGTGGACGTGCTCGCCTCGCGTGCCCGCCGCGCCTTCCACGACTACGTGCCGGTGGCCGAGATCTCGCCGGACCGCGTGGGGCGCGTCTACCGCGTGCTGCACCAGGGGCCGCTGCTCGACGTGTTCGTGCTCGACATGCGCACGCGCAAGGACCCCAACACCGCCAACGACGAGACCCGACGCGACGGCGGCGTGCTGGGGGAGGAGCAGACACGGTGGCTCGTCCGCGAGCTCCGTGCGTCGCGCGCCACGTGGAAGGTGATCGCGGCCGACCTGCCGATCGGCCTCGTGGTGCCCGACGGCGCAGCGGCGCAGGAAGGCATCGCCCAGGGCGACCCCGGCGCACCTCTCGGTCGCGAGCAGGACGTGGCGCGGGTGCTCACCGCGCTCCAGGACGCGGGCATCCGCAACCACGTGTGGCTGACGGCGGACGTGCACTACACCGCCGCCCACCACTACTCGCCCGACCGCGCGAGCTACCAGAGGTTCGACCCGTTCTGGGAGTTCGTCTCCGGGCCGCTCAACGCCGGTGCCTTCGGGCCGAACGCGCTCGACGACACCTTCGGACCGCGCGCCGAGTTCGTGAGCGCCCCGCCCGTGGCGAACACCGGACCCGCCGGCGGCTACCAGTTCTTCGGCGAGGTCGAGATCGATGCCCGGACCCGTGCCCTGACGGTCACGCTGCGCGACGTCGAGGGCCGGGGCCTGTACTCACGCACGCTGGAGGCGCAGCGTCGCTGAGTCGGTCCCGTCCCTCGGGTGAGTCGGTCCGGCTCCGTCGCCTCGTGCGGCTGGGTACTCCGCTTGCTGCTGCGTCGTTGTGGCTTCGCGTCGGGGTGGTCTCCGAGAGGGCCTTGAGCGGGGCGGTGGGACTGGGCCCGGTTGGGTTTGCGGGTCGCGGCCGGGTTCTCTCTTGCTGCTGCGTCGCTGTGGCTGCGAGTGGACCTGCGCTCCGCGAGGCCTTGACCCGGAGCGGGGGACTGGGCTCGGTTGGGTCTGCGGGGCGTGGCGGGGTCTTCGCTTGCTGCTGCGTCGTTGTGGCTTCGCGTCGGGGTGGTCTCCGAGAGGGCCTCGACCGGAGCGGGGGACTGGGCTCGGTTGGGTCTGCGGGGCGTGGCCGGGTCCCCGCTTGCTGCTGCGTCACTGTGGCTGCGAGTCGGTGTGGTCTCCGAGAGGGCCTTGACCGGAGCGGGGGACTGGGCTCGGTTGGGTCTGCGGGGCGCGGCCACGATTCTTCATCTGTGCGGGATTCACGCACGATTCTTCCTTCTCGTGGACCGTGCCTCGCGAAGGGAGAATCGTGGCGACGCATGGCGCCCTGGAGGGCAGTGATTCTCCTTCTTCGTGGAACGGTCCGCGCAAACGGAGAACCCCTGCCCACCCGCCGCACGAGGACCTCCGGCGGACGCAGGATTCTGCCTTCGCGCGCAACAACCCGAACGATGCTGCGTTGGTGACGGGATCCCGTAGTGAACGCAGCATCCTTCGACCCTTCATGCACGAACGCAGAATCTTGCGTCACCCCGAGCCACGCTCCGAGAGCCCGACCCGCGCCCGGACCCGTCCGCCGGTCGAGGCCCTTTCGGAGAGCAGGTCGACTCGCAGCCACAGCAACGCAGCCGCAAGGAACGACCCCCCAGTAGGAGCGCAGCAGCAACGAACGACCCACCAGCAGCAGCGCAGCCGCAACGAACGACCCACCAGCAGCAGCGCAGCCGCGGCTGGGGCGCACTGGCACCATCCATCGAGCAATGGCGCGCGAACGCAGGATCCTGCCCGACCCGGCCGAGCCGACGACCCGGCCGACGCAGCTCAGCTGTAGTCGGACGCGGCCTTCTGGGCCATCGCGAGGAACGACTCGTTCGACTCGAGCTTCTGCGTCAGGTCCTTCACCTTGCGGGCGTCGCCGGCGGCCTCGGCCTTGGCGAGGGACTCGCGGGTCTCGTCGATGGCGCGCTGAAGCTTGCCGATCATGTCGTCGGCGCGGGCCGACTTCTCCGGGTCCGAGCGCTTCCACTCCTGCTCACCGGCGGCACGTACAGCCTGCTCGACCGTGCGCAGACGCCCTTCGAGCTCCTTGACCCGGCCGCGCGGGACCTTGCCGGCGGCCTCCCAGCGGTCGGCGATGTCGTGCAGCGCCTTGCGGGCGGCGTCGAGGTCGGTGATCGGCAGCAGCGCCTCGGCCTCGATCAGGATCTGCTCCTTGACCACGGCGTTGGCGGCGAACTCCTCGTCGAGCGCGGCGTTCGCGGCGTCGCGGGCCTGGAAGAAGACGTCCTGGGCGGCTCGGAACCGCTTCCAGAGCTTGTCCTCGACGTTGCGCGGGGCGGAGCCCGCCTTCTTCCACTCGGTCATGAGGTCGCGGTACTTGCCCGACGTCGGACCCCACTCGGTCGAGGAGGACAGCGCCTCGGCCTCGACGATCAGCTTCTCCTTGACCTTCTGCGCCGCCTCGCGCTGGGTGTTCTGCTCGGCGAAGTGCGTCTTGCGCTTGCGGGTGAACGAGGTGCGGGCGGCGCTGAAGCGGTGCCACAGCTCGTCGTCGGCGGACTTGCTGAGGCGGGGGAGCGCCTTCCACTCCTCCAGGAGGGCGCGGAGCCGGTCGGCCCCGGCGCGCCAGTCCTGGCCCGAGGCGATCTTCTCGGCCTCCTCGACGATGCGGGTCTTGGCCACGGTCGCCTCGGCCACCTTGGCCTCACGCTCGGCCCGACGCTCCTCGCGCTGCTTCTCGATCGCGGGAGCGAGCGCGTCCAGGCGCGCGTCGAGCGACGCGAGGTCGCCGATCGCGGCAGCGTCGGCCACCTCGCCGCGCACCTTGGCGACGGCCTTGGCCGCCTCGTCGGGCGAGAGCGCACCGGTGGTCAGGCGCTTCTCCAGCAGGTCGACCTCGGTCTCGAGGCCCTCGAAGCGACGGACGTAGAAGGCGAGACCCTCGGCAGGTTCTCCCACCTTCCACTCGCCGATCTCGCGCTCGGAGTCACCGGTCTTGACGAAGACCCTTCCTTCGGCGTCGACGCGGCCCCACGGATGCTCGGCGGCAGAGGTCATGGCGACAGTCTAGGAGGACACCACCTGGGCGTGACCACCCCGGCGTCGCCTGGGCGTCGCCGCCCCGGACGAACCGCCGGGCGATCCGACGTCGCAGCCCCGCGTACCCTGTGGTGCGTGCTGCTCACGTCCTTCCCCGCCGGCCCGCTCCAGGCCAACTGCTACGTCGTGGCCCGAGGTCCCGGCACCGGCTGCGCCGTCGTCGATCCGGGCATGGACTCGATCGAGGGCGTGCGCCAGGTCGTCGCCGAGCACCGGCTGACGGTCGACGCCGTGCTCATCACCCACGGCCACTTCGACCACATGTGGTGCGCGCAGGACGTGGCCCGCGAGCTCGACGCACCGGTGTGGATCCACCCCGCCGACCGGCACCTCCTGGCCGACCCGATGGCCGCGATCTCCGGACCGTCGGCGGCGATGCTGCGCGCCCAGTTCGGCCTCGACGACCTGCCGGAGTTCCGCGAGCCCGACGACGTCCGCGACGCGGTCGACGGTGCGGTCGTGGAGGTCGACGGGCTGCGGATCAGCGTCGACCACGTGCCCGGGCACACCCCGGGCACCGTCTACTACCGGGTGGACTGGGACGGCCCCGAAGACGTGTCGCAGGTGATGTTCTCCGGCGACTTCCTGTTCGCCGGGTCGATCGGACGGACCGACCTCACCGGCGGTGACCACGACCAGATGCTCACCAGCCTGCGCGAGCGCATCCTCCCGCTGCCGGACGACGTCGTCGTGCTCCCCGGGCACGGGCCGCAGACGTCCATCGGACGCGAGCGGGCCACCAACCCCTTCCTGGCCGATCTGAAGGAGGCCTGACGTGGCGAAGCTGAGCGGGTTCCCCGAGCTCCTGCCCGCCGACCGTGCGGTCGAGCTGGCCGTCACCGACGCCCTGCGTCGCGTGTTCGAGCTGCACGGCTTCGCCAACGTCGAGACGCGTGCGGTCGAGCCGGTCGAGACGCTGCTGCGCAAGGGCGAGATCGACAAGGAGGTCTACGTCGTGCGTCGCATCCACGACGACGCCTCCCCGGGAACGTCGTCGGCATCGCGGTCCGACGCGCTCGCCCTGCACTTCGACCTCACCGTCCCGTTCGCGCGCTACGTGGTCGAGAACGCCGGCAAGCTGGAGTTCCCGTTCCGGCGCTACCAGATCCAGAAGGTCTGGCGGGGCGAGCGACCGCAGCAGGGTCGGTTCCGTGAGTTCACCCAGGCCGACATCGACATCGTCGGCGACGGGACCCTGCCCTTCCACGCCGACGTCGAGGTCGCGCGGGTGATGGCCGAGGCACTGGCGGCCGTGGCGACGGTCCTCGGTCTCGGCGCGGGGACGACCCCCGGCGGGGGTGCCGGGCTCCGGGCGGCTCCGGAGGAGCTGTTCACGCTCCAGGTGAGCAACCGCAAGGTGCTCGAGGGCTTCTACCTCGGGCTCGGGGTGGCCACGCCGACCGCCGTCATGCAGGTCGTCGACAAGCTGGACAAGCTGCCGGGCGAGAAGGTCCTGGAGCTCCTGGCCGAGGCCGGTCTCGACGACGCCTCCGCACGCGCCTGCCTCGCGCTCGCCGAGATCAGCACCGAGGACACCTCGTTCGTGGAGCGTGTCCGCGCGCTGGGCGTGCAGCACCCGCTGCTCGACGAGGGCCTCGACGAGCTCGCCTCCGTGGTGGCCGCGTGCGCCGACGTCGAGGGCGTCCGGGTCACCGCCGACCTCCGCATCGCCCGAGGCCTGGACTACTACACCGGCACGGTCTTCGAGACCCGCATGAACGGCCACGAGCAGCTCGGCTCCGTGTGCTCCGGTGGTCGCTACGACGAGCTCGCCTCCGATGGGAAGCGCACGTACCCGGGCGTCGGCATCTCGCTCGGCCTCTCGCGCCTGCTGGTGCCTCTCGTCGCCGACGGGCTCACGAGCAGCCGGCCCGTCCCGTCCGCCGTGCTCGTCGCGGTCACCGACGAGGAGTCCCGACCGGCCAGCGACTCGCTGGCCCAGCGGTTGCGCTCCCGTGGCATCCCCACCGAGGTGTCCGCCGCCGCGCAGAAGTTCGGCAAGCAGATCCGCACCGCCGAGCGCCGCGGCATCCCGTACGTCCTCTTCCCGGGCGAACCGCCTAGTGTCAAGGACATCCGCACCGGCGACCAGGTCGAGGTCGACCCCGACACCTGGACGCCCCCCGCTCACGACCTGACGCCCACCGTCGTCGGGACCCCCCTCTCGAAGGAGACCTCGCCGTGATCCGCACCCACGACGCCGGAAGCCTGACCGCCGCCAACGTCGGCGACCAGGTCACCCTCGCCGGATGGGTCGCGCGCCGACGTGACCACGGCGGCGTCGCATTCATCGACCTGCGCGAGGCCAGCGGCGTCGTGCAGGTGGTGGTGCGCGAGGAGGTCGCCCACCAGCTCCGCTCGGAGTTCTGCCTGAAGATCGTCGGCACCGTCGAGAAGCGACCCGAGGGCAACGAGAACGCCGCGATCCCCACCGGCGAGATCGAGGTCATCGCGAGCGACGTCGAGATCCTCAGCGCGTCGGCACCGTTGCCGTTCCCTATCGACGAGCACGTGGAAGTGGGGGAGGAGGCGCGTCTGCGCTACCGCTACCTCGACCTGCGCAGGCCCGCCCCTGCGCACGCCATCCGGCTGCGCAGCAAGGTCAACGCCGTGGCCCGTCAGGTGCTGGAGCGTCACGACTTCGTCGAGGTCGAGACGCCCACCCTCACCCGCTCCACGCCCGAGGGCGCTCGCGACTTCCTCGTGCCCGCGCGCCTGCGCCCCGGCAGCTGGTACGCCCTGCCGCAGAGCCCCCAGCTGTTCAAGCAGCTGCTCATGGTCGGCGGCCTGGAGCGGTACTACCAGATCGCGCGCTGCTACCGCGACGAGGACTTCCGTGCCGACCGTCAGCCGGAGTTCACCCAGCTCGACATCGAGATGAGCTTCGTCGACCAGGACGACGTGATCGCCCTGGCCGAGGAGGTCTACGCCGAGCTCTGGAAGCTCATCGACGTCGAGCTCCCGCGCCCGTTCCCGCGCATCACCTACGCCGACGCGATGCGTCGCTACGGCTCCGACAAGCCCGACCTGCGCTTCGACCTCGAGCTCGTGGAGCTGACCGACTACTTCAAGGACACCCCGTTCCGGGTGTTCCAGGCGCCGTACGTCGGTGCCGTGGTGCACCCAGGCGGCGGCTCGCAGGCACGCCGCACGCTCGACGGCTGGCAGGAGTGGGCCAAGCAGCGCGGTGCGCGTGGTCTGGCCTACGTGCTCGTCGGCGAGGACGGGACGCTCGGCGGCCCCGTCGCCAAGAACCTGTCCGAAGCCGAGCGCGACGGACTGGTGGAGGCCGTCGGCGCGAAGCCCGGCGACGCCATCTACTTCTCGGCCGGTCCGGTCAAGCAGATGCGTCAGCTGCTCGGAGCGGCCCGCATCGAGATCGCCCGCCGCGAGAACCTCATCGACGAGTCGGCGTGGGCGTTCTGCTTCGTCGTCGACTGGCCGATGTTCGAGGCCGTGAGCGACCTCGACTCCGGCGACGTCGCCGTGGGAGGTGGCGAGTGGACCGCCGTGCACCACGCCTTCACGGCGCCCCAGGATCCGGCCACGCTGGCCGATCCCGGCAGCTCGATCGCCCAGGCCTACGACATCGTGTGCAACGGCAACGAGGTCGGTGGCGGGTCCATCCGTATCCACCGTCCCGACGTGCAGAAGCGGGTCTTCGAGATCATGGGCATCGGCGAGGAAGAAGCGCAGGAGAAGTTCGGCTTCCTGCTCGACGCCTTCGCCTTCGGCGCCCCGCCGCACGGCGGCATCGCGTTCGGGTGGGACCGCACCGTCGGCCTGCTGGCGGGCACGGACTCCATCCGCGACGTCATCGCCTTCCCGAAGTCCGGTGGCGGCTACGACCCCCTCACCGCCGCCCCGGCCCCCATCACGCCGGAGCAGCGCAAGGAGGCCGGCGTCGACGCAGTGCCGGAAGAAGAGGGGGAGGCGGAGGCGCCGGAGGCCTGACTCCCGTCGCGTCCGTCCGCCGTCATCGGTGGCCGGGCAACATCTGGGCGTCGTCTGCGGTTGCCGATCCACCGATGCGCGGTCTGATGTTGCCGATCCACCGATGGGGGAGGTGTCGGCGTCGGTGACTAGGCTCGCGGGGTGAGCGACGACGGACTGTTCGACCTGCCCGCGGCGGACGACCGTCCGGCGGCCAGGCGCGACTCGTCGGGCTCGCTCGCCGGCAACGCTCACTCCTCGGCGCCGCTGGCGGTGCGCATGCGTCCGCGCACGCTCGACGAGCTGGTGGGCCAGCAGCACCTGCTCACTCCCGGGTCGCCCCTGCGGCAGGTGATCGACGGCGACCAGCCGCTCACCATCCTGCTGTGGGGCCCGCCGGGCACCGGCAAGACCACGATCGCCTCGCTCATCAGCAACCACACGAACCGGCGCTTCATGGAGGTCTCGGCAGTCTCGGCGGGGGTCAAGGAGGTCCGCGACGTCATCTCCGGTGCCCGCCGGGCGCTGCAGAACGGCGTCGAGACCGTGCTGTTCGTCGACGAGGTGCACCGCTTCTCCAAGGCCCAGCAGGACGCGCTCCTGCCCGGGGTCGAGAACCGGTGGGTCTCGCTCGTGGCCGCCACCACGGAGAACCCCCACTTCAGCGTCATCTCGCCGCTGCTGAGCCGTTCGCTCCTGCTGACCCTGCAGTCGCTCGACGACGACGACGTCGCCACCATGATCGACCGGGCGGTCGAGGACCCCCGCGGTCTCGGCGGGGCGGTCTCCCTGAGCGACGACGCCCGCGACCACCTCGTCCGGCTCGCCGGGGGCGACGGCCGACGCGTCCTCACCTACCTCGAGGCCGCCGCCGGTGCCACGCTCAGCCAGGGTCGCCTCGAGGTCACGGTCGACGACGCGGCGCTCGCGGTCGACAAGGCGGCGGTGCGCTACGACCGGCAGGGCGACCAGCACTACGACGTCACGAGCGCCTTCATCAAGAGCATCCGCGGGTCCGACGTCGACGCCGCCCTGCACTACCTCGCCCGCATGATCGAGGCGGGGGAGGACCCGCGCTTCATCGCCCGGCGGCTGATGATCCACGCCAGCGAGGACATCGGCATGGCCGACCCCACGGCGCTGCCCGTGGCCACGGCCACGGCCCAGGCCGTCGCCATGATCGGGTTCCCCGAGGCTCGCATCCCGCTGGCCCAGGCCGTGATCCACCTGGCCACGGCCCCGAAGTCGAACGCCGTGGTCCAGGCCATCAACGCCGCCCAGACCGACGTCCGCGCCGGCCGGGTGGGTGCCGTCCCGCCGGCGCTGCGCGACGCGCACTACGCAGGTGCCAAGAAGCTCGGCCACGGGCACGACTACCGCTACGCGCACGACGACCCGCGCGGTGTCGTCACCCAGCAGTACGCACCCGACGACGTCGACGGCCGCGACTACTACGAGCCCGGACGCCACGGAGCCGAGGCAGCCGTCGCCGACCGGCTGGAGCGCATCCGGGCGATCCTGCGCGACCGCTGACCCCCCGTCCCGGGCTGGCGCGAACGAGGCCGCCGTGTGACAGTGAGGCGTCCTTCGTACCTCGTCTCGGAGCCAGCCCATGGACACGCACCGTTCCCTCCTTCGCGTCACGCTGACCAGCGTCGTCGTCTGCGTCGCCATGGCAGCCGCCGTGCTGCCGGCGCAGGGCGCCGACGTGCCGAGTCCCGAGGGGGCGGTCTCCGCGGAGTCGACGGCGCCGTCCGCGGAGCCCTCGGACGCGACGCAGGAGGGGGCACGCGGCGAGCAGGCGCCCGACGTGCAGGCTCCCGTCGAGGAGTCGACGGCCGCCGCTGACGAGGACGCGCCCGCACCGGCAGCCGCTCTCGCACCCACGGCCGTCAGCCTGGCGCGCGGTGCAGGGACCCAGGCGCCGCAGGAGCCCATGACCGGGACCGTCACCGCGACGACGGACGGTGCGCCGCTGGCGGGCGCCACCGTGCGGGTCAGCGCCTCCGGCCCCACCCCGCGGTCCACGGAGGTCACCACCGGAGCCGACGGCACGGCCGACTACGCCGTCGCCGGCCTGAGCGCCGGCACGTACTCCGTCACCGCCGAGGTGCTCGAGAGCAGCACTCACGCCGCCTCCACGTCGAGCGCCGCAGCCCTGACCGTGCAGGCGGGCAAGTGGGTCAGCCTGCTGGTCAACAGCGGCTACGGCGCACGCGTCCTCACGGGCGAGAGCTTCTGGCTGCGCGGCCGCGTGCTCACCACGTCCGGTCGCCCCGACGCTGGAGCGACCGTCGTGTTGTACCGCACCTCGGGGTCGAAGCGCACCAAGGTGGCCACGGCCCGCACGAACTCGTCGGGCTGGTACACGTGGTCGCCGCCGGACCGTCGCGGCGGCACCTACCAGGCCCAGGTCAGCACGTCGCGGTACTCGGCCAAGCAGGCCGTGACCCCCGGGGGCGGTGAGCGCTCGCTGGCCTCCCGCGAGGCTTCGATGGCCTTCCTGCTCGGCGCCTCCACCACCGGGGTGCGCTCCGGCGCCGGGCGGACGTGGAAGTTCTACAAGAACGGGGTCCTGATCCGGTCGGGCTCGCGCTCGTGGGTGGTGCGCTCACCCTTGACGCAGGAGCTCGATGATCGGGGCGGCCCGGCCGGCTCGCTCGGTGCGCCGACGGGCGACGCCCGCTGCGGGCTGCCCGAGGGTGGATGCCTCCAGCAGTTCCGCACCGGCGCGATCTACACCAACAGCAAGGCCAAGGACACGCTGACGTCGGCCGTCTCGTCGACGCTCGGGGCCGCGGACCTGCTCGCCGTGGCGCGCTCCCAGGTCGGCTACCGCGAGCCGTCCCCGCGCAAGAGCAAGTACAACAAGTGGGTCGGGCGGACGGGTCGCTACGACCCGTGGTGCGGGTTCTTCGTCTCGTGGCTCGCGCACGCCGGGGGCAAGCCCGGCTCGATCATCAAGGCCACGTCGTACAAGAAGCTCCTGGACGCCGAGCGCAAGCGCGGTTGGACCTCGCAGACCGCGAAGGTCGGACGGCTGGCGTACATCGGCTACTTCAGCAAGGGCACCCCGTCGCACGTCGGCATCGTCACCAAGGTCTCGAGCAGCCACGTCTGGACCATCGAGGGCAACGTGTCGGCGGGTGGTGGTCAGAAGCACCCCCGCGGTGTGCACGTGGTCAAGCGGACGAAGTCGCGGATCGTCTTCTACGCCGACCCTCGCTACTGAGGTCCGTCCGGTGGGGGGGACCGTCCCCGCGCGCGGCGACGCCGCACCCGTCCCTAGTAACCTCGAGGTCATGTCCGCCGACGTCGCCGTCCTCGTCGCCATCGCGGTCCTCGCGGTCGTGACCGTGGCGGCCGCGGTCGTGGCGGTCGTGGCCGCCCGCCGGGTCGCCCGTTCGGCCGGTGCCGTGGCTCCGGCCCCCGGACCTGCGGCCCACCAGGACACGGCGCCTCGACCGACGTCGGTGCAGCGTCCGGCCGCGCCGGCGGCGCAGCACGAGGACACCACCACGCTCGCGGCGCGGCCCGCGGTGCTAAAACCTCGCGTCGTCGAGGGTCGAGTCGTCGTGCCGCCCACCCAGGACCAGGTCGTCGAGGCCGCGCTCAGCCGACCGCAGGTCCGGTTCGCCGTGGTCGTCCAGGGTGTGGCTCACGCCCTGAGGCCCGAGAGCCGCGACCGGATCGGCGCCCTGATGCGCCGGGAGTACAGGAACCGCCGACGTGACCGGCTCCGGGCCGGACGCCGGGCCGCTCGTGCGGCCCACGCCTCCACGGCACCGCCGACGCCGTCGGACCAGTGGCTGGGGGAGCGATGAAGCCGCGCGCCGTCTGGTTCGTCGCCGGCTCGGCCGTGGGCGTCTACGTCAGCGCCAAGGCCCGGCGGGCCGCCTACCGGGTCTCGATGCCCGGACTCATCGACCAGGCCGCCGCGCTCGGCACCGGGTGGCGGGCCTTCGCCGACGAGGTCCGCGACGGGATGTCCACCGCCGAGTCCCGGCTCGCCGACCAGATCACCCCACCCCGACCCTCGCTCGAGGCCCCAGCCGCGGACCAGTCAGCCGCGGACCGTCCCGAGCTCACCGACGAGAGAGACCACCCCTGATGGAGACCGCAGAGATCCGGCGCCGATTCCTCGAGCACTTCGAGGCCGCCGGGCACACCGTGGTGCCCTCGGCCCCGCTGCTGCTGGACGATCCCAACCTGCTGTTCGTCAACGCGGGCATGGTGCCGTTCAAGCCGTACTTCCTCGGCCAGGAGACGCCGCCCTACGGCACCGCCACCAGCGTCCAGAAGTGCGTGCGCACCCTCGACATCGAGGAGGTCGGCAAGACCACGCGGCACGGCACGTTCTTCCAGATGAACGGCAACTTCAGCTTCGGCCAGTACTTCAAGGAGGGTGCGATCACGCACGCCTGGCGCCTGGTGACCGGCCACGTCGACGACGGGGGCTTCGGCTTCGACGCCGACCGGGTGTGGGTCACGGTGCTCGAGGGCGACGACGAGTCCCGCGGGCTCTGGAAGTCCGTCGCGGGCCTGCCCGACGAGCGGATCCAGGACCGGGGCCTGCTCGACAACTACTGGCACATGGGGGTCGCCGGTCCTGGCGGCCCGTGCAGCGAGATCTACATCGACCGTGGCCCCGAGCACGGGCCCGACGGCGGCCCGGTCGTCGACGAGGACCGCTTCCTGGAGATCTGGAACCTCGTGTTCATGCAGGAGGAGATCACCAACGTCCGCGCCAAGGACCAGTTCGACGTCGTGGGCCCGCTGCCGAGCCAGAACATCGACACCGGGATGGGCCTGGAGCGCGTCGCCTACCTCTTGCAGGGCAAGCAGAACCTCTACGAGATCGACGAGGTGTACCCCGTCATCGAGCGCGCGTCCGAGCTGACCGGACGGGCCTACGGCGCGAACCACGAGGACGACGTCCGGTTCCGGGTCGTGGCCGACCACGTGCGCAGCGGGCTCATGCTCATGGGCGACGGCGTGACCCCCGGCAACGAGGCGCGCGGCTACGTGCTGCGACGCCTGCTGCGGCGCGCGGTGCGTTCGATGCGTCTGCTGGGCTACGAGGACCCCGCCCTGCCCGAGCTGCTCCCGGTCAGCAAGGACCGGATGAAGGCGTCGTACCCCGAGCTCGAGGCCGACTTCGCCCGCATCTCCCAGGTCGCCTACGCCGAGGAGGACGCGTTCCGGTCCACCCTCGGCAAGGGCACGCAGATCTTCGACGTCGCGGCGCAGAAGGTGAAGGCCGAGGGCGGGAGCGGCCTGTCCGGCTCGGCGGCGTTCACGCTCCACGACACCTACGGCTTCCCGATCGACCTGACGCTCGAGATGGCCGAGGAGCAGGGCCTCACGGTCGACGCCGAGGGGTTCCGGTCGCTCATGGCCGAGCAGAAGGCCCGGGCGAAGGCCGACGCGAAGGCCAAGAAGGGCGTCCACGCCGACACCACGGCGTACCGCGCGGCCCTCGACGCGAACGGTCCGACCGACTGGCAGGCGTACACGACCCTGTCGACGGAGTCTCGGGTCCTCGCGCTGCTGAGCGAGGGCGCAGCGACGCCGGCGCTCGGTGCGGGGAGCGTGGGCGAGGTCGTCCTGGACCGGACGCCGTTCTACGCGGAGTCCGGCGGCCAGAACGCCGACGCGGGCACCATCACGTGGACGTCGGGCGGGGGAGGCAGCGCCGAGGTCCTCGACGTGCAGCGGCCCATCAAGGGCCTGGTCGTCCACCAGGTGCGCGTGCTCGAGGGCGAGCTCGTCGTCGACGAGACGGTCTCGGCCGACGTCGACCGCGAGTGGCGCACCGGAGCGCGTCAGGCGCACTCGGGCACGCACGTCGTGCACGCGGCGCTGCGCGAGGTTCTGGGCCCCACCGCGCTGCAGTCGGGCTCCTACAACCGGCCCGGCTACCTGCGTCTCGACTTCGGGTGGAACGGGGCGCTGTCGCCCGAGCAGCTGCACGACGTCGAGCACGTGTCGAACCGCGCGCTGCGTGAGGACCTGCTCGTCTCGGCCCAGTACATGACCCTGCCCGAGGCCCGCGAGTGGGGCGCCCTCGCGCTCTTCGGCGAGACGTACGGCGAGCAGGTGCGCGTGGTCGAGATCGGTGGTCCCTGGTCGCGTGAGCTCTGCGGTGGCACCCACGTGGAGCGGTCCAGCCAGATCGGCACCGTCGTCATCACCTCGGACGGCTCGGTCGGAGCCGGCAACCGTCGCATCGAGGCGCTCACCGGCATCGAGGGCTTCGCCTACCTGGCCAAGGAGCGCGACCTCGTGCTCCAGCTCACCGACGTGCTCAAGGCGCGCCCGGAGGAGGTGCCGGCGCGGGTCGGCGACCTCGTGGCACGGCTCAAGGCCACCGAGAAGGAGCTCGAGAAGCTCAGGACCGCGCAGCTCCAGGGAGCGGCCGGCGACATCGCCGCTGCCGCGGCCGACGTCGACGGGGTCTCCGTCGTGACGCACCGTGCCGAGGGTGTCGGTGGCGGCGACGTCCGATCGCTCGCCCTCGACGTCCGCGGCCGCCTGCAGGACCGGCCCGCCGTGGTGGTGGTCGTCGGGACCGCGAACGACCGACCCTCCGTGGTCGTGGCCGTCACGCCCGCAGCGCAGGAGCGCGGGCTCTCGGCCAACACCCTGGTCGGGGTCGTCGGTGAGCGCATCGGCGGCAAGGGCGGCGGTAAGCCCGACGTCGCGCAGGGCGGAGGCACCGACGTCGGCGGGATCGACGCGGCGTTCGGGGCGGTCGTCGAGACCGTGCGGGAGACGGTCTCTCGGTGAGGCAGGTCCGATGAGAAGGGGACGTCGGCTCGGCGTCGACGTCGGCGACGTCCGCATCGGCGTGGCGGTGTGCGACCCCGACGGGCTCGTGGCCACGCCGCTGGAGACGGTGGCCGCCGGACCCGACGCGATCGGCCGGCTCTCCGCCCTCGCCTCCGAGGTCGACGCGCTGGAGCTCGTGGTCGGTCTCCCGGTGTCGCTGAGCGGGCGCGAGGGTCCTGCGGCGGCGAAGGTGCGGGTGTTCGCCCGCGCTCTCGCCGACACGGTGACGCCCACAGTTGTCCGGCTGTTCGACGAGCGGATGTCTACGATGACTGCGGACAGTCTGCTCCGCGAGGGCGGGCGGTCCGGGCGGTCTCGACGCTCGGTGATCGACCAGGCTGCGGCCACGGTCATCCTGCAGACCGCCCTGGACACCGAACGGACCCGGGGATCGGCCCCGGGCGAGACGATCTGAGGTCGACGTGAGTGACAGCGGACTCGACATCCTGGGCGCCGACAGTGGTGGGCGACGTGCCACCAAGGCCGGCGGCCGGCGTGCCCCCCGCAAGCGCGGACCCCGCTGGGGACGCATCCTGCTGGTGCTCGTGGTCCTGGCCGGCCTCGTCTTCGGCGGCAAGGTCGTGTGGGACAAGGCCGGCTCGTACCTGAACGGCCCGGAGGACTACTCCGGCCAGGGCAGCGGTGAGGTCGTCGTCGAGATCCCCGCCGGGTCGGACGGCCAGGCGATGGCGTCGATCCTGGCGAAGCAGGACGTCGTGGCCAGCGCCGAGGCGTTCTACCAGCTGTCGCTGAACGACGAGCGCTTCGCGACCATCCAGCCCGGCTTCTACCAGCTGCGGAGCAAGATGTCGGCGGAGTGGGCGATGCGTGAGCTCACCGACGCGAGCAACCGGGTCGAGGGCAAGGTCACCATCCCCGAGGGCTCGCGGGTCGGCCAGATCGTCAAGGCGATCGCCGCCGGCTCGGAGATCAGCGAGGACGAGGTCACCGCGGTGCTCGACGACCCGAAGGACCTCGGCCTTCCCGAGGGCGCCAACGGCAACCCCGAGGGCTACCTCTTCCCGGCGACCTACACCGTCGAGCCCGGCACCACGGCGCTCGAGCTGATGCAGCAGATGGTCAAGAAGACCCTCGAGGTCGAGGCCGACCTCGACATCGACGCGCGCGCCAAGGCCCTCGGGCTGTCCAAGGAGGACGTCCTCACGATGGCGAGCATCCTGGAGTACGAGGCGGCCCGCGACGAGGACTACCCCAAGGTGGCCCGGGTGCTCTTCAACCGGCTCGAGGACGGCATGCCGCTGCAGCTGGACTCCACGGTCTCGTACGTGAGCCAGCGGGAGGGCGACGTGTGGACCACGCCGGAGGAGCGCGCGAACCCGTCGGAGTACAACACGTACCAGAACGCCGGACTGCCGCCCGGTCCGATCGGCTCACCGGGTGAGAAGACCATCGAGGCGGCCCTCAACCCCGCCGACGGCGACTGGTTGTACTTCTTCGCCGACAAGGAGGGCGTCACGATCTTCAACACCGACTTCGCCCAGCACAACGCCGACTGCCAGAAGGTCTACGGCGCCGGCTCCTGTGGTGGCTGACCCGCGTACCGGGCGGCCCGCTCGTCGACGGTGTGCGGTGGTGGGCCACCCGGTCGCGCACTCCCTCTCGCCGGTCATGCACCGTGCGGCCTACGCCGAGCTCGGCCTGGACTGGACGTTCGACGCGGTCGACGTCGAGCCGGCGGGACTCGGTGCGTGGGTCGAGCGCCTCGACCCCACGTGGCGCGGCCTCGCCGTGACCGCCCCGCACAAGCGTGACGCGCTCGAGCTGGCGGACGACGTCTCCGACGTCGCCGCCGCCGCGGGTGGGGCGAACACCCTGCTGCTGGCCGACGGCGTGGTCCGCGCCGACAACACCGACGTGCCCGGCACGCTCGCTGCGCTGCAGGAGGCCGGCATCGCCGACGTGCCGCTCGTGCGTGTCCTCGGCGCGGGTGCCACGGCGTCGTCGGTCGCCCACGCCGTGGTGGGGCTGGGTGCCCGCCGGATGGAGCTGGTCGTCCGCGACGTGGCGCGGGCCGAGACGACCGCGGCATCGGCGCGTTCGGCCGGGCTCGAGGTGGAGGTGCGATCGAGCGACGACCCCTTCGTCGACGTCGCGGACCTGCTCGTCTCCACGGTGCCGGAGGACGCGGCCGGTGCCCGGTCGCACGAGCTGGTCGAGTCCGCCGCCGCGGTCTTCGACGTCGTCTACGACCCGTGGCCGACCCGCCTGCTGCTCGCGGCGCAGCAGGCCGACCGTCCTGCGGTGTCGGGGCTCGACCTCCTGGCCCACCAGGCCGTGCTGCAGCTCGCCCTCATGACGGGCTCGCGGGTCGAGGTCGACGTGCTGCGCGACGCCGCGCTCGCGGAGCTGTCGGCCGCGCGCGACGTGCCCTAGGGTTGCGGCCGTGCAGACCCTCTACGTCGTCGCCACCGCCGTCGGTGCGGGGGTGCTCGGCCTGCTGGGCCCGCACGTGATCTCCCGGCTGCCCGAGCCGGAGCCGGACCCCTCCGAGGTCGACGAGCCCCCGAAGCCGCTCTACGTCGACCTCGCCCGACGCCCTCGGCTCGCCCCGGCGCTCGCCCTGGTCGCGGCGGTGCTGGCGCTCGTCGTCGCGCTCGGCATCGACGAGCCGCTGCTGCTGCCGGCCTGGGCGGTCTTCGCCGGCGTCGGCACGTGGCTGTCGTTCATCGACCTGCGCACCCGGCTGCTGCCCTACGCCCTCACGCTGCCGCTGCACGTGGTGGTGCTCGTGCTCGTCGGCCTGGCGTCGCTCGTGGCCCAGGACCGGTCGATCATCCTCAAGGGGTTGATCGGCAACCTCGTGCTCTACGGGGTCTTCCGGCTCATCTACGCCCTCGGCCGGTGGATCAGCCAGCCGTTCGGGTTCGGCGACGTACGGATCGCGGGCGTGATCGGCCTGCTGCTGGGCGCGCTGGGTGCCGCCGAGACGCTGTACGGCGGCTACGCGGGGTTCATCCTGGGCGCCGTCGTCGGGCTGGGGCTGTACGCCACGGGACGGATCGGACGCCGTGACCCGTTCGCCTTCGGTCCGTACCTCGTCGTGGGGGCCTTCCTCGGCCCGCCGCTGGTGGCCCTGCTCCGCTGACGGCGCGTCAGTGGGTGAGCTTCAGCCCGACGATCCCGGACACCACGGCCAGCAGGCACAGGACCCGCGCCACGGACACCGGCTCGTCGCCCTGCGCCATGGCCCAGGCGGCGGTGAGCGTGGCGCCGATGCCCACCCACACGGCGTAGGCCGTCCCGGTCGGCAGGTCACGCATCGCCCACGCGAGGCCGACCATGCTGAGCACGAGGGCGACGCCGAACACGAGGCTCGGGACGAGGCGGCTGAAGCCGTCCGAGCGACCGAGGGCCGTGGCCCACACGGCCTCCAGCACTCCTGACCCGACGAGCACGATCCAGCTCATGACGACTCCTGACCTGCCGTCTTTGCGCTGATCGGGTACGGCAGCCTCGTCCGAGCCCCCAGGGAGCGGGCGACCCCATCCTGGCACAGCCGGGCAGGCCCTCCGTGCCGCCCCGACTGCTCCTGACAGAATGACCCCCATGCTTCGATGGCTGACTGCCGGAGAGTCCCACGGACCCGCGCTCGTCGCGATCCTCGAGGGACTCCCAGCCGGCGTGCACGTGACCAGCAAGGACGTGCAGGACGCGCTCGCCCGGCGCCGCCTGGGCTACGGGCGGGGCGCGCGCATGAGCTTCGAGGCCGACGAGCTCGAGGTCATCGGCGGCCTGCGGCACGGCGTCAGCATGGGCAGCCCCGTGGCCCTGCGCATCGGCAACAGCGAGTGGCCGAAGTGGGAGCAGGTCATGTCGGCCGACCCGGTCGACCCCGAGGTGCTCGACGGGCTCAAGCGGGGCGCTCCGCTGACCCGGCCGCGACCCGGCCACGCCGACCTCGCCGGCATGCAGAAGTACGGCTTCGACGAGGCCCGTCCCGTGCTGGAGCGGGCCAGCGCCCGCGAGACCGCCGCCCGCGTCGCGCTCGGCGAGGTGGCGGCCAAGTTCGTCGAGCAGACCACCGGCGCCACGATCCTGTCGCACGTCGTCGAGCTGGGCACCGTCACGGCGCCCGCGGGCCTCGTGCCGAGCGCCTCGGACGTCGAGGCGCTCGACGCCGACCCGGTGCGCTGCTTCGACGCGGCCACCAGCGAGGCGATGGTGGCCGAGATCGACGTGGCCCACAAGGACGGTGACACCCTCGGCGGTGTCGTCGAGGTGGTCGTGGAGGGCCTGCCGCCCGGCCTCGGCTCGTACACGCACTGGGACCGGCGTCTGGACTCCCGCCTCGCCGGCGCCCTCATGGGCATCCAGGCCATCAAGGGCGTGGAGGTGGGCGACGGGTTCGAGCTGGCCCGTACCCGCGGATCGCTGGCCCACGACGAGATCGTCCCGACAGACGACGGCATCCGCCGCGTCTCCGGCCGCTCCGGCGGGACCGAGGGCGGCATGACCACGGGCGAGCTGCTGCGCGTGCGTGCCGCCATGAAGCCGATCGCCACCGTGCCGCGGGCCCTGCGGACCGTCGACGTGGCCACCGGCGAGGAGACACGTGCCCACCACCAGCGTTCCGACGTGTGCGCCGTCCCGGCCGCCGGCATCGTGGCCGAGGCCATGGTCGCGCTCGTGGTCGCCGACGCGATCACCGAGAAGTTCGGGGGCGACTCGGTCGAGGAGGTCCGACGCAACGTCGAGGCCTACCGCGACCACCTGAGGTTCCGTTGAGTCCGGTCGTCGTCCTGATCGGCGCACCCGGCGCCGGCAAGACCACGGTGGCCCATCTGCTGGCCGAGGCGCTCGGCACCACGGTGCGCGACACCGACGCCGACGTGGAGGCCACGGTCGGGACCAGCGTGCAGGACCTGTTCGTCCAGCGAGGCGAGGCGCACTTCCGTGAGCTCGAGGCGGAATCGGTCGCCACGGCTCTGGACGAGCACGACGGGGTGCTGGCGCTCGGCGGTGGTGCGGTGATGCACCCCCGGACGCAGGAGATGCTGCGCGGCGAGCGCGTCGTCTTCCTCGACGTCGGGCTGACCGCTGCGGCCCAGCGGGTGGGGCTCGGGACGAACCGCCCGCTCCTGCTGGGCAACGTGCGCGCCACGCTGAAGGCGCTGCTCGACGCCCGGCGCCCCCTGTACCAGGGCCTCGCGGTCCACACGGTCGTCACCGACGACCTCGACCCCGCCGACGTGGCCGACCTCGTCCGACGCTTCCTCCAGGAGGAGATCCACCCGTGACCACCCGCATCAGGGTCGAGACCGCAGCCCCCTACGACGTCGTCGTGGGCGCGGGCGCATCGGCCCGCCTGGCCTCGCTCGTCGGCGACGACGTGAGGCGGGTGGCGATCCTGCACCCGGCGGCCCTGCGGGAGCGTGCAGCACGGCTGCGCGCCCAGCTGATCACCGAGCAGGCGACCGACACGGTCGACGTGCACCTCGTCGAGCTCCCCGACGGCGAGGCCGCGAAGACCGCCGAGGTGCTGCAGTACTGCTGGGGCGTCCTCGGCACGGCGGGGTTCACGCGGTCCGACGTGGTCGTCGGGTTCGGCGGGGGAGCCACCACGGACCTCGCCGGGTTCGTGGCGGCCAGCTGGTTGCGCGGCGTGCGGTTCATCAACCTTCCGACCACCGTCCTCGGCATGGTCGACGCTGCCGTGGGCGGCAAGACCGGCATCAACACCGCCGCGGGCAAGAACCTGGTGGGTGCGTTCCACGAGCCGGTCGGCGTGCTGTGCGACCTCGAGCTGCTCACGGACCTGCCGTCGGCCGAGCTGCGCAGCGGCCTGGCCGAGGTGGTCAAGTGCGGCTTCATCGCCGACCCGTCGATCCTGGAGCTGGTGGAGGGGGCGGGGGCCGCGACGGTGCTCGACCCGACGTCACCGATCCTCGCCGAGCTGGTGGCCAAGGGCATCCGGGTCAAGGCCCGGACCGTGGCCGGCGACCTGCGGGAGACCGGTGGCTCCCGCGAGGACGAGGCGTCGATCGGCCGGGAGGCGCTCAACTACGGGCACACGCTCGGCCACGCGATCGAGCGCGAGGA
The DNA here is from genome assembly GCF_031843905.1 of Aeromicrobium sp. WCS2018Hpa-31. NCBI lineage: Bacteria > Bacillati > Actinomycetota > Actinomycetes > Propionibacteriales > Nocardioidaceae > Aeromicrobium > Aeromicrobium sp. WCS2018Hpa-31. The sequence goes on along the minus strand of NZ_JAVTJF010000011.1, from coordinate 68,163 downwards.
GAACTACTCCGTGCGCCATGGCGAGGCGATCAGCGTGGGCATGGTCTTCGTGGCCGAGCTGGCGCAGCGGCACGACCTCATCGACGCCGACCTCGTGCAGCGTCACCGCGACGTGCTCGGCTCGCTCGCGCTGCCGACCACCTGGGCCGGGGCCTTCACGCCGTTGCTCGCGGCCATGCGGCTCGACAAGAAGACGCGGGGCGACCAGCTGCGCTTCGTCGTGCTGGAGGACCTGGGACGCACGACCATCTTGGCCGGTCCCGACGAGACCACGCTGCGCGACTCGTTCGCCGCGCTCACGACCCGATGACGGCGCCCCTGGGCACCACGCCAGGCGCCGACGACCTCGCGCGGCGTCGACGTCGGGTGGGTGCCGCGCTCTCGGAGGCAGGACGCGACGGCCTCGTCGTCACGACGCTCGTCAACGTGCGGTACCTGACGGGGTTCACCGGCTCCAACGGTGCGCTCGTGCTGCACGCCGACGGAAGCGGGGTCTTCCTCACGGACGGTCGCTACCGGGACCAGGCCGCGCAGGAGGTGCCGGGGCTCGAGCACGTCATCACCCGCGACCTCGTGGGCGTCGCCGCCGAGCGGATCACCGCGTCCGGGCAGACGTCGTGGGCGGCCGAGACGCACGCGCTCAGCGTCGACGCCCACGGCCGCCTGGCCGAGGCGGCCCCGGCGGTCACGCTGGTGCCCGCCGGCCGACTCGTGGAGGACGCTCGCACCATCAAGGACGACACCGAGGTCGCCGCCCTGCGGGAGGCGTGCCGGATCTCCACGGAGGCGCTCGAGGGGCTGTGGGCCGGCCCGCTGGTGGGTCGGACCGAGCGCGACGTGGCGCGTGACCTCGAGTGGCGCATGCTCGAGCTCGGCGCCGAGGCCGTCGCGTTCGAGACGATCCTGGCGTCCGGCCCGAACACGGCGGTCCCGCACCACCACCCGACCGACCGGGTCCTGCAGCCAGGGGACCTGCTCAAGACCGACTTCGGTGCCCGCGTCTCGGGCTACCACGCCGACTGCACGCGAACCGTCGTGCTCGGCACCGCCGACGCCTGGCAGCGCGAGGTGCACGCGGCCGTGCGGGCCTCCCAGGCGGCCGGAGTGGACGTGCTGCGCGAGGGCCGTCCGGTGGCCGAGTCCGACACCGTCGCGCGCGGCGTGCTCGCCGACGCAGGCTGGCTCGAGCACTTCACGACCGGGCTCGGGCACGGGGTGGGCCTGGAGATCCACGAGGACCCGTTCATCGCCGCCTCGCACGCCGGTACACTGGCCAGTCGCACCACCTTGACCATGGAGCCGGGCATCTACGTCCCGGGCCGCGGGGGAGTGCGCATCGAAGACACCGTCCTCGTCACGCCGGCGGACCCGGGAACCCCCGAGGTGCTGACCGACCTGACCACCGAGCTCCTGGAGATCGCCTGATGGCCACCACGAACGACCTGAAGAACGGCATGGTGCTGAACATCGACGGCCAGCTCTGGACCATCGTCGAGTTCCAGCACGTCAAGCCCGGCAAGGGTCCCGCCTTCGTGCGCACCAAGATGAAGAACGTCGAGTCCGGCAAGGTCGTCGACAAGACGTTCAACGCCGGTACCAAGGTCGAGACCGCGACCGTCGACAAGCGCGACATGCAGTACCTGTACAACGACGGCTCGAGCTACGTGTTCATGGACGTGCAGACCTTCGACCAGATCGAGATCCCCCCGGAGGCCATGGGCACGGCCACCGACTTCCTGCTGGAGAACCAGAACGCGGTGGTCGCGACCAACGAGGGCCGGGTGCTCTACGTGGAGCTCCCCGCGTCGGTCGAGCTGCTCATCGAGCACACCGACCCGGGCCTGCAGGGCGACCGCTCCAGCGGCGGCACCAAGCCCGCTCGTCTGGAGACCGGCCGCGAGATCCAGGTCCCGCTGTTCGTCGGCTCCGGCGAGAAGATCAAGGTGGACACGCGCGACGGTGGCTACCTCGGTCGCGTGAAGGCCTGATGGGCGCCAGGACCAAGTACCGCAAGCGGGCGCTGGACGTCCTCTTCGAGTCCGAGATGCGGGGCGTCCCCCTCGGCGGCACCCTCGCCGCCCGGCTCGAGACGAACGACCCGCCGGTCAACCCGTACACGGTTCAGCTCGTGGAGGGCGTTGCCGCGCACCAGGAGAGCATCGACTCCCTGATCACGGAGCACGCGCGGGGCTGGACGCTGGACCGGATGCCCGGCGTCGACCGCAACATCGTGCGCGTGGCGGTCTACGAGATCCTCCACGTCGACGACGTCCCGGGTCCCGTGGCCGTGAGCGAGGCCGTCGACCTCGCGGCCGACCTGTCGACGGACGAGTCGCCGAAGTTCGTCGGTGGCCTGCTGAGCCGCATCCTCGAGGTCTCCACCCCCGCCTGAGCGGTGCCACGGGGTCGCCCGGACCGGGTCCTGTACCCCGATCCGGGCGCGTTCAAACTTGCACCGCTGCACAACTTCGTTACGGTCGTGGGGACCCGTGACGAGCACCGGGGGCTCGCGCCCGCCGTCCTCGTCCTGACGAGAGGCGACGTGTGAGCTTCATCGAGTTCGTCCAGGAGCGATGGTCCGTGCTGTCGTTCCTGGCCTACCAGCACCTCAGCCTGGTGGTGCAGACGTTGGCGATCGCCACGCTGCTCGCCATCGTGCTGGGCGTCCTGGCCTACCGGTCCTCCTTCGGGACGTCGATCGCGCAGGCCCTGTCCTCGGTCGGCCTGACCCTGCCGTCCTACGCGCTGCTCGGCCTCCTGGTCGGCGTGGTGGGCATCGGCGTCTTCCCGTCGGTCATCGCCCTGGTGTTCTTCGGCTTCCTGCCCATCCTGCGCAACGTCATCGTCGGTCTCACCGGCGTCGACCAGGCACTCGTGGAGTCGGCGCGGGGGATGGGCATGGGACGGCTGACGACGCTCGTGCGGCTCGAGCTGCCGCTCGCCTGGCCGGTGATCATGACCGGTGTCCGCGTCTCGGGGCAGATGCTCATGGGCATCGCCGCGATCGCCGCCTTCGTGCTCGGCCCGGGGCTCGGCGGCTACATCTTCTCCGGCATCTCCCGTACCGGCGGCGCCAACGCGACCAACTCCATCCTGGCGGGCACCCTCGGCGTCATCGTGCTCGCCGTCCTGCTCGACCTCGTCCTGAACCTGCTCACCCGCGTCACGACCTCGAGGGGCATCCGTGTCTGAGACCACCCAGCCGTCCACGCCAGAGACCGACACCGAGTCCGGGCGGTCCTTCGGCCAGCGGATCCTGCTCGAGAACGTCACCAAGCGCTACGGCGGGCAGGCCGACGCCGCCGTCGACGACGTCACCATCGAGATCCCCGCCGGCGAGATCGTCATGCTGGTCGGCCCGTCGGGCTGCGGCAAGACGACCACCATGAAGATGATCAACCGGCTGATCGAGCCGACCAGCGGGAAGATCTTCATCGGCGACGAGGACGTCACGCACCGCAACGCCGACGACCTGCGTCGCCACATCGGCTACGTCATCCAGGGTGCGGGACTGTTCCCGCACTACACCGTGGCCGAGAACATCGCGATCGTCCCGCGCCTGCTGGGCTGGAAGAAGGACCGCATCGCGGCCCGGGTCGACGAGCTGCTCGAGCTGGTCAACCTCGAGCCCGCGCAGTACCGCGACCGCTACCCGCGCGAGCTCTCCGGAGGCCAGCAGCAGCGCATCGGCGTGGCGCGGGCCCTGGCCGCCGACCCGCCCGTCCTGCTGATGGACGAGCCGTTCGGCGCGGTGGACCCGATCACGCGTCAGCGGCTCCAGGACGAGCTGCTGCGGCTCCAGGAGGAGCTGCGCAAGACCATCGTGTTCGTGACCCACGACTTCGACGAGGCGGTCAAGCTCGGCGACCGGATCGCGATCCTCGACGTCGGCTCGCGCATCGTCCAGTACGACACGCCCGAGGCGATCCTGGCCGCACCGGCCAGCGACTTCGTCGAGGGCTTCGTCGGCCACGGCGCCGCGCTCAAGCAGCTCACGCTCACCCGCGTGCGCGACGTCGAGCTGCACGAGGCCGCCGTCGCCCAGGTCGGTGGCGACGCCGCGGCCGCGATCCAGGACGCCCGCGCGAAGGGCCGTGAGTGGGTCATCGTCCTCGACGACCAGCAGCGTCCGCAGCGCTGGGTCTCGGTCAAGGAGCTCGAGCGGGCGGGCTCCCTCACGGGCATCTCGCGCGACCGTGACCTCGAGGTCGTCAGCACGGCCTCGACCCTCAACGACGCGCTCGACGAGATGCTCACGTCGTCGCACGGCGTGGTGGTCGTGACCGGTCGGCGCAACTCCTACCAGGGCGTCGTCCGGGTCGAGACGATCATGCAGGCGATGCAGCAGATCAGCAGCGCCGCCGCCGAGGCGCGTCCGGTGGAGCCGTGAGCGCCGCCACCGCCGCTCCGGCCGTCGCCGGGGAGGCCGCCACTCCGACCGTCACGGTCGACCGACCGGGGATCGCGCGGTGGATCGGGCAGCCGCTCGTCGTGGTCGCCGCAGTCGCCGGCTGCCTGGTGTACGTGAACACCGCCTCGATCACCGATGTCGAGCGTCGCTCGCTGACGGCCGGCAACCTGCTCGACCTCACGCAGCAGCACCTGACGATCAGCCTGATCGCCACCGCGCTCACCTGCCTGATCGCCATCCCGCTCGGGATCGCGCTCACGCGCGGGCCGATGCGCCGCTACTCCAAGCCGATCATCACCGTCGCCGGGTTCGGCCAGGCCGCGCCCGCGATCGGGCTCATCGCGCTCGGTGCCGTGATCTTCGACGTCGGCCGCACCGGGGCGATCGCCGCCCTCACGGTCTACGGCATCCTGCCGATCGTGGCCAACACGGTCACGGGGATCGATGGTGTCGACCGGCGTCTCATCGAGGCGTCGCGGGGGATGGGCGTCTCGGCCCTGGGCACCCTCATGAGGGTCGAGCTGCCGCTGGCGCTGCGCGTGATCGTCGCGGGCGTCCGCACGGCGCTGGTGCTCATCGTGGGCACGGCCGCCCTCGCATCGTTCACGGGAGCCGGGGGACTCGGCGACCTCATCACCACGGGCATCAAGCTCCAGCAGAACGTGACGCTGGTCGTCGGGGCGGTCCTGGTGGCCGCCCTCGCCCTGTTCATCGACTGGCTGGCTCGTCTCGTGGAGATCGCGGCTGCGCCGAAGGGAGTGGGCTGACATGCGTCAGCACCCCAGCAAGAAGATCGTCGGCACCGTCGCCGGACTGCTCTGCCTGGCCCTCGCCGGCTGCGGCCTGCAGTCGGCCTCCGGCGCCGTGCTCGGAGCCGAGCCGGGGACCATCAAGCCGGTGACGTCGCTCGAGGACGTGCCGGTCACCGTCGCCGCGAAGGACTTCACCGAGCAGCTCGTGCTCGGCAACATGATGTCGACCGTGCTCAGCGTGGCGGGCGCCGACGTGACCAACCTCAGCAACACCCCGGGCAGCTTCGGTGTCCGGCAGGCGCTGCTCGACGGTCGCGTCGACATCTCGCCGGAGTACACCGGCACCGGCTGGATCAACTACCTCGGCAACGACAAGCCCGTGAAGGGCGAGGAGCAGCAGTACAAGGCCGTGTACGACGCTGACCTGAAGAACGGTCTGACCTGGCTGCCGTACGCGCCGATGAACAACACGTACGCCTTCGCGATCGCCGAGAAGAAGGGTGAGGAGCTCGGCATCACCAAGCTGTCGCAGCTGGCCGACCTGCCCCCGGAGGAGCTGACGTTCTGCGTCGAGAGCGAGTTCGCCAAGCGCGACGACGGCTTCGTCCCGATGCTCGAGGCCTACGACCTCACCGAGTCCGACCTCGCCAAGGTCACGAACCTCGACACCGGCGTCATCTACACGGCGACCGCGAACGGGACCTGCAACTTCGGCGAGGTGTTCACCACCGACGGCCGGATCCCGGGTCTGGACCTGAGGGTGCTCGAGGACGACCGCGAGTTCTTCCCGCTCTACAACCTGAGCTTCGTGGCGAAGACGTCCTTCCTCGAGAAGCACCCGGAGGTCGCAGACCTGTTCGACCAGGTGCTGTCCAAGCTGACGAACGAGGTCATGCTCGAGCTGAACGCGAAGGTCGACGTCGAGGGGGAGGACCCCGCGATCGTCGCGCGCGACTGGTTGAAGTCCGAGGGACTGGTGAAGTAGGGCCGTTCCCGGCTCCGCCGGTCAGCGCAGGTCGAGCCGCATGAGGACTCTCGGGAAGCCGGCGAGGGTCGACGTGGTCTCGGCGGCCTGGGTGAACCCGGCGGCCTCGAACAGCGCCTTCGTCCCGACGTAGGCCATGGTCAGGTCGACCTTCTCGCCGCGGTTGTCGACGGGGTAGCCCTCGACCGCAGGGGCCCCCTGCTCGCGGGCGAGGTCGACCGCGCCGGCCAGCAGCGCGTGGGAGATCCCCTGCTTGCGGTGGCCGGGACGGACGCGGATGCACCAGATCGACCAGACGTCGAGGTCGTCGACGTGCGGGATCCTCCGGCTGGTCGCGAACGAGGTGTCGGCGCGGGGATGCACGGCGGCCCACCCGACGACCTCGTCCTCCTCGTCGTAGGCCAGCACGCCGGGTGGTCCCTGCTCCATGAGCTCACGCACCTTCTCGCCCCGTGTCTCGGCAGCGAGCTCGCGGTTCTCCTTGGACGAGGTGAGCCGGTAGCTCAGGCACCAGCAGACGTTCGCGTCCGGTCGCTTGGGGCCGACCATGGTGCGGACGTCCTCGAAGACGGTGGCAGGACGGGTCGTGACGGCCATGGTCCAGTGTGCCTCTCGTGTGGCGACATCTCGTTGATCATCGAAGCGGGGAAACTCGGACGCTGAGGCATCCGCGGTGCGTTCGGCATGGGGGAGGAGGCTCAGCCGGCTCGGGCGATGCGGATGTGCCTGCCGGTGCGGTGGGTGCGCAGGGTGCGGCCGATCTCGTGGGTGGTGGGATCGATGGTGAAGTACCCCTGGTGCACGAGTGCATGGCAGCGTGGGCAGAGCCCGATGAGGTTCTTCAGATCCGTGGCGCCGCCGTGGGACCAGTACTGGACGTGGTGGATGTGGACGATGGGTCCCCAGCAGCCGAGCCCGCCGCAGCGTCCCCCTTGCCGGGTGACGACGGCCTTGCGCTGGGCGGGGGTGGCGAGCCGTGCGGTGCGGCCGACGTCGAGGACGGAGTGCTTGCCGGCGGTCAGGATCGGGGTGAGCGCGGAGTCGCAGAGCATCTGCTGGAGCTGGGCCGGTCCGATGGTGCCGAACCCGGCGAGGTCGGCGGTCGTGGTGTCAGCGTCCTGGGCGAGGTCGGCGAGGTCGAGCGTCATGGAGACGTGGGGGCGGACGCCCTTGTCCTGGGGAAGTCCGGACTCGAGGATGTTGCTGAGCATCTGGTCGAGGGCGGTGACGCGGCGTTCGTTGACGGGGCGGTCGTCCTCGGCGCAGGTGGGTGCGGACAGGGACTGCAGGACGGTCTTGAACTTGGTGCCGGTGTCGAACGGCAGGAACCCAGTGACATGAAAGCCTTCTCCGACCGGTGAGATCTTGATGTCGTGCTTGGCCATGCCCTTGATCCAGGCCTCGTCGAGGTCGTCGGGGTGCGCAGCGTCGCGGAGCTTCTTGACCGCCTGGCGCATCTTCTTGGGCTCGGCCTTCGCCGCGAGGTCCAGCATCCAGTCCATCGAGACCTCCACGACCGCCGGGTCGATGTGACGACTCGCGTAGGTGAACGCATCCACATGATCGAGTGACACGGCGCCCGCGCTGGCCAGATCGGCGAGCTCGGGCATGTCTTTCAGCGTCCGCGCGGACCTGGTGAGCTGGGATGCGTCCTTCGCATCGAGGTGCAGCTGGTCACGCAACCAGTTCTTCACGCTCGAGCACCCCTCGGCCTCGTGGTCGCCGCGCGCGGCCATCTCGGCAACCAGCTCGACCTTCGCCGCATCGATCGCGTTCTGCACGACCTGCAGAAGCCGCAGCGCATCAGTGGTCGTGGGGAACTCACGCAATGCACGTGCAGCCGTGGTGAGCTGCTCGGCGAGGCGCTGCGTGATCATAAGACCACAATAACGAACGCATGAGCGATATCGAAGAGTCGAAGGTCCCGGAAAAGTCCTGCCATTCCGGGGTTCTGCCCTGGGGGAGTAAGCGCTTCCCGACGACGAACGACGAGTCGGGCGGACCCGTCGTGGGAGCCTGCTCCCATGACCGATCCCACGTGGCTGGAGATCCTCGTGCGCATGTCCGCGGGTGAGGAGACCGAGGAGCCGACCGAGGGCGTCGTCGCGGTCCGGCTCGACCATGGATCCGAGGAGCTCACTCGCTTCCGCGTCCGGAAGCACGGTCAGCGGTGGCGCGCGGAGCACCTCTCCGGCCGGCCGCGCACCATCCAGGGTGATCGCTACACCTACACCTTCGACGACGAGGACGGGGAGCTCGGCGAACCACGTCGGACGGAGCGGGCTTGCGGCGACCACCCGCACGACGATGTCTCGTTCGTCCTGAGACGACGTGAGCCGTGGGACTGGCGTCCGGACGGCAGCGACTACAACCGCCCCGCCGCGCGGCCGGAGCGCACGACGTTCCTCGGTAGGGACGCGTGGGAGGTGAGACTGGCGCCGCCCCGCCACAAGGACGGCGAGCTCGTCGAGGTGGTCGACGCGCTCGACGGCAGACTCCTGGCGCAGAGCAACACCGTCCACGGAGACTTTGCGCGCTGGGAGGAGCTGCGCGTCGTCGAGTCGCTGCCCGACGACCTCTTCGTCTGGGACGGACCATTCTCGGCGGTCCACGCCTTCGGGGAGGACGACGTTCCTGACGAGCTGCGGGAGGAGGTCGAGGTCCAGCGCCGTGCCGAGGAGGCCTTCGTCGCCTCGCTCGGTCTCGGTGACCTGTGGGTGGCAAGCAGCGGTGACACCTTCGGCCATGTCGACGACGGCGGTGGTGGCGCGCTCGTCCATTGGAGCGCCAGCGCAGGCTTCCACCTGCTGCGGCACCCGCTCGGGTCGCCCGTGGACGAGGAGGACGAGGGCGCCGAGCAGACGGTCTGGACCGACGACCGGTGGCGCTGGACCCTGGTCACGACCGGCGTCGAGCCGCGCGCGCGTCGTCGACTGGTCGAGGACCTCCAGGAACGCACCCGGTCCCTGTCCGCCACTCCTGACCCCTGACGGTGCCACCGGCCGCCGCTGCTAGGCTCGGCCACGTTCCACCCGACATCCTTTAACCACCGTCCCGTGAGGCGGAGAAGGAGGTCAGACATGGTCGTGCCCGACGGCACATCCGGTCCTGACGCTCGTGCAGCCACCCCCTCCGACGTGGGGCGCACCGTCCTCGACGAGACCGACATCTCCCGGGCCCTCACCCGGATCACGCACGAGATCCTCGAGCGCAACCGCGATGCCGACGGTCTCGTGATCCTCGGCATCCCCACCCGTGGCGTGCCGCTCGCGAAGCGCATCGCCGCCCGCATGAGCGAGGTGGAGGGACGCTCCATCAACGCAGGCGCGCTCGACATCACGATGTATCGCGACGACCTGCACAGCGGCCCCGTCCGGTCGCTGGAGCACACCGACATCCCCGACGACGTCGACGGACGCACCGTGGTCCTCGTCGACGACGTGCTGATGAGCGGTCGCACCATCCGCGCCGCGCTCGACGCGCTCGCGGACCTCGGCCGCCCCAAGGCCGTGCAGCTCGCCGTCCTCGTCGACCGGGGTCACCGTGAGCTGCCGATCCGCGCCGACTTCGTGGGCAAGAACCTGCCGACGTCGCTCACCGAGAAGGTGCGCGTGCGCCTCTCGGAGGCCGACGACCGGCCCGACGCCGTCTCCATCGAGGGAGGCGTGGCATGAAGCACCTGCTCAGCGCCGGCGACCTCGACCGTGACGAGGCGGTGCACGTCCTGGACACCGCCGAGGAGCTCCTCGGAGTGGCGCAGCGCCCGATCAAGAAGCTGCCCACGCTGCGCGGGCGCACCGTGGTCAACCTCTTCTTCGAGGACTCCACCCGCACCCGCATCAGCTTCGAGGCGGCGGCCAAGCGGCTCTCCGCCGACGTCATCAACTTCTCCGCCAAGGGGTCCAGCGCCTCCAAGGGCGAGGGCCTGAAGGACACTGCGCTCACGCTCCAGGCCATGGGCGCCGACGCCGTGGTCGTCCGGCACGGCGCGTCGGGTGCCCCGCACCGGCTCGCGCACGAGGCCTGGACGAAGGGCGCCGTGGTCAACGCCGGTGACGGCACGCACGAGCACCCCACCCAGGCTCTGCTCGACGCGTTCACCATGCGCCGCCACCTGACCGACGATGCGACGAACGGCACCGGCGCCGACCTGTCCGGCAAGCGCGTCACCATCGTCGGCGACGTGCTGCACAGCCGGGTGGCGCGCTCCAACGCCCTGCTGTTGCACACGCTCGGCGCGCACGTCACGCTCGTCGCGCCGCCCACGCTGCTGCCCGTCGGCGTCGACACCTGGCCGGTCGAGACGTCCTACGACCTCGACGAGACCCTCGAGGGCACTGACGCGCTCATGATGCTGCGGGTCCAGGGGGAGCGGATGAACGACGCCTACTTCCCGAGCGCCCGCGAGTACAGCCGTCGCTACGGTCTCGACGTCGCCCGCATGAACCGACTGCCCGACCACGGGATCGTCATGCACCCCGGCCCCATGAACCGCGGCATGGAGATCAGCGCCGACGTCGCCGACTCCGGCCGCTCCGTCATCGTCGAGCAGGTCACGAACGGCGTCGCCGTCCGCATGGCCGTCCTGTACCTGCTGCTCGGCGGCTCCCAGAACCAGAACGAAGGAACGGCATGACCTCCTACCTCCTGCGAGACGCCCGTCCGCTGGGCGGCGACCCCGTCGACCTGCTGCTGCGCGACGGCGTGATCGTCGAGATCGGTCCCGACCTCGACGCGGACGGGGCCGTCGTGCTCGACGCCGAGGGCCTCGTGGCCCTGCCCGGTCTCGTCGACCTGCACACCCACCTGCGCGAGCCCGGCCGTGAGGACGCCGAGACGGTGCTCACCGGCACGCAGTCGGCAGCGCGCGGCGGCTTCACCTGCGTGCACGCCATGGCCAACACCTCGCCCGTCGCAGACACGGCCGGCGTGGTCGAGCAGGTCTGGCGGCTCGGCCGCGAGGGCGGCTTCTGCGACGTCCAGCCCGTCGGCGCCGTCACGGTGGGCCTCAAGGGCGAGCGACTCGCCGAGCTGGGCGCCATGGCGGACTCCGCCGCCGGCGTCCGGGTGTTCTCCGACGACGGCATCTGCGTGTCCGACGCCGTCCTGATGCGCCGCGCGCTGGAGTACGTCAAGGCCTTCGACGGCGTGGTCGCCCAGCACGCGCAGGAGCCGCGGCTCACCGAGGGCGCCCAGATGAACGAGGGTGCGCTGTCCGGCGAGCTCGGTCTCGTCGGCTGGCCCGCCGTCGCGGAGGAGGCGATCATCGCCCGCGACGTGCTGCTGGCCGAGCACGTGGGCTCGCGGCTGCACGTCTGCCACCTGTCCACCCGCGGGTCGGTCGAGATCGTCCGCTGGGCCAAGAGCCGCGGCATCGACGTCACCGCCGAGGTCACGCCGCACCACCTGCTGCTCACCGACGACCTCGTGCGCAGCTACGACCCGATCTACAAGGTCAACCCGCCGCTGCGCACCGCCGACGACGTGGCAGCCGTGCGCGAGGGTCTTGCCGACGGCACGATCGACATCGTCGCCACCGACCACGCCCCCCACCCCATGGAGGACAAGGAGTGCGAGTGGTCCGCCGCCGCCTTCGGGATGATCGGCCTGGAGACCGCGCTGTCCATCGTGCAGGAGTCGATGGTCGACACCGGCGCCCTCTCCTGGGAGCAGGTCGCCGAGGTGCTCTCGGCGCGTCCGGCCCGCATCGGCCGCGTGCGCGAGCACGGCCGCCCGCTCGCCGTGGGCGAGCCGGCCAACGTCGTGCTGTACGACCCCGCAGCCACCCGCACCGTGGTGCCCGGGGACACCGCGTCGCTGTCGCGCAACACCCCCTACGCCGGGCGCGAGCTGCCCGGCCGCGTGGTCGCCACGTTCCTGCGCGGCGTCCCCACCGTCCTGTCCGGCGAGCTGACCGAAGGAGTGCACGCATGACCCAGATGTCCACCACCCGACCGAGCGGGGCGCGCCGTGCGCCCGTCGCCGACGTGTCCGACGGCCGCCCACGGCCCGGCACCCCCGCCGAGGCCGTGCTCGTCCTCGAGGACGGCCGCACCTTCCGGGGCGAGTCGTTCGGCGCCCAGGGCACCACGATCGCCGAGATCGTGTTCTCCACCGGCATGACCGGCTACCAGGAGACGCTCACCGACCCCTCGTACCGCGGCCAGGTCGTCGTCATGACGGCCCCGCACGTGGGCAACACCGGCGTCAACGACGAGGACTTCGAGTCCCGTCGCGTGTGGGTCGACGGCTACGTGGTGCGCGACCCCTCACGCGTGCGCAGCAGCTGGCGCTCCAACCGCTCCCTCGACGACCTCCTCGTCGACCAGGGCGTCGTGGGCATCAGCGGCGTCGACACCCGCGCCCTCACCCGCCACCTGCGCGAGCGCGGCTCGATGCGTGCTGCCATCAGCACCGACGTGCAGCACGTGGGCGGGTCGGTCGACGCGCTGCTCGCCCTCGTGAACGCCGCTCCGGCCATGGAGGGCTCGAGCTTCCTCGACGACGTCACCACGCCCGAGTCCTACGTCGTCCCGGCCGTGGGGGAGAAGCGGTTCACCGTGGCCGCGATCGACCTCGGCATCAAGGGCATGACGCCCCGACGCATGGCCGAGCGCGGCATCGAGGTCCACGTGCTCCCGGCCTCGTCCACGATCGACGACGTCCTGGCCGTCGGTGCCGACCAAGGGGGCCCGGACGGCGTGTTCATGTCGAACGGTCCCGGCGACCCGGCCACGGCCGACCACGTGGTCGGCGTCCTGCGCGACGTGCTCGAGCGCCGCATCCCCTACTTCGGGATCTGCCTGGGGAACCAGATGCTCGGCCGGGCCCTCGGTCGCGGCACCTACAAGCTCAAGTACGGCCACCGGGGGATCAACCAGCCCGTGCAGGACCGCACCACCGGCAAGGTCGAGATCACGAGCCAGAACCACGGCTTCGCGGTCGACGCCCCGCTCGACGGCACCTTCGAGACGCCCTACGGCGACGCGCACGTGACCCACGTGGGCCTGAACGACCAGGTGGTCGAGGGCGTCGCGCTCGTCGACGGCCCGGCCTTCAGCGTCCAGTACCACCCCGAGGCGGCCGCCGGCCCGCACGACGCGGCCTACCTCTTCGACCGGTTCGTCCAGCTCATGGCCGACCACGCACCCGGGCACACCGGCAGCGACTCCACCACTCCTGGGAAGGACGGCGCCTGATGCCCAAGCGCACCGACATCTCGTCGATCCTCGTGATCGGCTCCGGCCCGATCGTCATCGGTCAGGCCTGCGAGTTCGACTACTCCGGCACCCAGGCCTGCCGCGTGCTCCGCCAAGAGGGCATCCGCGTCATCCTGGTGAACTCCAACCCGGCGACGATCATGACCGACCCGGAGTTCGCCGACGCCACCTACGTCGAGCCGATCACGCCGGAGTTCGTGGAGAAGGTCATCGCCAAGGAGCGTCCCGACGCCCTGCTGGCCACGCTCGGCGGGCAGACGGCGCTCAACGCCGCCATCGCCCTCGACAAGGCCGGCGTCCTGCGCAAGTACGACGTCGAGCTGATCGGTGCGTCCATCGACGCGATCGAGAAGGGCGAGAACCGCGAGTCCTTCAAGCGGATCGTCGAGGACCTGCCGCAGGAGTGGGGCGCGGAGGTGGCCCGCTCGGTCATCTGCCACACCATGGACGAGTGCCTCGCGGGCGTCGACGAGCTCGGCGGCTACCCGGTCGTGGTGCGTCCGTCCTTCACGATGGGCGGCTCCGGGTCGGGCCTGGCCTACGACGAGGCCGACCTGCACCGCATCGCCGGTTCCGGCCTGGCGCTCAGCCCCACCACCGAGGTGCTCCTGGAGGAGTCGATCCTCGGCTGGAAGGAGTACGAGCTCGAGGTCATGCGCGACACCGCCGACAACGTCGTCATCGTGTGCTCCATCGAGAACTTCGACCCGATGGGCGTGCACACCGGTGACTCGATCACGGTCGCGCCGGCCATGACCCTCACCGACGTCGAGTACCAGCGTCTGCGCGACATCTCCCTCGGCATCATCCGCGAGGTCGGTGTCGACACCGGCGGCTGCAACATCCAGTTCGCGGTCAACCCGGCCGACGGTCGCATCGTCGTCATCGAGATGAACCCCCGCGTCTCTCGGTCGTCCGCGCTGGCGTCGAAGGCCACCGGCTTCCCGATCGCCAAGATCGCCGCGAAGGTGGCCATCGGCTACACGCTCGACGAGATCCCCAACGACATCACGCGGGAGACCCCCGCCTCCTTCGAGCCGACGCTCGACTACGTGGTCGTCAAGGTCCCGCGCTTCGCGTTCGAGAAGTTCCCGGCCGCCGACTCCACCCTCACCACGCACATGAAGTCCGTCGGCGAGGCGATGGCGATCGGTCGCAGCTTCACCGAGGCGCTCCAGAAGGCCCTGCGGTCGCTCGAGCGCCCCGACGCGGAGTTCGACTGGACCAAGGAGTGGGTCGAGCTCGACAAGGACGCGCTGCTCGAGGAGATCGGTCGCCCGCACGACGGTCGGCTCAAGAAGGTCATGGACGCCATCCGCGCGGGCGCCACGCCCGACGAGGTGTTCGAGGCCACGAGCATCGACCCGTGGTTCGTGGACCAGCTGGCCCTCATCAACGAGGTCGCGACCGACCTCATCGCCGCCGCCGAGCTGTCGCCCGTGCTGCTGCGCCGCGCCAAGCGGCACGGCTTCTCCGACGCGCAGATCGGCCGCATCCGCGGCATGTCCGCCGACGTCGTGCGCGGGGTGCGCCACGCCCTGGGCGTGCGGCCGGTCTACAAGACGGTCGACACGTGCGCCGCGGAGTTCGCGGCGAGGACGCCGTACCACTACTCCTCCTACGACGAGGAGACCGAGGTCGAGCCGCGTGAGAAGCCGGCCGTCCTGGTGCTCGGCAGCGGCCCCAACCGCATCGGCCAGGGCATCGAGTTCGACTACTCCTGCGTGCACGCCGTGCAGGCCCTGAGCGCGGTCGGCTACGAGACGGTCATGGTCAACTGCAACCCCGAGACCGTGTCGACGGACTACGACACGGCCGACCGGCTCTACTTCGAGCCGCTCACGCTCGAGGACGTGCTGGAGGTCGTGCACGCCGAGGAGCAGGCCGGCCCGGTCGCCGGCGTCATCGTGCAGCTGGGTGGTCAGACGCCCCTGGGCCTCGCCGCCGGGCTGGAGGAGGCGGGTGTCACGATCGTCGGCACGCAGCCGTCGGCGATCGACCTCGCCGAGGAGCGGGGCGCGTTCGGCCAGGTGCTCGACGCGGCCGGGCTCGTGGCTCCCAAGAGCGGCATGGCCACCACGTTCGACCACGCGAAGCAGATCGCCGACGAGATCGGCTACCCCGTGCTGGTGCGTCCGTCGTACGTGCTCGGCGGTCGAGGCATGGAGATCGTGTACGACGAGCAGACCCTCGGCGACTACATCACCCGGGCCACGGAGATCACCCCCGAGCGCCCCGTGCTCGTCGACCGCTTCCTCGACGACGCCATCGAGATCGACGTCGACGCGCTGTACGACGGCACCGAGCTGTTCCTCGGCGGCGTGATGGAGCACATCGAGGAGGCCGGCGTGCACTCCGGCGACTCGGCGTGCGCGCTGCCGCCGATCACGCTCGGGAACCTCGAGATCGACCGCATCCGCGAGGCCACCGAGGCCATCGCCCGCGGCGTCGGCGTGCGCGGCCTGGTGAACATCCAGTTCGCGCTGTCGTCGGACATCCTCTACGTCATCGAGGCCAACCCGCGGGCGAGCCGCACGGTGCCGTTCGTCTCCAAGGCCACGGCGACGCCGCTCGCGAAGGCCGCGGCGCGGATCATGCTGGGGGAGAGCATCGCCGACCTGCGCGCCGAGGGCCTGCTCCCGACCGACCGCGACGGCGGACGGCTGCCGGACGACGCGCCCATCGCGGTCAAGGAGGCCGTGATGCCCTTCAACCGGTTCCGGACCTACGAGGGCACGTACGTCGACACCCTGCTCGGCCCGGAGATGCGCTCCACCGGTGAGGTCATGGGCTTCGACACGACGTTCGGCACCGCCTACGCCAAGAGCCAGGCGGGTGCGCAGAACGGCCTGCCGACGTCGGGCAAGGTGTTCGTGTCGGTGGCCAACCGCGACAAGCGGCACATGATCTTCCCGATCAAGCGACTGGCCGACCTCGGCTTCGAGATCCTGGCCACCAGCGGGACGGCCGTGGTGCTCGCCCGCAACGGCGTGAAGGCCACGGTCATCCGCAAGCTGCAGGAGGAGCCGCTCCCGGGCCAGGAGCCGTCGACGATCGTCGACAAGATCCGCGACCAGGACGTCGACCTCATCATCAACACCCCGCACGGCATCTCCGGCGGGGCGAACGCACGCGTCGACGGGTACGAGATCCGCACGGCCGCCGTGGCCGAGGGCATCCCGTGCATCACGACGGTGCAGGGCCTCGCCGCCGCGGTGCAGGGCATCGAGGCGCTGCGCGAGCAGCGGGTGGGCGTCCGGTCGCTCCAGGAGTGGGCCGAACGGTTCGAGCCCGCCGCGCCCGCGACGTCGGGGGGCGCCTCGTGAGCTTCGGTTCCCGCGCCCGCGCGGCGATGGACGCCTACGGTCCCGCCTGCATCGGCATCGATCCGCACGGGGCACTGCTCGAGGCGTGGGGCGTGGGGGACACGCTCGACGGACTCGACCGGTTCGCGGCCGCCTGCGTGGAGGCGTTCGCGGGCCAGGTGGGCTTCGTCAAGCCTCAGTCGGCGTTCTTCGAGCGGTTCGGCGCACGGGGTGTGGCCATCCTCGAGCGCACGCTGCAGGACCTGCGGCACACCGGCACCCTCACGATCCTCGACGTCAAGCGTGGCGACATCGGCTCCACCGCCGAGGCCTACGCCGACGCGTACCTCGACGAGGACAGCCCCATGGCCGCCGACGCCGTGACCGTGAGCCCGTACCTCGGCTTCGGCTCGCTGAGGCCCTTCCTGGACGTGGCCGAGAAGAACGACGCCGGCGTGTTCGTGCTGGCCCTGACCTCCAACCCCGAGGGTCCCGAGGTCCAGCACGCGACGTCAGGCTCCGGTCGCACCGTGGCAGGTGACGTGCTCTCGGCTCTCCGTGCCGCCAACGAGGGAGCCGAGCCCATGGGGTCCTACGGCGCCGTCGTCGGCGCGACGATCGGCGAGACCGACGAGGACCTCGACGTCAACGGACCGCTCCTCGTGCCCGGCTTCGGCAGCCAGGGCGGCACCGTCGACGACCTGCGCCGGATCTTCGGCGACGTCGCGCACCTCGTGCTGCCGTCCACCTCGCGGCAGGTGCTGTCGGCCGGTCCCGACGTCGACGCGCTGCGTGCTGCGGCCGTCGCCGTGAACGAGTCCCTGCAGTTGTAGGCTCACCCTGACCACCGCGCGTCTGCGCTGGTCAGAGCACCCGCATCGATCCGAGGAGACCTGCATGACGCGCCCTCGCGTGAAGCACGCCGCGACCGCCGTGGCGGCGACCCTGGCCGGTGTCCTGCTGGCAGGCTGCGGTGGGCAGAGCCCCTACTGCGGGGCCGTGGAGAAGAACGCCGACACCCTCAACTCGTTCGGCAAGACGCGGACCGACGCGGCGTACACCTCCTACTCCAAGACCTTCAAGAGCATCGCCAAGGACGCGCCCGCGGGCGTCAAGGACGACTGGACGACCCTGGCCAAGGTGACCGACGGCGTGCTCGCCGCGCAGAAGAAGGTCGGCCTGCCGCTCGAGGACATGCGCGACGAGAAGGTCGTGGCCGAGCTCGACGACGCGCAGCTCAAGACCCTGAACGACGCCTACGAGGCGTTCAACGCCACGGCCGACCAGCGCACCGCGGTGGTCAAGAACGCCAAGACCGAGTGCGAGATCACCCTGAAGTGATCGCCCCGCATCCATCGACGTCGTGGCGCGCAGGCGTCCGGCAGGAGAGAGGTAGACCATCGTGGCCCTCCCACAGCTGACGCCCGAGCAGCGGCAGGCCGCGCTCGCGAAGGCGGCACAGGCCCGCCAGGTGCGCGCCGAGGTCAAGAACCGGCTCAAGCACTCCGGTGCCAGCCTCGCCGACGTGATCGCCGAGTCGCGGGTGGACGACGTGATCGCCAAGCTGAGGGTCAGCGACCTGCTGCAGTCGATGCCCGGCGTCGGCAAGGTCCGCGCCCGCGAGATCATGGACCGCATCGGCATCGCCGACAGCCGTCGGCTCCGAGGCCTCGGCGTCAACCAGGTGCAGGCACTCCTGCGCGAGTTCGGCAGCCGTGAGCGCTGAGGGTTCCCCTGCCCGTTCCAGGCTCGTGGTGCTGGCCGGGCCGACGGCGGTCGGCAAGGGCACCGTGGCGGCCTGCGTCCGTCGCGAGCGGCCCGACATCTGGATCTCGGTCTCCGCCACGACCCGCCCACCGCGGCCGGGCGAGCAGGACGGGATGCACTACCACTTCGTGAGCGAGGCCGAGTTCGACCGCCTCGTCGAGACCGACGGCCTGCTGGAGTGGGCCGTGGTGCACGGTCGCCATCGGTACGGCACGCCCCGCGAGCCCGTGGAGCAGCGACTGAGCGCAGGGAAGCCGGCGCTGCTCGAGCTGGACCTCCAGGGCGCACGCCAGGTCCGTGAGGCCATGCCAGAGGCGCTGATGTGCTTCCTGGCGCCCCCGTCGTTCGAGGAGCTGGAGCGTCGGCTGCTGGGACGGGGCACCGAAGGACCCGAGGAACGCGAACGTCGGCTGCGCACCGCGCACGAGGAGCTGGCGGCCGAGAGCGAGTTCGACGTCACGATCGTCAACACCGACGTCCCGGCCGCGTGCCGGGAGTTGATAGGCTTGTTCGAGGGCCCGCGCCAGAACGACGCCGCGAGTCCGGACCAGACTTCTTCCGCCATCCATCACAGCGAGGCACAGTGACCAGCACGCGTTCCGTGGCCGAGGGCATCACGAACCCGCCCATCGACGACCTGCTCGACAAGGCCGACTCCAAGTACAAGCTGGTGCTCTACAGCGCCAAGCGTGCGCGGCAGATCAACGCCTACTACTCCCAGCTCGGCGAGGGCCTGCTCGAGTACGTCGGCCCCCTCCTCGAGACCGAGGTCCAGGAGAAGCCGCTGTCCATCGCCCTGCGCGAGATCAACGCCGGTCTCCTGACCGCCGAGGACATCGACGGCTCCGAGGCCAACAGCACCGGGACGGTCAAGCCCGAGAAGGCCTGAGCGTCCGCTCATGACGGATCCCGCGGCCGGGGGGCCGGACCGACCTCGCGTCGTGCTCGGCGTCGCCGGCGGCATCGCCGCCTACAAGGCGGCGTCGCTGCTGCGCCTGTTCACCGAGTCCGGCCACGACGTGCGCGTCGTTCCCACCCGGTCTGCGCTGCAGTTCGTGGGTGCCCCCACGTGGGAGGCGCTCAGCGGGCAGCCCGTGTCCACGGAGGTGTTCGCCGACGTCCACGAGGTGCCCCACGTGCGGCTCGGCCAGCAGGCCGACCTCGTCGTGGTGGCACCCGCCACGGCAGACCTCCTCGCCAAGGCCGCCCACGGCCTGGCCGACGACCTGCTCACCAACACGCTTCTCACGGCGCGCTGCCCCGTGGTGCTGGCCCCGGCCATGCACACCGAGATGTGGGAGCACGCCGCCACCCAGGCCAACGTCGAGACGCTGCGCTCGCGCGGCGTCGTGGTGATCGAGCCCGCCGCCGGCCGGCTCACCGGCAGCGACACCGGCAGGGGTCGGCTTCCCGAGCCCGACGAGCTGTTCGCGGCCTGTCGGGCCATGCTCGACGCGCCCGCCCAGGACCTCGCCGGCCTGCACGTCGTCGTCTCCGCGGGAGGAACCCGCGAGTTCCTCGACCCGGTCCGCTACCTGGGCAACCGTTCGTCTGGGCGCCAGGGCATCGCGATCGCCCGGGCCGCGCTGGCTCGAGGCGCCACCGTGCGGCTGGTCGCCGCCAACGTGTCGGTGCCGTTGCCTGCGGGGGTCGACGTCGTCGAGGTCGTCACCACCGCGGAGCTGCAGGCCGCCGTGGTCGACGCGGCCCGATCCGCCGACGTCGTGGTCATGGCCGCCGCACCCGCAGACTTCCGGCCCACCGACGTGTCGGGCCACAAGATCAAGAAGCGCGACGACGGCCGCACGCCGGTCATCGAGCTCGTCGAGAACCCCGACATCCTCGCCGGGCTGGTGCGCGACCGCGCCGGTGACGCGACCCCGTTCGTCGTCGGCTTCGCCGCCGAGACCGGCGACGCCGACGGGAGCGTGGCCGACCACGCCCGGGCCAAGCTCGAGCGCAAGGGCTGCGAGCTGCTGGTGGTCAACGACGTCAGCGACGGCAAGGTGTTCGGCCAGGAGGACAACGAGGCCGTCATCCTCGGCTCCGACGGTGCCGAGGTCGCCGTGCCGCGCGGTCCGAAGAGCGCCCTGGCGCACGCGGTGTGGGACGAGGTCGTCCGCCGCTCGGGACGGCGGAACGTCACGGCCTGAGCGTCGTTACACTCCCCGAGGAACCACCTGTCGCACGCGTCCCGGCATCCGCCGGCGCACCGTACGCGCACCCCACCCCATCAGGAGAGATCGAGTGAGCCGCTTCTTCACGTCCGAGTCGGTGACCGAGGGCCACCCCGACAAGATCGCCGACCAGATCAGCGACAGCGTGCTCGACGCGCTGCTCGCCGAGGACCCCAAGAGCCGCGTGGCGTGCGAGACCTACGTGACGACCGGCCTGGTGCTGGTCGGCGGCGAGGTCACGACCGAGGCCTACGTGGACATCGCGCGGATCGCCCGCGACCGGGTGCTCGAGATCGGCTACGACTCCTCCGTCAAGGGCTTCGACGGTGAGTCCTGCGCCGTGCAGGTGACGCTCGACGCGCAGAGCGCCGACATCGCCCAGGGCGTCGACGCCGCGTTCGAGAACCGCGCCGACGGCTCGGTCGACCCGCTCGACCTCCAGGGGGCGGGCGACCAGGGACTGATGTTCGGGTTCGCGATCGACGAGACCCCCGAGCTGATGCCGCTGCCGATCACGATCGCGCACCGCCTCGCCGAGCAGCTGACGGCGGTCCGCAAGGACGGCACGCTGCCCTACCTGCGCGCCGACGGCAAGACGCAGGTGACCATCGAGTACGGCGACGACGACAAGCCCAAGCGCGTCGAGGCCATCGTGGTGTCCACCCAGCACGAGGAGGGCATCGACCTCGACGGCCAGCTCCGCGGCGACATCAAGAAGCACGTCATCGACGCTGTGCTCGCGCAGTACGACATCGACTCCAGCGACTACAAGCTGCACGTGAACCCGACGGGCCGGTTCGTCATCGGCGGCCCCATGGGCGACGTCGGCCTGACGGGTCGCAAGATCATCGTCGACACCTACGGCGGCTACGCCCGCCACGGCGGCGGCGCGTTCTCCGGCAAGGACCCGAGCAAGGTCGACCGCTCCGCTGCCTACGCGATGCGCTGGGTGGCCAAGAACATCGTGGCCGCCGGCCTGGCCACCAAGGCCGAGGTGCAGGTCGCGTACGCGATCGGCGTGGCGCACCCGGTCGGCTTCTACGTCGACACCTACGGCACCGAGACGGTCCCGGTCGACAAGATCCGCGAGGCCGTGCTCGAGGTCTTCGACCTGCGTCCCGGCGCGATCGTCCGCGACCTCGACCTGCTGCGCCCGATCTACGCGCAGACCGCCGCGTACGGCCACTTCGGCCGCCCCGGCCTCCCGTGGGAGGACACCGGCCGCGCCGAGGCCCTGAAGGCCGCCGCGCACGCCTGACCTGCGTCCCTCGACCGCCCGTCGCCCCTCGTGGGTGGCGGGCGGTCGTGCGTCGGTGCGTGCGTCCCCGGCGGGGCAGAGGTAGGTCTCGCACGTGTAGGAGCCGTCAGAGGTAGGTGACGCACCGATCGAAGCTGTCAGAGGTAGGTGACGCACCCGTCCGAGCCGCCAACAGGTGCGTCACCTACCTTCGACGCACCTGACCGATGAACGATTGGCGGGGGTGGTCCTCGACTCGTCCTTCGCGCGGTCAAGCGGTGGATCCTCCACCGGTGTGGCGCTGGTCCGGTGGAATTCCCACCCGCGCGGTGGCGGCGGTCGTCAAGGCTTCTCCCTTCGCGTGGAACGGTCCGCGGACAGGGAGAATCCTTACCCGCCCTGGACACGCAGAGGGAGAATCGTGGCACCACCGCCGACGCGGCCCACAGCCCGAGACCTTGGCCGAGAACGGTGCCGGCCGTCCGGTCGAGGCCCCTTCGGGGCGCAGGACGAGAGGTAGCCGCGCCGACGCACCGGCGGGTCCAGGTGCTTCCGAACCGGCGCAGCCGCAGGACCCTGAGCCCACCGTCCGGACCGCCTGGTAGACAGTCCGCGTGACCACCGGCGACCAGCTCGAGCTCCTCGCGGCTCCCGAGCCCGTGCCGCCGTCGGTGCCCCTCGAGGAGGGTGCCGACGAGCGGTCGGGCGAGGTCGCGCCGGTCCGCATCGCGCGGGTGGCGGTCGACACCCCGTTGCCGCACCTGGACCGGCTGTTCGACTACGCCGTCCCGCCCGAGCTCGATCCGCAGCCCGTCCCCGGGTGCCGGGTCAAGGTCCGCTTCGCCGGGCGCGCGACCGACGGCTACGTCGTCGGCCTGGGGGAGACGACCGCCCACGAGGGACGTCTCGCGCCGCTCACCAAGGTCGTCTCGGCCGAGCCCGTGCTGAGTGCCGAGGTGCTGGGACTGGCCCGCGAGGTGGCCGACCGCTGGGCCGGCACGCTGTCGGACGTGCTGCGGCTGGCGGTGCCACCGCGCCAGGCCAAGGTCGAGGCCCGTCCCTCGGTGCCGCGTCCGGATGACGACCTCCCGGGCGTCGACGACGAGGTCTGGCACCTCTGGCCGGACGGACCGGGCTTCCTCGGCGCGCTGGAGTCGGGCGCCTCTCCCCGTGTGGTGTGGGAGGCGCTGCCCCTGCGCGACCCCGCCGTCGCGGTCGCGCAGGCCGCTCTCGCCACCCTGCGGTCGGGGCGGGGGACGGTGGTCTGCGTGCCCGACGCGCGCGAGCTCGACCACTGGGACGCGGCACTCACGTCGGTCCTCGGCCACGGGCGCCACGTGGTGCTCTCGTCGGGCCAGAAGCCGGCCGAGCGCTACCGGTCGTTCCTCGCCGTGGCGCGGGGCGAGGTGTCGATCGTGCTGGGCACGCGAGCCGCCGCGTTCGCGCCCGTGCACGACCTGGGTCTCGTGGCCGTCTGGGACGACGGTGACGACCTCTACGTCGAGCCTCGGGCGCCGTACCTGCATGCACGCGAGGTCCTGCTCACCCGGGCCGTGCGCGAGGACGCCGCGGTGCTGGTCGGCGGCTACGCGCGCACGGCCGAGGCGCAGTCGCTCGTCGGCTCCGGCTGGGCGCGGTCGATGCGGGCCGAGGCCGTCACCCGACGCCGTGCGTGGCCCCGTCTCGACGTCACCGACGGCAGCGTGGCCGGTGGCGCGCCGGCACGCCTGCCGCACGAGGTCTTCGCCGCGGTGCGCCGCGCCGACGGCCCGGTGCTGGTCCAGGTGCCGCGCCGGGGGTACCGCACGTCGTTGAGCTGCCAGGACTGCCGGACCCCGGCCCGCTGCGCGGCGTGCGACGGCCCGCTCGCGCAGGGCGGTCGCGGCGCCACCCTGGCCTGCCGGTGGTGCGGCACCGAGGCCCCTCGATGGACGTGCCCGACGTGCGGCTCCGCCCGGCTGCGCGCCCCCGTCGTCGGCCAGCTGCGGACGGCGGAGGAGTACGCGGCGGCCTTCCCCGACCGTGCGGTCGTCACCTCCGGGGGTGCCGACGTCCTGGCCGAGGCGCCGCCCGGCGACGTGCTCGTCCTCGCCACGCCGGGTGCCGAGCCGCGCGTCGAGGGCGGGTACGCGCTCGTGGTGCTCATGGACACCTGGCTGGCGCTGGGCCGCGACGACCTGCGGGTCGGCGAGGAGGCGCACCGGCGGTGGTTCAACGCCCTGGCGCTCGCGCGCGAGCGCGCCGCGGCGGTGGCGGTGGGCGACCCGGCCACGCTGCAGGGTCTCGTCCGCGCCGACCCCGCCGGCCTGGCCGAGCGCGAGCTGGCCGAACGCGCCGAGGCGCACCTGCCCCCGGTCGCGCGCGTCGCGGTGGTCGAGGCGCCGGCCGACGTCGTCGCCGAGCTCGCGTCCAGGCCCTGGCCCGGAGCCACCGAGGTGCTGGGTCCGGTCCCGGTGCCGACGCGGCCGGGGGAGCCGGAGCTCGACCGGCTCGTGCTGCGGGCACCCCGGCGCGACGGCCCCGCGCTGGCCGCGGCCCTCAAGGACGCGCAGTCCGCGCGCTCGGCGGCCAAGCTCCCGTCCCTGCGCGTGAGGATCGACCCGCACGCGTTCTGATCCCTGGCGTGTGCTGCCCGCACGGGCGGCGTGGGCGCACGCCCTAGACTCGGCCGACGTGAGGATCGTGTTCGCAGGTACCCCCGAGACCGCCCTGCCCTCGTTGGAGGCGCTGGTCGAGAGCCGGCACGACGTGGCGGCGGTGATCACCCGCCCCGACGCCCGCCAGGGCAGGGGCCGCACGCTGCATCCCTCGCCCGTCGCGGCCCGCGCCGAGGAGCTCGGGATCGAGGTGCTCAAGCCCGCTCGTGCCGACGACCCGGCCTTCCTCGACCGCCTGCGCGAGATCGGCCCGGCGTGCTGCCCGATCGTCGCGTACGGGGCGCTGCTGCGACGCGAGGCGCTCGACGTCCCGGAGTACGGCTGGCTCAACCTGCACTTCTCGGTGCTGCCCGCCTGGCGTGGTGCCGCACCGGTGCAGCGCTCGATCATGGCCGGCGACGAGGTCACCGGTGCCACGGTCTTCAGCCTCGTCGAGGCGCTCGACGCCGGACCGGTGCTCGGCACGATCACGGAGCGCATCCGCGAGGACGACACCGCCGGGACCCTCCTGGACAGGCTCGCGCACGAGGGCGCCCGACTGCTGGTCGATGCGATCGACCACGTCGAGGACGGTGACGCCGCGGCGGTGTCGCAGCCCGACGACGGCGTCTCCTACGCCTCGAAGCTCAGCACCGACGACGCGCACGTCGACTGGACCCGCCCGGCCTTCGCGGTCGACCGCCAGGTCCGCGGCTGCACTCCTGCTCCGGGCGCGTGGTCGGTGCTGGGGGACCAGCGGATCAAGCTCGGACCGGTCACGCCGACGTCCGAGGACATCCTCGCGCCGGGTGAGGTGCAGGCCGGCAAGCACGAGGTGCGGGTCGGCACCGCCACGACCGACGTGGTCCTCGGCCAGGTGCAGCCCACCGGCAAGCGAGCCATGTCGGCTGCGGACTGGGCGCGCGGCACGGCGATCGAGCCCGGCGCGGTGCTGTCGTGAGGAGGATCTCGTGAGCGACCCGTCCCGTGGCGTCGCGTACGACGTGCTGCGGGCGGCCGACGAGCGCGACGCGTACGTCAACCTCCTGCTGCCGCAGCTGCTGCGCGAACGCCGCATCGAGGGCCGTGACGCGGCGTTCGCGACCGAGCTGGTCCACGGCACGCTCCGTCTGCGGGGCACCTACGACGCCGTGATCGACTCCCTCGTCAACCGACCTCTCGACCCCGAGGTGCGCGACGTGCTGAGGCTCGGTGCCCACCAGGCGCTCTCGATGCGGGTCCCGTCGCACGCCGCCGTCTCCACGAGCGTGAGCCTCGTGCGACGCGTGGTGGGGCACAAGACGGCCGGACTGGTGAACGCGGTCATGCGCAAGATCGCGGCCGACGACCTGGCCACGTGGCTCGACCGCCTCGTGCAGGGTCGCGCCGGCGACGACGCGCTCGCCGTGCGGTACTCCCACCCGGCGTGGATCGTCGGTGGTCTGCGGACCGCGCTGCGGTCCGTCGACGCCGCAGACGAGCTGGAGCAGCTGCTCGCGGCCGACAACCTCGCGCCTCGCGTCACGCTCGTGGCTCGTCCCGGTCTGGTCGACCCCGCGCGGCTCCCCGGGCGGCCCGGCTCGGTCTCTCCCTACGCGCGCGTGCTCGACGGGGGAGACCCGGGCGACGTCGCCGCCGTGCGGGACGGCCTGGCCGGTGTGCAGGACGAGGGGTCGCAGATGGTCGCGATCTCCGTGGCGGAGGCGACGCTCGAGGGACCGGACGCCCGGTGGCTCGACCTCTGCGCCGGACCCGGTGGCAAGGCGGCCCTCCTGGGGGCGCTCGCCGCACAGCGAGGTGCCCACCTCGTCGCCAACGAGGTCCAGCCGCACCGGGCCGAGCTGGTGCGACAGGGGCTGCGCGCCCTGCCCGACGTCGACGTCACCGTCCACGACGGCCGTGAGGGTCCGTGGGAGCCCGGTTCGTTCGACCGCGTGCTCGTGGACGCCCCCTGCACCGGGCTGGGCGCACTGCGCCGACGTCCGGAGTCGCGCTGGCGACGCTCGCCCGACGACCTCGCCTCGCTCGTGCCGCTGCAGCGCGACCTCCTGCGGCGTGCCGTCGAGCTGACGCGTCCTGGCGGGGTCGTCGGCTACGCCACGTGCTCGCCCCTGGTCGAGGAGACCCTCGAGGTCGTGGAGTCGGTGGGACCCGGCGTCGCCGCGCTCGAGTCCGTGCACCGCTGGTGGCCGCACCGCGACGGCACCGACGCGATGTTCCTCGCGATCCTCCGCCGCCGCTGACCGCCGGGAACGGGGCGCCACTACGCTGTCGGCCATGGCCATCCAGATCACGCCGAGCCTGCTCAACGCCGACTTCGCGAACCTGGCGGGTGAGGCGGCACGGATCCCGACGGCCGACTGGCTGCACATGGACGTCATGGACAACCACTTCGTGCCCAACCTGACGCTCGGCGCACCGGTCATCGAGGCGCTCAGCAAGGCCTCCGCCCAGCCGATCGACGCACACCTGATGATCGCCGACCCCGACCGCTGGGCACCGCAGTTCGTGGAGGCCGGAGCGGGCAGCGTCACCTTCCACGTGGAGGCCGCGCACGCGCCCGTGCGCCTGGCCCGCGAGATCCGCGCTCAGGGTGCACGCGCGTCCATGGCGCTGAAGCCGGCCACCCCCATCGAGCCGTACGCCGACCTGCTCCCCGAGCTCGACATGGTGCTCGTCATGACCGTCGAGCCCGGGTTCGGTGGTCAGAAGTTCCTCGACCTGTGCCTGCCGAAGATCCGCCGCACGCGTGAGCTCATCGAGCGCACCGGCGGCGAGATCTGGCTGCAGGTCGACGGCGGGGTCTCGGTCGAGACCATCGAGCGGTGCGCCGACGCCGGTGCCGACACCTTCGTCGCCGGCTCCGCGGTGTTCGGCGCCGACGACCCCGGCGCCATGGTCGAGACGCTGCGCGGGCTCGCCGACGCCGCCTGCCGCCACTGAGTCGGACGTCTCGGGACGTGGCGCCGGTCTCTCATCGGGAGACGGCGGCCGAGGGTCTCGTGCGCCCGGCTACACTTTCGCCGTACGAGCAACAGCTCGCGTGTTCCGGGGTCGGTGCAATTCCGAGCCGGCGGTCATAGTCCGCGACCCGCCCTCCTTCGGGAGGATGGTTGAACCGGTGGAACTCCGGTACCGACGGTGAAAGTCCGGATGAGAGGCACACGCGGGGTCTGGCGCCGGGTCCGCGCGGACCCGTGCACCCGACCCGACGACCCCGGATCGGCGAGCCCGACCGGAGGACACGATGGGTACCGAGGCTGGACGCACGGGCACCGAGCAGCAGGCCATGCGCGTGGCGATCGACGCCGCGCGCTCCGTGGCCAGCGCGCTCCCGAACCCTCGGGTCGGTTGCGTGCTGCTGACTCCCGCGGGAGAGCAGCTGGCGGTCGGCCTGCACCGAGGTGCGGGGACGCCGCACGCCGAGGTCGACGCGCTCCAGCAGGCCGGTGACGCCGCGCGTGGGGCCACGGCGGTCGTCACGCTCGAGCCGTGCGCGCACACCGGGCGCACCGGGCCGTGCGTCGAGGCGCTGCTGGAGGCGGGCGTGGCACGGGTCGTGCTCGCCCAGACCGACCCGAACCCCGAGGCCGCAGGTGGCGCCGAGCGCCTGAGGGCGGCCGGCGTCGAGGTCGAGTCCGGGCTGCTCGCCGACGAGGCCGCCGAGCTGAACGTGGAGTGGACCTTCGCCCTCACCCACGGTCGCCCCTTCGTCACCTGGAAGTACGCCGCGACCATGGACGGCCTGAGCGCCGCTCCCGACGGCTCGAGCAAGTGGATCACCTCGGCCGAGGCCCGACGCGACGTGCAGCTCTTCCGCGCCGGTGCCGACGCGATCATGGCGGGTACCGGCGCGGTCCTGGCCGACGACCCGCGCCTGACGGTCCGCGACGCCGACGACCTCCCGCTCCCGTACGACCGGCAGCCGTTGCGCGTCGTGGTGGGGGAGACCCACATCCCCTCGTACTACCGGGTGTTCGACCGGGTCGCGCCGACGTTGCTCGTGCAGAGCCGCGAGCCCGACGAGGTGCTCGCGAAGATGGTCGAGAACGGCGTCCGGCACGTGTGGCTCGAGGGTGGTCCCCGCCTGGCCGGCGCGTTCTGGAACGCGGGCCTGGTCGACCGGGTGATCGGCTACATCGCTCCCGCGATGCTCGGCTCGGGCCGTGCGGCGCTGGAGGGCGAGGCCGCCACGCTGGCCGACCTGCGTCCCATCGACCTGCACGACGTCGCGCGGATCGGCCCCGACATCCGCATCATCGGCACGCCGGGCCGTGCCCCACGTGAGGAGATGCCCTGATGTTCACCGGTCTCGTGGAGGAGAAGGGCGTCGTCACGGCGATCGAGTCGCTCGGCGACTCCGTGCGCCTCTCGGTGCGCGGCCCCGTCGTCACGGCCGACGCGACGCACGGAGCCTCGATCTCCGTGAACGGCTGCTGCCTCACGGTCATGGACCAGTCGTCGCAGGAGGGGGACGGCGACGTCTTCAGCGCCGACGTCATGGCCGAGTCGCTCGACCGCACGTCGCTCGGTGGCCTGGAGGTCGGTGACGAGGTCAACCTCGAGCGCGCCATGCAGGCCGGTGCGCGCATGGGCGGGCACATCGTGCAGGGGCACGTCGACGGCACCGGGGCGCTGATCGACCGCACGCCGAGCGAGCACTGGGACGTCCTGCGCTTCTCCCTGCCGGCCGAGCTGGCCCGGTACCTGGTCCCCAAGGGCTCGATCACGGTGCAGGGGGTCTCCCTCACCGTCGTCGAGGTGTCCGAACCGCGCGCTGCCGAGCCGTTCTTCAGCGTCTCGCTCATCCCCACCACCCTCGCGGACACGACGCTCGGCACCCTCGCCCCCGGCGACCGGGTGAACCTCGAGGTCGACGTCCTCGCCAAGTACGTGGAGCGGCTGCTGGCCGCCCGCCTCCCGAAGGAGCAGCAGTCATGACGACGTATTCGGACGCCGGCGGCGACACGGTCCGCCTCGACAGCATCGAGCGGGCGATCGCCGACATCCGCGACGGCAAGGCCGTCGTGGTGGTCGACGACCCGGGCCGCGAGAACGAGGGCGACATCATCTTCGCCGCGAGCAAGGCCACGCCGGAGCTGATGGGCTTCCTGGTGCGGTACTCCAGCGGCTACGTGTGCGCACCCGCGCCGGGGGCCATCCTCGACCGGCTCGGCATCCCGCTCATGACGCCGCACAACCGCGAGATGATGCGCACCGCCTACACGATCTCGATCGACGCCCGCGACGGCATCACCACCGGCATCTCGGCAGCCGACCGGGCGCGCACGGTCCGGGTGCTCGCCGACTCGGCGACCGAGCCGTTCGAGCTGGTCATGCCGGGCCACGTGCTGCCCCTGCGTGCGAAGGAGGGCGGCGTCCTGGCGCGCGCCGGACACACCGAGGCCGCGGTGGACCTCACCCGGCTCGCGGGCCTGACACCGGTCGGCGTGATCGGCGAGGTCGTGCACGACGACGGCACCCTCATGCGGGCGCCCGCCCTGCGCGCCTTCGCCGACGAGCACGACCTGGCCCTCGTCTCGATCGAGGACCTGCAGGTGCACCTGCGTCTGCACGAGGCCCAGGTCGAGCGGCTCGCCACGACGACGCTCCCCACCGAGTTCGGCACCTTCGCCGCACACGGCTTCCGCGACACGATCGACGGGGCCGAGCACGTGGCCCTCGTGCACGGAGACCTCGCCGCGGCGGCCGCCGAGGGTGCGAGCGTGCTGGTCCGTCTGCACTCGGAGTGCCTGACCGGCGACGTGTTCGGCTCGCGGCGGTGCGACTGCGGGCCGCAGCTCCAGGCGTCCATGGCGGCGGTCAAGGCCGAGGGGGCGGGCGTGGTGGTGTACCTGCGCGGTCACGAGGGCCGAGGGATCGGTCTGCTGCACAAACTGCAGGCCTACGCCCTGCAGGACGCCGGCCGTGACACGGTCGACGCCAACCTCGCCCTCGGGTTCGGCGAGGACGAGCGCGACTACGCCGCCGGCGCGCAGATGCTGCGCGACCTCGGCATCGGCTCGGTCCGGCTGCTCACCAACAACCCGGACAAGGCGACGCAGCTGGAGGCCTACGGCGTGAAGGTGGCCGAGCGGATCTCCCTGCAGATCCAGCCGACCGCCGAGAACATCCAGTACCTGAGGACCAAGGCCGAGCGGATGGGTCACGACCTGCCCGACCTGGGCCTCGACGAGACGACGGGAACGACGGCATGAGCGGACACGGAGCACCCACCCTGCAGGTCGACGCCACGGGGGCCCGCGTGGCCGTCGTGGCCTCCAGCTGGCACGACCAGGTGATGGACGGCCTGATCGCGGGCGCCCAGCGCGCCCTGTCGGACGCCGGGGTCACCGACGCCACGCTCGTGCGGGCCGCCGGTTCGTTCGAGCTGCCGCTGGTCGCCCAGGGGTGCGCGGCGGCCGGCTTCGACGCGGTCGTGGCCCTGGGCGTGATCATCCGAGGCGGCACACCTCACTTCGAGTACGTCTCGGCCGCAGCCACCGACGGCCTCGCGCGGGTGTCCCTCGACACGGGGGTGCCGGTGGGGTTCGGTCTGCTGACGTGCGACACCGAGCAGCAGGCGCTCGACCGCGCCGGGCTCGAGGGCAGCGTCGAGGACAAGGGTCGCGAGGCCGCCGAGGCCGCGCTGTCGACCTGGGCGACCCTGCGCACGCTGGCCTCCCTAGACTGAGGTCACCATGAAGACCTTCGACGACCTGTTCGCCGAGCTCGCCGCCAAGGCCAGCGACCGGCCCGAGGGCTCGCGCACCGTCGCCGAGCTCGATGCCGGCGTGCACGCGATCGGCAAGAAGCTGGTCGAGGAGGCCGCCGAGTCCTGGATGGCCGCCGAGCACGAGGGCCCCGAGCGCACGGCCGAGGAGATCAGCCAGCTGCTCTACCACGCCCAGGTCATGATGATCGCCGCCGGCATCTCGCTCGACGACGTCTACGCGCATCTGTGACGACAGCGGACCCAGCACCTCCTCGGGCCGTGCCGCTGTCGTGCGATCCGGCCACCGTCCCCCGTCGTGGCGGACGCCGGTCGGGCCCGACCTCCTTCGTCAGAAAGTCACCACCATGCTGAGAGTGGCCGTTCCCAACAAGGGCGCCCTGTCCGACGCCGCCAGCCAGATCCTCGCGGAGGCGGGCTACCGCCAGCGCCGCAACACCAAGGACCTCGTCCTCGTCGATGCCGAGAACGACGTCGAGTTCTTCTACCTGCGACCGCGCGACATCGCCGTCTACGTGGGGGAGGGCACGCTCGACGTCGGCATCACCGGCCGTGACCTCCTGCTCGACTCCGCGGCCCCGGCGACCGAGCAGATCGGCCTGGGCTTCGGGGCCTCGACGTTCCGCTTCGCCGCGCCGACCGGGTCCATGTCGGCCATCGCCGAGCTCGAGGGCAAGCGGATCGCGACGTCGTACCCGGTCATCGTGCAGGACTACCTGAGCGCGCGCGGTGTCGCGGCGACCGTGGTCCGCCTCGACGGCGCGGTCGAGTCCTCCATCCGCCTCGGCGTGGCCGACGCGATCGCCGACGTCGTCGAGACCGGGAGCACGCTGCGCCAGGCCGACCTCGCGGTGTTCGGCGACCCGATCCTCTCGTCCGAGGCCGTCCTGATCACGCGCGGCGAGGCAGGAACGGGCGAGCCCGAGGGGTACGCCGTGTTCAAGCGTCGTCTCGACAGCGTCCTCGTCGCCCGGACGTACGTGATGATGGACTACGACATCCGCGTGGAGCACGTCGAGCGCGCGGTCGAGCTCACGCCGGGCATCGAGTCGCCCACCGTGTCGCCGCTGCATCGTGAGGGGTGGGTCGCGGTGCGCTCGATGGTGCCGCGCGACGCCGCCCAGAAGATCATGGACAGCCTCTACGAGCTGGGCGCCCGCGGCATCCTCGTGACCGACATCCTGGCGTGCCGGGTATGACCACGCATCGTCCCGGCGGGACCCGCTACGTCGCCTACGGGTCCTGCGTGGCCCTGGTGGCGATGTCGGTCGCGATCACCTTCGCGCTGCCGCAGGAGATCCGGTCCCAGGTCACCCTCTCCCAGGCGCTCACGCTGTACGGCTCCATCGCGGTCTTCATCGTGATCCTGCACGGCATCGGTCGCAGCCGGGTGACGGTGTCCGACGACGAGCTCGAGGTCGTGAACGGGTACCGCACGCACCACGTGCCGTGGAACCGGGTGAAGGGGTTCGCCTTCGGCGAGGGCGCACCCTGGCCCACCCTCGTGACGGTCGACGACGAGCGGCTCATGCTGTTCGCCCTGCAGGGCACGAGCGGCCACGGCCGGGTGCGTCAGGTCGTCGACGACCTGGTGCGGCGCGTCCCGTGACCGGTCGCTCGCTGGCCGAGCCGGCGTTCCCCGACGACGACGGACGACTCGATCCTCGCCTTGGCGCTGCCCTGGGCGACGCGGTGGCCGTCCTGGCGGTCCTCGGCTCCGTGCGCGTCTTCGTGCCCGTGGTCGCCACGCTCGGCGCCGCGAGCCAGGCCGCCGGCCCCGAGGCCCTGACCAGCGGGGACAAGGACGCCGACATGGCCGCGGTGCTCATGACCGGCGCCGACGGCCGCCAGGCCCTCCTGACGTTCAGCAGCCTCGAGGCGATGACGCGCTGGAACCCGCAGGCCCGGCCGGTTCCCGTGTGGGGCCAGGCGGCTGCGGTGGCGGCGCAGTCCGAGGGCGCCGCTGCGCTGCTGCTCGACCTCGGCTCGCCGCACTTCCAGGTCGTGGAGACCGACGACCTGCGGCACCTGGCGGCGGGGGACCGGCTGGTCTCCACCGATGTCGGCCACGCGTGGGTGACCGGGGGCTGACGAAGGTCCCGACGGCGGGTGCGTCGGTGCAGCGGCTCTCGTTCTGGTGGTGCGCTGCCGCGGGGGCCTGATCCTCCGGTGCGCTGTCGCAGGGGGTCTTGACCCACCGGTGCGCTGCCTCGGCTAGCGCTCGGTCTGGTCTCCAGAAGGGCCTCGACCGGGCGGCTGGGAACCGCGCCCCTTGAGTTCTCGGGCTTCGTCCTGGGACCGGGGGTGACGCATGATTTTCCCTGCGCGCGTGATCGGCGCAGAACTCTTCGTTCGCGCGTTCGATCGGTGGATCTTCAACCGCAGGACGACTTCAGATGGTGAATTCCCACTGATTGGGGCGAGGGGTGTCCATCACTGGCCCCTCTGCGCACACGGCGTTCACGATGCTGCTCTTGCGAGCGGTGGCCCGAACGATGCTGCGTTCGTGACGGGATCCCGTACCTAACGCAGGATCCTTCCGCCTTCAGGTCACGAACGCAGAATCCTGCGTCCCCGAACCCCGGGTGCAGTCCGAGAACCCGGTGAAGCTCCCGCCAGCCGTCCGGTCGAGGCCCTTTCGGAGGCCACTCCCGGCGAAAGCCGCGGCAGCGCACCGGTGGGTCGAGACCTCGTGCGGCAGCGCAGCGGCGGGGCGAGCCGAGTCAGGGCAGCAGCGAGCAGGATCCCCTCACGCGCTCTCGGCCGCTCGAACCCCGGCGAGCGGGACGGTGATGTGAACGGCGGCGTCGTGACGTTCCACCCGGGCCACGAAGCCGGCCGCGCCCACGGCGCGCAGCAGCATGTCGTTGGACCCGGCGGACACGAAGGTGAGGTGCTCGGCGCCCTGCGCCTTGGCGTGCCGCGCCGCGTGCTTGACCAGCAACGTGCCGAAGCCGCGCCCCTGCCAGGCGTCCTCGACGAGCAGCTGGAAGACCAGCCGGTCCTCGAGCGGCTCGAGCACCCCGTGACCCACCAGGTCGAGACCGACCTGGACGACGATGGCGAGGCCGTGCTCGGGAGTCACCAGGCGTCGTGCCATCCGCGTCGTCATCGGCATCCGCAGAGGGACCTGGTACCGGGTGTAGAGGGTGTCGACGCTGCACCGCTCGTGCAGTGCCGCCACGGCCTCGATGTCGGCGAGTCCGGCCAGGCGGACCAGGGGCATCGGGTGGCGGGGCGAGGGTGCGATGAGGGGCACGTCGACGCCGGCGTCGCTCACGAGCGACAGCAGGGCCTGCGCGCGCGCCCGCTCGACCGCGGTGAAGGGGACCGCTCGGCTGATCCGCAGGGCGGTGCCGTTGCGGCGCCGCAGGTCCAGCACGTCGTGGCCCGCGTAGTCGGCCACGTCGGGCGGCTCGGTCGCGAGCAGCTCGGCGAGCACGTCCTCGACGTCGCGTCCCTCCTCCAGCACCTGGTGCACGGCGTCCAGGTAGCGCGTCGGCGTGTCCAGCACGGCGTCCTCGTCGGCACGGGTGACCGCGACGGCGGTGCCCCCGGCCCCGACGAAGAGCTCCGAGAGGCCGACGTCGGTCCAGTCGTCGCCGGCCTCGACGACGAACTCGTCGGTGACCGTGGGACGGGTCGAGAAGACCTGCATCCCGACGATGTTCACGTCGGCCTCGCCGCACGCCAGCGCGATCCGGCCCAGCAGACCGGGCCGATCCGGGAACGTGGCCCTGACCCTCCACCTCATGTCGACACCTCCTGCGCCCATGCTGGGCGGCCGGTGTTGCCCGTCGGCGTCCGCGGTGTTTCGCCCGGATGTCGGCTGTTCCGGACCGCGGCCGAGCGGTGCCGGCGCGCCGATTTTCACGAGGGCGCGAGGGTTTGCTATCCTGGGGAAGAAGTGGAGGCCCACCTCCCACCTGCTCGATCCGCGGATCGGGGGGTACCTCGGCCGGTACGCCCGGCCGAGCGACGCTGTTCGGTTCGCACCGACGGCGTGCATCGGTGGCCTCCGTCCTGTCGGACGGGGGCCATTGTCGTGGGCCTCCTGGACACAGACCACAGGAGGATCCATCAGCACAGAGCTGCGCGTCAACGACCGCATCCGCGTACCCGAGGTCCGGCTCGTCGGACCCGGCGGTGAGCAGGTCGGCATCGTTCGCATCGAGGACGCCCTGCGCCTCGCTGCCGAGTCCGACCTCGACCTCGTCGAGGTCGCCCCGACGGCCCGCCCCCCGGTGTGCCGCCTCATGGACTACGGCAAGTTCAAGTACGAGGCCGCCCAGAAGGCACGCGAGTCACGACGCAACCAGACGAACACCATCATCAAGGAGATGAAGCTTCGTCCGAAGATCGACCAGCACGACTACGACACCAAGAAGGGTCACGTCGTGCGGTTCCTGAGGGCGGGCGACAAGGTCAAGATCACGATCATGTTCCGCGGCCGCGAGCAGCACCGACCCGAGCTCGGGTACCGCCTGCTGCAGAAGCTGGGTGAGGACGTGGCCGACCTCGGCGTCGTCGAGGCGCACCCGCGCCAGGACGGCCGCAACATGACGATGGTGCTCGCGCCGCTGAAGAAGAAGTCCGAGGCCCAGGCCGAGGTCAAGGCCGAGAAGGCCAAGACCACCGCTGAGAAGACCGCGGAGCGTGAAGCCGAGGCGGCCGCCGACAAGGCGCACCGCGAGGCCCAGAAGAAGACTGCGACGCCGAAGAAGCCCCGGCGTCGAAGCGAGAACCTCGACCCAGACATGGAGGCATGAGATGCCGAAGTTCAAGCCCCACTCGGGCATGAAGAAGCGCGTCAAGATCACCGGCAAGGGCAAGCTCCGTCGCGAGCAGACCGGCCGCCGGCACCTCTTGGAGCACAAGCCCAGCACCCGCACGCGCCGTCTCGACGGCACGGTCGACGTGTCCAAGGCCGACACCAAGATGGTCAAGAAGCTGCTCGGTCGCTGACCGCACCCCACCCGAAGGAGAACCCCTATGGCACGCGTCAAGCGTTCCGTCAACGCGCAGAAGAAGCGCCGCGAGACCCTCGAGCGGGCGTCCGGCTACCGTGGCCAGCGCTCGCGCCTGTACCGCAAGGCCAAGGAGCAGGTCACTCACTCCCTGGTCTACAACTACCGTGACCGCAAGGCCAAGAAGGGCGACTTCCGTCGTCTCTGGATCCAGCGCATCAACGCTGCCGTCCGCGCCGAGGGCCTCACGTACAACCGCTTCATCCAGGGCCTCAAGGCCGCGGGTGTCGAGGTCGACCGCAAGATGCTGGCCGAGCTGGCCGTCAACGAGCCGGCCGCGTTCAGCGCCCTCGTCCAGGTCGCGAAGGACAACCTTCCGGCCGACGTGAACGCGCCCAAGGAAGACGCGACGGCCTGACCGCCCTCGCACCGACGCCCGTGGCAAGCCCCGAGCACACCGTGACCGTCCGCAGCGGACGGATCAAGCGTGCTCGACGGCTTGCCACGCGGCGTTTCCGGGCCGAGACCGGCGAGTTCCTCGCCGAGGGCCCGCAGGCCGTGCGCGAGGCCCTCGCCGTGCCCGACGTGGTGCTCGAGGTCTTCGCCACCGCCGCGGCGCAGGAGCGGCACCCGCTCCTGCACCAGGCCGCCGACGCCGCCTCCGTCACCTGGACGGTGGTCGACGACGAGGTGCTCGCCGAGGTCGCCGACGCCACCACGCCCCAGGGCATCGTGGCCGTGTGCCGCACGGTCGTCAGGGGCCTCGAGGCCGTGCCGGACGAGGCACGTCTCGTGGTGGTGTGCCACGACATGCGCGACCCCGGCAACGCCGGTGCGGTCATCAGGTGCGCCGACGCCGCCGGCGCGGACGCCGTGGTGCTGTCGGCCGACAGCGTGGACCCCACGAACCCGAAGGCCGTCCGGGCCGGTGCCGGCAGCCTGTTCCACCTGCCGGTCGTGGTCCACCGCGACCACGACGAGGTGCTCGACGCGCTTCGGGCACGCGGTCTCCAGGTGCTCGCCACCGACGGCGACGCCGACGTCGACCTCTTCGACGCCGATCGCGAGGGCTCGGGTCTCGACCTGGCCGCCCCGACGGCCTGGGTCATGGGCAACGAGGCCCAGGGACTGCCGGCCGAGGTGCGCGACGCCGCCGACCTCGCCGTGGCCGTGCCGATCCTCGGCCGCGCCGAGAGCCTGAACCTGGCCACCGCAGCCGCGGTGTGCCTCTACGCCAGTGCGCGTGCCCAGGGAGATCGATGACCACCACCGTCCTGCAGTGCTGCCTGAACGGGTCCCGCGACGCCGACGAGCACCCCGGGGTGCCGGTCACCGCCGAGTCCTGCGCGGCCGACGCCGCCGCCGTCGTCGCCGCCGGCGCCCAGGACCTGCACGTGCACCCGCGCACGGGCGACGGACGCGACAGCCTCGAGCCGGCCGACGTCGCGCACTGGGTCGAGGCGGTCCGCGCCGTCGTCGACGTCCCGGTGGGAGTCACCACCGGTGCGTGGGCCTGGACCGGTGGGACCTCGCCGGCCCGCGCCGTGGCCGCGTGGACGGTGCTGCCCGACCACGCGTCGGTCAACTGGCACGAGCGCGACGCCGTCGACCTCGCGGCGGCGCTCGTCGACCGCGGCGTCCAGCTGAGTGCCGGCCTCTGGACCGAGGACGCGGGCCGCGACTGGCTCGCCTCGTCGTGGCGCGAGCACACGTCGGTGGTGCTGCTCGAGCTGGCCGACGCCCCCGACCAGCGGGAGACGGCCGAGTCGCTCCTGGAGCTGGTGCGTCCGACCGGCATCCCGGTCCTGCTGCACGGAGAGGGCCGCTCGGCCTGGCCGATGCTGGACCTCGCGGTCGAGCTCGGGGTCTCCACGCGCATCGGGCTGGAGGACGTCGTCGAGGGCCCGGACGGCGAGCACGTCGACGGCAACCTCGCGCTCGTGGAGCTCGCGTCGGCACGCGGCGCTCGTCGCGAGTAGTTCATTCGTACTAGATTCCTTCCATGGACCTCGACGACTTCCCCGACGGCGTGGTCATCGCCGGTGCGGACGGGATCGTCGAGTACGTCAACGGACGCATCGAGAAGATGGCGCGGGCCGCGCCGGGCGAGATGCTCGGGATGCACCTGTCCGACGCCATGCCGTTCGACGACCTGAACGGCAACAGCTGGTACGACTCCACCCATCCCTACGACGGGCTGAACATCAGGAACCGGCTCTCCGAGCAGTCCTGGTACTCGCCGCGGGGCAGCGAGTACCTCGTGACGGCCCGGCTGGTGCGAGACCGGCCCGGCGGCACCGTGGTCAAGGTCATCGCGAGCGTGCGCAACGCGAAGGTGCGCAACCAGCGGGACCGTGAGCGGTCGGACCTGGTGGCCACCGTCGCGCACGAGCTGCGGTCCCCCCTGACGGGCATCAAGGGCTTCACCGCCACCCTCCTGTCGAAGTGGGACCGCTTCTCCGAGGAGCAGCGCCAGTTCATGCTCGAGACGGTCGACTCCGACGCGGACCGCCTCAGCCGACTCATCACCGAGCTCCTCGACGCCGCCCGCATCGACGCCGGCCGGCTCACCCTGCGTCGCGGACCCGTGAAGCTCGACGAGGTCGTCAGGGGAGTCCTGCGCAGCGCCTCGGCCGGTGGCGAGCCCTTCGAGCTCACCACGATCGGCGAGCCGCACCTGGTGTGGGGCGACGCCGACCGGATGACCCAGGTGGCCACCAACCTGATCGAGAACGCCATGCGGCACGGGCACGGTCTCCGGAAGGTCGTGGTCGAGCACCTGGGTGAGGACGACGCCGTCGCCGGAGGCGGGGGAGCGGTGCTCGAGATCCACGACCAGGGGCCCGGCATCCCCGAGGAGATGCGTCAGCGCGTGTTCAGCCGCTTCTGGCGCTCCGGTCCCGGGGCGGGCAGCGGGCTCGGCATGTACATCGTGCGCGGCATCGTCGAGGAGCACGGCGGCCGCATCGAGATCGGCGACGCCGAGGGTGGTGGCGCCTGCATCCGGGTGTGGGTGCCCGTCAACGAGCCCGACGCCCTGACCGACTGACCCACCGTGACCGATCCGGGCCCGGCCATCGCGACCCGGGCCGGTCCCGGTGAACGGTCGGCTCACTAGACTGCTGGGGTGTCCGCCCCGAACTCCGACTACGACCCCGTCGAGGTCGCCGCGCTGGGCGAGGCCGAGGTCGCGCGCGTGCGCGACGCCGCCCTCGCCGCGATCGCCGCCGCCGACTCCCTCGACGCGCTCAAGCAGGTGCGCATCGCCCACACCGGCGACCGTTCCCCGCTCGCGCTCGCGAACCGCGAGATCGGCGCGCTCCCGCCGCAGGCCCGCAAGGACGCGGGGCAGCGGATCGGGCAGGCGCGCGGGGCCGTCAACCAGGCCCTGGCCGCTCGCTCCGCAGAGCTCGAGTCGCTCGAGGAGGAGCGTCGTCTGGCCGAGGAGACCGTCGACGTGACCCTGCCGACGGACGTCGAGCCGATCGGCGCCCGGCACCCCATCACCACCATCCAGGAGCACGTCGCCGACATCTTCGTCGCGATGGGCTGGGAGGTCGCGGAGGGCCCCGAGGTCGAGGCCGAGTGGCTCAACTTCGATGCGCTCAACCTGGGCCCGAACCACCCGGCACGCACGATGCAGGACACGTTCTGGGTCGAGCCGGAGAGCGCGGCGCTGGTGCTGCGCACGCACACGTCGCCCGTCCAGGCGCGCACCATGCTCACCCGCACGCCGCCGATCTACGTCGTCTGCCCCGGGCGCGTCTACCGCACCGACGAGGCCGACGCCACGCACATGCCGGTCTTCCACCAGGTCGAGGGCCTGGCGATCGACCGCGGCCTGTCGATGGCGCACCTCAAGGGCACGCTCGACCACTTCGCCGCCGCGGTCTACGGACCGGGGATGACCACGCGGTTCCGTCCGTCCTACTTCCCGTTCACCGAGCCGAGCGCCGAGGTCGACCTGCTCTGCTACGTCTGTCACAACGTCGCGGACGCCGTCGCCGACTGCGGCACGTGCCGTGGTGAGGGCTGGATCGAGTGGGGCGGCTGCGGGGTCGTGAACCCCCGCGTGCTCGTCGCCTGCGGCGTCGACCCCGAGGAGTACTCGGGCTTCGCCTTCGGCATGGGCCTGGACCGCACCATCATCAGCCGTTACGACATCGCCGACATGCGCGACCTGTGGGACGGCGACATCCGCTTCACCCAGCCGTTCGGAGTTGGTCTGTAGACATGCGTGTCCCTGTGGAGTGGCTGCGGTCGCTCGTCGAGCTCCCGCCTGCCGTGACGACCGAGCAGATCGCCGACCGGCTGACGATGTACGACCTCAAGCTCGAGGAGATCGTGGGCGGCGGCATCACCGGTCCGCTCACGGTCGGGCGCGTGCTCGAGGTGCGTCCTGAGGAGCAGAAGAACGGCAAGACCATCAACTGGTGCCGCGTGGACGTCGGCCCCGAGCAGAACGACCCGTCCGTGCCCGACGCACCGGGCGAGGACGTCCCTTCGCGCGGCATCGTGTGCGGTGCGCACAACTTCGGCGTGGGCGACCTGGTGGTCGTCTCGTTGCCGGGCACGTACCTGCCCGAGCTGGGGTTCGAGATCAGCTCGCGCAAGACCTACGGCCACGTCTCCGACGGCATGATCTGCTCCACCAAGGAGCTCGGCCTGCCCGACGACGAGACCACCGCCGACGGCATCCTCGTCCTGGCCGAGGGGTCGGCACAGCCGGGCGACGACGCCGTGGCGCTGCTGGGCCTGGGCGACCAGACCCTCGACCTCGAGGTCAACCCCGACCGCGCGTACGCCCTCAGCCTGCGCGGCGTGGCCCGCGACGCCGCGCTCGCGTTCGACGTGCCGTTCACCGACCCCGCCGACCGCCCGGTGCCTGCGGCCGACGTGCCCGCGTACCCCGTGCGGGTCGAGGACTCCGAGGGCTGCCCGGTCTTCACGACGCTGGTCGTCACGGGCGTCGACCCGACTCGTCCCACGCCCGCGTGGATGGCCCGTCGCATCACTGATGCGGGCATGCGGTCCATCTCCCTGGCCGTCGACGTCTCCAACTACGTGATGCTCGAGCTGGGCCAGCCCAACCACTGCTACGACCGCGACACGGTGGCGGGCGACATCGTGGTGCGCCGGGCCCGTGCGGGGGAGACCCTCACGACCCTCGACGACGTCGAGCGGACGCTCACGCCCGAGGACCTCGTGATCGCCGACGACTCCGGACCGATCGGTCTGGCCGGTGTCATGGGCGGCGCGTCGACCGAGCTTTCCGACACGAGCACCGCCGTTGTGGTCGAGGCGGCCTACTGGGACCCGGTGACCATCTTCCGGGCCGTCAAGCGGCACCGGCTGCCCTCGGAGGCCGCCAAGCGCTACGAGCGCGGCGTCGACCCCGAGCTCACGCTCGTCGGGGCGGCCCGCGTGGCCGAGCTGCTGGTGGAGCTCGGTGGCGGCACCCTGGAGCCCGGCGCCACCGTGGTCGGCGAGGCGCCGACACGCACGGCCGTCACGGTCCCCGTCGACCTGCCCGCCCGCATCAGTGGCGTGCCGATCTCCGCCGACGACGCCCAGCGCACGTTCGAGCGCAACGGCTGCACGGTCGAGCGGGAGGGCGACGTCCTCCACGTCACCCCGCCCAGCTGGCGCTTCGACCTGAACGACCCCTACGACTTCGTCGAGGAGGCGCTGCGGACCGCGGGCTACGACCAGGTGCCGTCGGTCCTGCCGACGCCTACCGGCGGTCGTGGCCTGACCCGTCACCAGGAGCTGCGTCGGCGCGTGGGCCACGTGCTCGCCGGCGCCGGACTGGTGGAGGTCACCACCCTGCCCTTCGTGGGCGAGGCGGACCTCGACCGGCTCGCGCTCCCCGCCGACGACGCCCGTCGCCGGCAGGTGCTGCTGGCCAACCCGTTGTCGGCGCAGGAGCCCGGTCTCACGACCACGCTCCTCGTCGGCCTGCTCCGGTCGGCTGCGCTCAACGTCGGCCGCGGTCACGAGGCCGTGCAGATCAGCGAGGTCGCCCGCGTCTTCCACCCACGCCTCGGCGGCCCCGCCGCGCCGATCTACGGCACGGACCGCAGGCCGACGAGCGACGAGATCGCCGCGCTCGACGCGGCCCTGCCCGACCAGCCCTTCCATGCCGGATGGGTCCTGGCGGGGGAGCGGGAGCGTTCCGGCTGGGCCGGACCGGGACGGGCGGCCACCTGGGCGGACGCCGTCGCGGTGGCGCGCCGGCTCGCCGACGCCCTGCACGTCGACCTCACGGTCGAGCAGGCCCAGGTCGCGCCGTTCCACCAGGGACGTTGCGCT
This sequence comes from Aeromicrobium sp. WCS2018Hpa-31, assembly GCF_031843905.1. Taxonomy (NCBI): domain Bacteria; kingdom Bacillati; phylum Actinomycetota; class Actinomycetes; order Propionibacteriales; family Nocardioidaceae; genus Aeromicrobium; species Aeromicrobium sp. WCS2018Hpa-31. The sequence goes on along the minus strand of NZ_JAVTJF010000011.1, from coordinate 25,661 downwards.
GCTCTGGTGCTCGACGGGCGCGTGGTCGGGCACGCGGGTGAGCTCCACCCGTCGGTGCTGAAGGAGTACGGGCTCCCGGCGCGGTCGGTGGCGGGCGAGGTCGACCTCGACGCGCTTCTCGCGGCGTCGCCCGAGGTCGGACCGCGTCCGGACTTCTCGGCCTACCCCGTGGCCAAGGAGGACCTGGCGTTCATCGTCGACGCCGGCGTGACGGCCGAGGCCCTGCGCTCCGCGCTCGCCGTGGCCCACGGGGTGGTCGAGTCGGTGCGACTGTTCGACGTGTACACCGGGGCACCGGTGCCCGAGGGGCAGAAGTCGCTCGCCTTCGCGGTGCGGCTGCGCGCCCCGGACCGCACTCTCAAGGACGCCGAGATCGCCGAGGCCCGTGCTGCGCTCGTCGCGGCGGGGGAGTCGCTGGGGGGCGTGCTGCGCTGACGTCCGTCCTGCGGTCGCGTCGGTCTGGGTCGGTCTCGTCCTGCGGCTGCGTCGGCACGGCCTCGACCGGGCCTGGCCTCCGAAAGGCCTCGACCGAGCGGTCAGGCGGTGCTCGGCCGGGCTCTCGGGGTCCGGCCGACGCTGTGGGCGTGTCAGAGGTAGGTGACGCGCGGAATCGTGGGTGCAGAGGTAGGTGACACTCCGAACAGGGGCCTCATTCGGAGTGTCACCTACCTCCGACCGCCTCATTCGGAGTGTCACCTACCTCTGACGACCGAGGAACCCGCAGACCGGGGACGTGGCCGGCTCCAGGCCGCCTGTCCGGTCGAGGCCCTTTCGGAGACCGAGCCCATGGAAAGCCGAGGCAGCGCACCCGCCGGTCGATCGAGGCCGAGCAGCGCACCCGCCGGTCGGGCAAGGCCGAGGCAGCGCCGCCCCACATCACCCACCCCCACTGCAAGACCTTGCAGACTTGTGCAAGAATGTGAGGCATGTCCAAGGTCCTCACCTCCCTGCCCGTCGGCGAGCGCGTCGGCATCGCCTTCTCCGGAGGGCTCGACACCTCCGTCGCGGTCGCGTGGATGCGCGACAAGGGCGCCGTGCCCTGCACGTACACCGCCGACATCGGCCAGTACGACGAGCCCGACATCTCGGGCATCCCCGGTCGCGCGATGCAGTACGGCGCGGAGCTGGCCCGGGCCATCGACATCAAGAAGCCGCTCGTCGAGGAGGGCCTGGCGGCCCTGGCCTGCGGTGCGTTCCACATCCGCTCCGGCGGCCGCACGTACTTCAACACCACCCCGCTCGGGCGTGCCGTCACCGGCACGCTCCTCGTGCGTGCCATGCACGAGGACGGCGTCGACATCTGGGGCGACGGGTCCACGTTCAAGGGCAACGACATCGAGCGGTTCTACCGGTACGGCCTGCTGGCCAACCCCGCCCTGCGGATCTACAAGCCGTGGCTGGACGCCGAGTTCGTCCACGAGCTGGGCGGACGCACCGAGATGAGCCAGTGGCTCACCGAGCGGGACCTGCCCTACCGGGACAGCCAGGAGAAGGCCTACTCCACCGACGCCAACATCTGGGGCGCCACCCACGAGGCCAAGACGCTCGAGCACCTCGACGTCTCGCTCGAGACGGTCGAGCCGATCATGGGCGTCAAGTTCTGGGACCCGTCGGTCGACATCCACACCGAGGACGTGACCGTCACCTTCGAGGCCGGGCGTCCCGTCGCGATCGACGGGGACACCTTCGGCGGCGACCCCGTGGCCCTCGTGCACGCGGCCAACACGATCGGCGGCCGCCACGGGCTCGGCATGTCCGACCAGATCGAGAACCGGATCATCGAGGCCAAGAGCCGCGGCATCTACGAGGCCCCGGCCATGGCGTTGCTGCACATCGCCTACGAGCGGCTCGTGAACGCGATCCACAACGAGGACACCATCGCCAACTTCCACGCGCACGGACGCCGGCTCGGACGGCTCATGTACGAGGGACGCTGGCTCGACCCGCAGTCGATGATGCTGCGCGAGTCGGTGGAGCGCTGGATCGCCTCGCTCGTCACCGGCAGCGTCACCCTGCGGCTGCGCCGGGGCGAGGACTACTCGATCCTCGACACGCAGGGCGAGAACTTCTCCTACCACCCCGAGAAGCTGTCGATGGAGCGCACCGACAACGCGGTCTTCGGTCCGACCGACCGGATCGGGCAGCTCACGATGCGCAACCTCGACATCGCCGACTCCCGCGCGAAGCTCGAGATGTACGCCGGTCAGCCGCTCGACCAGGGGCAGGTGCTCGTGGAGAACGGCACGCTCTTCGGGGAGCTCCCCGCCGGTGGTGCGATGCGGATCGAGGCCAACCCGGCGGCCGGGTCCGACACCGAGCAGGCGCTCGACGCGGCCGCCATGGAGCTCGGCACCGACTGACCGACGCGCCCACCCGACCGATCGAACCTGACAAGGTGGACCGATGACGACCTACACAGCAGCCGTGGCCGGAGCCAGCGGCTATGCCGGCGGCGAGGTGCTGCGGCTCCTCAGCGCCCATCCCGACGTCGAGATCGGTGCGGTCACCGCCGCGTCGAGCGCCGGGTCGCGCCTGGGCGAGCACCAGCCGCACCTGGTGTCGCTCGCCGACCGCGTGATCCAGCCGACCGACGCCTCCACGCTCGGCGGGCACGACGTCGTGTTCCTCGGCCTGCCGCACGGCGAGTCCGGACGCATCGCGGCCGAGCTCGGTGACGACGTGCTCGTCATCGACTGCGGCGCCGACCACCGCCTGGAGAGCGCGGAGGACTGGACCGCGTTCTACGGCAGCGAGCACGCCGGCACGTGGCCCTACGGCCTGCCCGAGCTGTTCGTGGGCGCCGGCCGCCAGCGTGACCACCTCGCCGGGGTCCGCCGCATCGCCGTCCCCGGCTGCAACGTCACCGCCGTGACCCTCGGCCTGCAGCCGGCCGTCTCCGCCGGGATCGTGGCGGCCGACGACCTCGTGGCGGTGCTCGCCAACGGCTTCTCCGGCGCCGGCAAGGCGCCCAAGGCCCACCTGCTCGCCTCCGAGGGGTTGGGTGCCGCCTCGCCCTACGGCGTCGGGGGCGTGCACCGGCACGTGCCCGAGATCGTGCAGAACCTGACGAAGGCCGGCGGCGAGGGCGTGACGATCTCGTTCACCCCGACGCTCGTCCCGATGGCCCGCGGCATCCTCGCCACGTCCACGGCGCGGCTCGCCGACGGCGTCGACGTGGCCCGGGTGCGGGCCGTCTACGAGGAGGCCTACGGCGGGCCGGGCCAGGGCGAGCCGTTCGTCCACCTGCTGCCCGAGGGCCAGTGGCCCACCACGGCGGCGACGCTCGGCGCGAACACGGCGCAGCTGCAGGTCGCCGTCGACGAGGCGGCCGGCCGGCTCGTGGTGACGAGCGTCATCGACAACCTGGTCAAGGGCACCGCCGGCGGCGCCATCCAGTCCATGAACCTCGCCCTGGGTCTCCCCGAGACCACGGGCCTCACCACCACGGGAGTGGCCCCATGAGCGTGACGCATGCGCAAGGCTTCCGGGCAGCCGGAGTGGCTGCCGGCCTCAAGTCCACCGGAACGCCCGACGTCGCCGTCGTCGTCAACGACGGGCCGCTGAGCGCTGCGGCCGCCGTCTTCACGTCGAACCGCTGCAAGGCCAACCCCGTCCTGTGGAGCGCCGAGGCGATCAAGACTGGCGCGGCCAGGGCCGTGGTCATCAACTCCGGCGGCGCCAACTGCTACACCGGCCCCGACGGGTTCGCCCTCACGCACCGCACCGCCGAGCTGGCCGCCGAGCGCCTCGGCGTCGGTGCGGTCGAGGTGCAGGTCTGCTCCACGGGCCTGATCGGCCTGCTCAACGACAGCGACGCCCTGCTGGGCGGGGTCGGCAACGCCATCGACGGCCTCAGCGATGACGGTGGTCATGCCGCCGCCACCGCGATCATGACGACCGACACGGTCGCCAAGGAGTTCGTGACACGTGCCGAGGACTTCGGCGACTCCGGCTGGACCATCGGCGGCATGGCGAAGGGTGCCGGCATGCTCGCCCCAGCGCTGGCCACGATGCTGGTCGTCATCACGACCGACGCCGTGCTCGACTCCGAGACAGCCGACGAGGCCCTGAGAGCAGCCACCGCCCTGACCTTCGACCGGCTCGACTCCGACGGCTGCCAGTCCACGAACGACACGGTCCTGCTCATGGCCAGTGGTGCCTCGGGCGTCACGCCCGACCCCGCCGCGTTCGGCGCCGCCCTGCACGGCGTCTGTCGCGACCTCGCGCTGCAGCTGCTGGCCGACGCCGAAGGCGCCGACCACGAGATCGCCATCACCGTCGTCAACGCCGCGTCCGACGCCGATGCGGTCGAGGTCGGCCGTTCGGTGGCCCGCAGCAACCTGTTCAAGTGCGCGATCTTCGGCAAGGACCCGAACTGGGGACGCATCCTGGCCTCGGTCGGCACCACGCAGGCGGCCTTCGACCCGGCCGACCTCGACGTCGCCCTCAACGGCGTGTGGGTCTGCCGTTCCAGCGGTCCGGGGGAGTCGCCCGACGGCGTCGACCTCACCGATCGCGCGGTCACCGTGACGATCGACCTGAAGCAGCCAGACGACTGCACCGCGACGGTCTGGACGAACGACCTGACCCAGGCGTACGTGCACGAGAACTCGGCCTACTCCTCCTGAGGACCACCATGACGACACCCGAGACCCCCCAGACCGACGAGACCTCGCCCGAGGCCGGCCACAGCCGCGAGGAGTGGCAGGAGCACACCGAGAAGGCCGCCGCCCTCGCCGGCGCCCTGCCGTGGCTGAAGCGCTACCACGGCAAGGTCGTGGTCGTGAAGTACGGCGGCAACGCCATGACCGACGAGTCCCTGAAGCAGGCGTTCGCGGAGGACATCGTGTTCCTGCGCCTCGCCGGCTTCAAGCCGGTCGTCGTCCACGGCGGCGGACCGCAGATCAGCTCCATGCTCGACCGGCTCGGCATCGAGTCCGAGTTCCGCGGTGGCCTGCGGGTCACCACGCCGGAGTCCGTCGACGTCGTCCGCATGGTCCTCACGGGCCAGGTCGGACGTGAGCTCGTCGGCCTGCTCAACCGGCACGGCGCCCTCGCGGTCGGCCTCTCCGGCGAGGACGCCGGTCTGTTCACCGCGACGACCACCCGTCCGGTGATCGACGGCGTCGAGACCGACATCGGACTCGTCGGCGAGGTCACCCACGTGCGCCCGGAGGCCGTGCAGGACCTCATCGACGCCGGCCGGATCCCGGTCGTCTCCACCGTCGCGCCCGACGCGTCGGGGCAGGTCCACAACGTCAACGCCGACACCGCGGCGTCGGCCCTGGCCGTCGCGCTCGGGGCCGAGAAGATGCTCGTGCTCACCGACGTGGAGGGGTTGTACCGGGACTGGCCCGACAGCACCGACGTCATCGGCGAGATCTCCCCGGAGGCGTTGCGCGAGATCCTGCCGGGGCTCGCGTCGGGGATGATCCCCAAGATGACGGCCTGCCTGAAGGCCGTCGAGGGCGGCGTCAAGGGCGCCACCGTGGTCGACGGCCGCGAGCCGCACGCCGTCCTGCTCGAGATCTTCACCGACGAGGGCGTCGGCACCCAGGTGCTGCCCGGCGTCGAGACCCGCATCCGTACCGCGCTGTACTCCACGAGCGCACCGAAGGAGTCGTCGTGAGCGACCAGCACGTCCAGAAGGCCAGCCTGCCGTTGTCGGCCCAGGGGCGCCCCGAGAGCGGGGACTCCTGGACCGAGCGCTACCGCGACTCGGTCATGAACACCTTCGGCGACCCCCAGCGGGTGCTGGTGCGCGGTGAGGGCAGCACGGTCTGGGACGTCGACGGCAACCACTACCTCGACCTGCTCGCGGGCATCGCCGTCAACGCCCTCGGACACGCCCACCCCGCGATCGTGAAGGCCGTCACCGACCAGCTGGGCACCCTCGGCCACGTGTCGAACTTCTTCACCACCGAGCCCCAGGTGCGTCTCGCCGAGCGTCTCGCGACCCTGCTCGACGCGGGCGACGGCGTGCCCGTGCGCACGTTCTTCGCCAACTCCGGCACCGAGGCCAACGAGGCCGCCTTCAAGGCGACCCGTCGCACGGGCCGCACCACGGTCGTCGTGGCGGAGGGCAGCTTCCACGGCCGTTCGATGGGCGCGCTCGCGCTGACGTCGAAGGCCGCCTACCGCGAGCCGTTCGAGCCGCTGCCCGGCGACGTGCGCTGGGTGCCCTACGGCGACGCCGAGGCCCTGTCCGCGGCGGTCGACGACACCGTGGCCGCCGTGCTCCTGGAGCCCATCCAGGGCGAGGCGGGCGTCGTGGTGCCGCCCGACGGGTACCTGGCGCACGCCCGCGCCGTCACGCACGAGCACGGCGCGCTGCTGTGGATCGACGAGGTGCAGACCGGTGTCGGCCGCACCGGCGCGTGGTTCGCGTTCCAGGAGTCCGGCATCGTCCCCGACCTCGTGACGCTGGCCAAGGGTCTCGGCGGCGGGTTCCCGATCGGTGCGTGCATCGGCATCGGCGAGGCCGCCACGCTCCTCGGTCCGGGCAACCACGGCACGACGTTCGGCGGGAACCCGGTGGCCTGCGCCGCGGCGCTCGCGGTGCTCGACACGATCGAGGCCGACGGACTGCTCCAGCACGCCGTGGCGCGGGGCGACCAGCTCACGTCCGTGCTCGAGCAGCACCCCCGTGTCGTCGAGGTCACGGGCCGCGGGCTCATGCGCGGCGTGGTGCTCACCGAGCCCCGCGCGGCCGACGTGCAGAAGGCGGCACTCGACGCCGGGCTCGTCCTGAACGCACCCACGCCCGACCGGCTGCGCATCGTCCCGCCGCTCGTGCTCACCGAGGCCGAGGCGGCCCACGCGGCGACGACGCTGTCGGCGGTGCTCGCGGAGGTGCTCGCATGACCCGCCACCTGCTGCGCGACGACGACCTGACGCCCGCCGAGCAGACCGAGGTGCTGCGGCTCGCGCTGCGGATGAAGGCCGAGCCCTTCGCCCACCGACCGCTCGAGGGCCCGCGGTCCGTCGCGGTGGTCTTCGACAAGTCGTCCACCCGGACCCGCGTCTCGTTCTCCGTCGGCGTGGCCCAGATGGGTGGGCACTGCGTCATCCTCGACGCGGCCACCACGCAGGCGGGACGGGGCGAGCCGGTGGCGGACACCGCCCGGGTGCTGGGCCGCATGGTCGACGCCGTCGTGTGGCGCACGTACGCGCAGGCGGGCCTGGAGGAGATGGCCCGGCATGCCGGCGTGCCCGTCGTGAACGCGCTGAGCGACGACTTCCACCCGTGCCAGCTGCTGGCCGACTGGCTCACCGTGCTCGAGCACAAGGGTCGGTTGGCGGGCCTGACCGTCGCCTACGTCGGCGACGGCGAGAACAACATGGCCCACTCCTACGTGCTGGGCGGTGCCGTGGCGGGCATGCACGTGCGCGTCGGTGCGCCCGACGGGTACGCGCCGGCTGCGCACGTCGTCGCGGACGCCGAGAAGGTCGCCGCGTCCACCGGGGGATCGATCCTGCTCACCGACGACCCCGCCGAGGCCGTCGCCGGTGCCGACGTCGTCATCACCGACACCTGGGTCTCCATGGGCCACGAGGCCGAGAAGGCCGAGCGGCAGGCGATCTTCGGTCCGTACTCCGTCACGGGTGCATTGCTCGAGCACGCCGACCCGGACGCGATCGTCATGCACTGCCTGCCGGCCTACCGCGGCCTGGAGATCGCCGAGGACGTGCTGGAGGGCCCCCGCAGCGTCGTGTGGGACGAGGCCGAGAACCGTCTGCACGCTCAGAAGGCGCTGCTCGCCTTCCTGCTGGAGCGGTCCTGAGGAGCGCGTGGCCGTGAGCATCCCCGACACCAAGCCCGCGCGCCAGCGGCTCATCATCGACCTGCTCGGGCGGACGGCGGTGCGCTCGCAGGCCGAGCTGGTCGCGCTGCTGCAGGAGCACGGCGTCACGGCGACGGCCTCCACGGTCTCGCGCGACCTCGTCGACCTCGACGCCGTCCGCGTGCGCAACTCCGCGGGCGCGCTCGTGTACGCCGTGCCGGCCGAGGGGGGCGACCGCACACCGCGCGCGGCCGAGGACGGGCCGGCGTCGCAGCAGCGCCTCTCCCGGCTGCTGCGCGAGCTGCTCGTGTCGGCCGAGGCGTCGGCCAACCTGGTCGTGCTGCGCACGCCGCCCGGCGCAGCGCAGTTCCTGGCCTCCGCCGTCGACCACACCGGGCAGACCGACGTGCTGGGCACCATCGCCGGCGACGACACGGTCATGATGATCTGTCGTGACCCGGACGGCGGCGCCGCCGTCGCGGCCCGGTTCACCGAGCTCGCCGAGCTCCCCACCGACACCCGATCCACCAGCGAGGGCACACCATGAGCGACACCGCCGACGACCCGACCCGCCCGGCTGCGGGCGACGACGCCGCAACGGGGGACTCCCGCCTGTGGGGCGGTCGCTTCGCCGGCGGTCCGTCGCCGGAGCTGACCGAGCTCTCGCGCTCGACGCACTTCGACTGGCGGCTCGCTCCGTACGACCTGCGTGGCTCGCGGGCGCACGCCCAGGTGCTGCACGCCGCAGGGCTGCTCACCGACGACGACCTGGCCGCGATGCTCCAGGGGATCGACGCGCTCGACGCCGACGTCGCCTCGGGTGCGTTCACGGCCGACCCGGGTGACGAGGACGTGCACTCGGCGCTGGAGCGCGGGCTCGTCGAGCGACTCGGGCCCGATCTCGGCGGACGCCTGCGGGCGGGTCGCTCCCGCAACGACCAGGTCGCCACGCTGTTCAAGATCTACCTGCGCGAGCACGCCCACCGGATCGGTGACCTGCTCCGGGACCTGGTGACCGCCCTGGCGGACCAGGCCGAGCAGCACCTCGGTGCGCCCATGCCGGGACGCACCCACCTGCAGCACGCCCAGCCGGTCCTGCTGTCGCACCACCTCCTGGCGCACGCGTGGCCGCTGGTGCGCGACCTCGACCGCCTCGCCGACTGGGACGACCGCGTGGCCGACGACTCGCCCTACGGGTCGGGCGCGCTGGCCGGGTCCTCGCTCGGGCTGGACCCCGAGAAGGTCGCGGCGAGCCTGGGGTTCACCGGCTCCACCGCCAACTCGATCGACGGCACGGCCGCACGCGACTTCGTGGCGGAGCTGGCCTTCGTCCTCGCCCAGGTGGGTGTCGACGTCTCCCGGCTGGCCGAGGAGATCATCCTCTGGAACACCAAGGAGTTCGACTTCGTCACGCTCGACGACGGGTACTCGACGGGGTCGAGCATCATGCCGCAGAAGAAGAATCCCGACATCGCCGAGCTCGCCCGCGGGAAGGCCGGTCGGCTGATCGGCAACCTCACCGGGCTGCTGGCCACGCTGAAGGCCCTGCCGCTGGCCTACAACCGCGACCTCCAGGAGGACAAGGAGCCGGTCTTCGACTCCGTCGACACCCTCGAGGTCCTGCTGCCCGCCTTCACCGGCATGGTCCGCACGCTCACGTTCCACACCGAGCGCATGGCCGCCCTGGCACCCCAGGGGTTCGCGCTGGCCACCGACGTCGCCGAGTGGCTCGTCCGTGAGGGTGTGCCGTTCCGCGTCGCGCACGAGCTCTCGGGCGCGTGCGTGCAGGAGTGCGAGCGCCGAGGGATCGAGCTGTGGGACCTCAGTGACGACGACTTCGCCCGCATCTCGCCCCACCTCACGCCCGGCGTGCGCAGTGTCCTGTCGCTCGAGGGCTCCATCTCCTCGCGCGACGGCCGCGGCGGCACCGCGCTCGTCCGGGTCGCGGAGCAGCTCGCGGAGGTCCGGGCGCGGGTGGCGCAGTGACGGCACCGCGCTTCCCGCTCGTCCGGTTCCGCGAGGGATATGACGCGGGGGAGGTGGACGCCTTCCTCGCCGACGTCGAGCCGAGGGTGACCGGCCGACCGGACGGGTCGGTCGCCGCCCTGATCCGCGAGGCGCGCTTCACGCCCGTACGACTCCGCCAGGGCTACGACATCGGCGCCGTGGACGCCCACCTCGACGCACTGCACGCCCGGGCGGAGCGGGGCTCGCCCAGGGCCTGATCGACGTCCCGCTCGCCGGGTCCACGTCGTTCACCGACCGTTCACGGGGGTCCGGCAGCATGCGCGGGTGCTCGACAGCGTGAGGGTCCCGGCCACGTTCCTGCGGTCGGGCCGCGCCGCACCTCCTCGGACCCTCGTGGACGTCCTGACCGCGACGGCCGACGCCCACGGCAGTGAGCCCGCCCTCGCGTGCGGCGACGTCGTGCTGACCTACGACGAGCTGCTCGAGACCGCCGGTGCCCTCGCAGACGAGCTGGGCTCGGTCGGTGTCGGCCGCGGAGCCCGGGTCGGGGTGCGCGTGTCCTCGGGGACGACGGACCTGCACGTCGCCGTCCTGGGCGTCCTCCTCGCGGGGGCGGCCTACGTGCCGATCGACGTCGACGACCCGCCGGAGCGCGCGACCACGGTGCTGCGCGAGGCCCAGGCCGACGCGGTCGTGACCGACGGCCTCGTCGTGCGCCGCCTCCGGGACGAGGTGCGCGGGTCCGGCGCGGTCGAGCCGCCGCGGCTCGAGGACGACGCCTGGATCATCTTCACGTCGGGCTCCACCGGCACGCCGAAGGGCGTCGCCGTCACGCACCGCTCCGCCGCTGCGTTCGTCGACGCCGAGTCGGTGCTGTTCTGCCAGGACGCCCCGCTCGGTCCCGGCGATCGCGTGATGGCCGGCCTGTCCGTCGCCTTCGACGCCTCCTGCGAGGAGATGTGGCTGGCGTGGGGGCACGGTGCGTGCCTCGTCCCGGCGCCGCGCTCGCTCGTCCGTAGCGGCGCCGACCTCGCCCCGTGGCTGGTCGCCAACGACGTCAGCGTGGTGTCCACCGTGCCCACCCTCGTACTCATGTGGCCGCCGTCGGCCCTCGACGCGGTGCGGCTGCTGATCCTCGGCGGCGAGGCGTGCCCACCGGAGATCGGCGAGCGCTTCGCCACCGCCGAGCGCGAGGTGTGGAACACGTACGGGCCGACGGAGGCCACGGTGGTGGCGTGCGGCGCGCGCCTGCAGCCCGGCGAGCCCGTGCGCATCGGACTGCCGCTGGAGGGATGGGACCTCGCGGTCGTCGACGACCAGGAGCAGCCCGTGCCGCCGGGGGAGACCGGGCAGCTCGTCATCGGCGGTGTCGGGCTCGCGCGCTACCTCGACCCCGAGAAGGACGCCGCCACCTACGCGCCGATGCCCTCGCTCGGCTGGGAGCGCGCCTACCGCAGCGGTGACCGCGTCGTGCTCGACGAGGACGGTCTGCTCTTCGCCGGACGGGCCGACGACCAGGTCAAGATCGGCGGCCGTCGTATCGAGCTGGGCGAGGTCGACAACGCGCTGCTGGCACTGCCCGGCGTCGAGGCGGCGGCCGCGGCCGTCCGCCGCTCGGAGGCCGGCAATACCGTGCTCGTGGGCTACGTGGTCGCCGACGCGGGCTTCGACGCCAAGACCTCGCGGTCGCTGCTGCGCGAGCGGCTTCCTGCCGCGTCCGTACCGAGGAAGGATCGCCCTCGTCGACGCGATCCCCGTCCGCACCTCCGGGAAGGTCGACCGCGACGCGCTGCCGTGGCCGCTGGAGTCGACGACGACCACGGCCCTCGACGGGACGGCCGCGCTGGTGGCCGACGCCTGGACCCGGATCCTCGGCTCGGCCGTCGGCGGGCCCGGCGACGACTTCTTCGAGGCCGGAGGGTCGAGCCTGACGGCGGCCCAGCTCGTGGCCCGGCTGCGCGAGACGCATCCGGAGGTGACCGTCGCCGACGTGTACGAGGCCCCGACCGTGGGTGCGCTCGCCGCCCGGCTGGACACCCTGACGACCCCGGCGGTCGTGCAGGCGCGCGAGGTGCGTCCCGTGCCGCGCCGGTCCGCGCTCGCCCAGCTGCTGCTCCTGCTGCCCCTGCGGGCGCTCGGCGGGCTCGTCTGGATCGCCTGGCTCCTCGTCGGCGTCCAGGTGCTCGCGGTCGGCACCGGCGCGACCTGGTGGCCCGAACCGGGCTGGCCGGCAGCGGCCTGCGCGGTCCTGGTGCTGCTCCCGCCCGTGCGGGCGCTGCTGGCCGCAGGGCTGGTGCGGCTCCTGCTGCGTCCGCTCACGCCCGGCATCCATCCGCGTGGCGGGCGTGTCCACCGTCGACTCTGGGCCGCCGAGCGCGTCGTCGAGGAGCTGCGCGTCGGGTCGCTCGCCGGCGTCGGGGCGCTCAGCCTGTTCGCGCGCCTGCTCGGCGCCAAGGTGGGGGAGGGGGTCGACCTGCACGCCATGCCGTCCCTCACCGGGCTGCTGACCCTGGGGCGCGGCTCCACCGTCGAGCCGGAGACGGACCTGTCGGGCCACTGGGTCGACGGCGACCGGTTGGTCGTCGGTCCCGTGCGCGTGCGGGCCGAGGCGCGCGTCGGCGTCCGCAGCACCCTGGGTCCGGGTGTCGTGGTCGGACGGGGCGCCGAGGTCGGCGCGGGGTCCACGGTGCTCGCGGACGTCCCCGACGACGTCTACGTCTCGGGCGCGCCGTCCGCGCGCGTCGGGGAGGCGCGTGGTCCGGCCGAGCGTCACACGGCCCCGCGCCGGCGCGGCTGGCCCACCGCCTACGCGCTCACCGGGGCGGCCCTGTCGGCCGTGCCGGTGGTCGCGGTCGGGCTCACCGCGGTCGCCGTCGCGGGTGCGGCCTGGTCGGTCGGAGGCCGGCCGGACGGCCTGGTCGCGGCGCTCACGCAGCTCGCCCTGCTGCTCCCGCTCGTGGCGGTGCTGTCCCTCCCGGTGCTGGCCGGACTCGTGTGGGCCGTCGTCAGGCTGGCCTCGCGTGGGGTGGTCGCGGGGGTGCACCCGATCCACGGCCGAGCCGCGTGGAGCGCCTGGACGGTGCTGCGCGTGCTGGACAGTGCCCGCGAGTGGCTGTTCCCGCTGTACTCGAGCAGCCTGACGCCGGCGTGGCTGCGAGCGCTCGGCGCCGACGTCGGGCGCGACGTCGAGGCCTCGACGGTCCTCCTGCTGCCGACGCTCACGTCGGTCGGTGACGGTGCCTTCCTCGCCGACGACACGATGCTCGGCATGTACGAGCTGGGAGGCGGCTGGCTGCGCGTCGAGCAGGTCAAGGTCGGACGGCGTGCGTTCGTCGGCAACTCCGGCATGGCCGCGCCCGGGCGGAAGGTCCCCGCCCGCGGCCTCGTGGCGGTGCTGTCGGCGGCTCCGCGGCGCACCAAGGCGAAGAAGGGGTCCTCCTGGCTCGGGAGCCCGCCCACCAAGCTGCGGCGGGTCGTCGGCGACGTCGACGAGGGCCGCACCTACGAACCGGGCCGACGTCTGCGCGTCGCGCGGGGCGCCCTCGAGCTCTGCCGCGTGCTGGCCGTCGTGGCGTCGGCCGCGCTCGGCCTCACCGCTGCCGCTGCCCTCCTGCTCGTGGCCGACACCGCGGGCTGGTGGCCGGCCGCGCTGGTGGCCGGTCCGGTGCTGCTGGTCGTGGGCCTCCTCGCGGCCGCCGTGGCGACGGCGGCCAAGTGGATCCTGGTGGGCCGCGTCCGGGCCACCGAGCACCCGCTCTGGAGCGCCTTCGTGTGGCGCAACGAGCTGGCCGACACGTTCGTGGAGGTCGTCGCCGCGCCGTGGTTCTGCCGGTGGGCCCTCGGGACCGCGGTGCTGCCGTGGTGGCTGCGCAGCCTCGGCGCGCGGGTCGGACGCGGTGTCTGGTGCGAGACGTACTGGTGGCCCGAGCCCGACCTGGTGACGGTCGGCGACGGCGCGACGGTCAACCGGGGGTGCGTGGTGCAGACCCACCTCTTCCATGATCGGATACTCAGCATGGACGAGGTGCGGCTGGACGCGGGGGCCACGCTCGGTCCCCACGGCGTGGTGCTTCCTGCGGCGCGGATCGGGCGACACGCCCGCGTCGGGCCGGGATCGCTGGTGATGCGCGGTGAGCACGTCCCTGCCGGGACCAGCTGGGTCGGCAACCCGATCGGGCCCTGGACCGACGCGACGGCGCCCGCGTGAAGCGCGGCTCCGGCGACGGATCCGTCGACGAGCGCTACGTCCCGCACCACGGCGACCCGACCTACACGGTCACGCACTACGACCTCGTGGTCGACTACGTGCCCGAGTCCAACCGCCTCACCGGCACCGCCGTCCTCCGGGTCCGGGCCGTGGAGCCGCTGCGGCGGCTGCGTCTCGACCTCGACGACCTGCGCGTGCAGAAGCTGCTGGTCGACGGCGTCCGCGCCAAGTACCGGCAGCACCGGGCCTGGGTGTCCGTCGAGGTCGGCCGCGAGCTGGCCGCGGGCGAGGAGGCCGAGGTGCTCGTCGCCTACGGCGGCCGGCCGCACCCCATGCGCGGCCTCGACGGCGACGCCGGCTGGGAGGAGCTGGAGGAGGGCTCGATCGTGGCGTCGCAGCCGCACGGCGCGCCCTCGTGGTTCCCGTGCAACGACCTGCCGTCGGTCAAGGCGCCGTTCCGGATGGAGCTCTCGGTGCCGCAGGCCTTCAGCGTCGTCGCGAACGGCTTGCCGGGTGAGACCCGCCGCACCGCCGGACGCACGATCCAGGTCTTCGACCAGCCCGAGCCCATGGCCACCTACCTCGCCACGGTGCACGTGGGCGACTTCGTCCAGGTCGACCAGGCCACGTCGCCGGTGCCGGTGGGCATCGTGGTCCCGCCCGACCGCCGCGAGCAGGCCGTGGCCGCGCTCGCCGACCAACCGGCGATGGTGGCCTACTTCCACGACGTCTTCGGGCCGTACCCGTTCGGCCGCTACCTCGCGGTGGTGACGCCCGACGACCTCGAGATCCCGCTCGAGGCGCAGGGGCTCTCGATCTTCGGGCCGAACCTGCTGCACGACGGCTGGGACGCCCAACGGCTCATCGCGCACGAGCTGGCCCACCAGTGGTTCGGCAACAGCGTCACCCTCGGCCACTGGAACGACATCTGGCTGCACGAGGGCTTCGCCTGCTACGCCGAGTGGCTGTGGTCGGAGGAGTCCGGGCGCGAGAGCGCCGACCAGCAGGCCGCGCACCACCACGCGAGGCTCGCCGAGAAGGACCAGGACCTCCTGCTCGCCGACCCGGGCCCGGACCTCATGTTCGACGACCGGGTCTACAAGCGCGGCGCACTCGCCCTGCACGCCCTGCGCAGGACCGTCGGCGACGACGCGTTCTTCGACGTCCTGCGCACCTGGACCGACCGGTTCCGGTACTCCAACGCCACCACGGCCGACCTCGAGCAGGTCGTCACCGACGTCACCGGCTCGCCCCGCGCCGACCTGTTCGACGCCTGGGTGAGAGGCACCGACCTCCCGGACCTGCCGTGAGCGGGACGGACGACGTCGCCGCACGGGCCGTGGGCCTGCTGGGGCGCGAGCTCCACGGGCACGACGTGACGGTGCGCATCACCGAGGTCGAGGCCTACGGGGGCGTGCTGGACCCCGCGTCGCACGCCTACACCCGCACGGAGCGTTCGGAGATCATGTACGGCCCGCCCTGGCGGCTCTACGTCTACCGGTCGTACGGGATCCACTGGTGCGCGAACGTCGTGACCGGTCCGACGGAGCAGGCCGCCGCGGTGCTGGTGCGGGCCGGCGAGGTCGTCCACGGCACGGACGTGGCGAGACGGCGGCGGGGTGAGGTGGCCGATCATCGGCTCGCCTGCGGACCGGGCAACCTGGCGAGCGCCCTGGGCATCACCGCCGCGGACCTCGGCACCGACCTGCTGGAGCCGTCATCGGGCGTGCACCTGGGACCTGAGTGCGGCGTCGAGCTCGACGTGGCGCGGGGGCCACGCGTGGGCGTCGCGAAGGCGGCCGACGTGCCGTGGCGGTTCTGGATCGCGGGGGACCCGACGGTCTCGGCCTATCGGCGTTCCCCGCGTGCCCCGCGGCCGTGACCGGAGTCGGCGCCGCTGGGCGTGGCCCTGGTCAGTGACCGAGGCGCTCGAGCAGCCGGTCGAGCGCGACGAAGGCCCCGACGAAGATCGCGCTGACGACGGACCAGCCGGCGTGCGGACGCGCGACGACCTGCGTCTGGGGGAGCGTGGCGACGGGCTGCATGCGGTGAAGCCTGCCACAGGTCCTCGGCATTGGGAAGGAGAAAGGCCCGATTGGCCTGGGCCGAAGGTCCCGCGTGCGACCGCTCGAGCAGGGCGTCAGGCCCGCCGGTAGCGGCGTTCCGGCCGACCCGCACCGCCGTAGCGCAACCTGACCTGCGCCTGGCCCGTGCCGACGAAGTGCTCGAGGTAGCGGCGGGCGGTGACGCGGGCGAGCCCCAGCCGCTCGGCCGCGTCGGTCGCGGACAGGTCGTCGCTCCCGTCGAGCAGCCCCTCCACGAGTCGGGCCGTCTCGCGGCTCAGCCCCTTGGGCAGTGCGGCCGGGCCCGAGGAGGCGCGAGCCGCGCCGAAGGCACGATCGATCGCCTCCTGGTCGGTCTCCCCGTCGCCGAGCGCGCGCAGGGCGCCTCGCACACGGTGCAGGCGCTCCACGAGGTCCTGCTGCTCGAACGGCTTGACCACGTACTGCATGGCACCGCCGGCGAGTGCGGCCCGCACCGTGTCGGCGTCCCGCTCGGCCGTCACCATGACCACCCCGGCGCGACTGCCCTCCTCGCGCAGCCGGGCCAGCACGTCGAGCCCGCCCAGGTCGGGGAGGTGGACGTCGAGCAGCACCAGGTCGGGGTCCAGGTCGGCGGCGAGCCGCAACGCCTCCTGGCCGTTGGCGGCGACGCCCACCACCTCGAACCCGTCCGTCAGCTCCACGAACCGGGCGTGCAGGCGAGCCACCATGAAGTCGTCGTCGACGACGAGGACCGACGTCACGAGGACTCCCAGGGCAGCACCACGCGGAACAGGCTAGGCCGCGACTCGTCGATCGTCACGGACCCGCCCCGTCGCTCGCACAGCAGGCGCACCAGGGCGAGGCCGATCCCGCGGCCGCCGAGGACCTCCGGCTTCGTCGAGAACCCTCGGACGAACACGGTCTCGCGCAGGTCGCGGGGGACCCCGTCACCGGAGTCCTCGACCTCGATCACGAGCGCGGTGTCGTCCGCGCGCGCGTCGAGCCGGACACGGGCCTGGGTCCGGCCCCGGCAGGCGTCGATCGCGTTGTCGACCAGGTTGCCCAGGATCGTCGTGGTGTCGGCCGAGAGGTCGGGTGGCAGCGGCGGGACCTCGCAGTCCGGCGCGATCTCGAGCAGCACGCCCGCCTCGTCGGCCTGGCTGCTCTTGGCGATGAGCAGCGCGGCCGTCGCCGGGTCCTCGACGTGGTCGGCGACGTCGCTCTCGCGGTCGGCGCGGACGCCGACGATGCGGGTCACCAGGGCCCGCGCCTCGTCCGGCTCGTCCAGCTCCAGCAGCCCGGAGATGGTGTGCAGCTGGTTCGCGAACTCGTGCGTCTGGGCACGCAGTGCGTCCGTGATCGACAGGTTGGAGCCCAGCTGCTGCTGCACCGCCACGAGCTCGGTGCGGTCGCGCATCGTCACGACGCTGCCGACCCCCTCGTCACGGGTCGCCGCGCGACGTCGGTTCAGCACCAGGACGCGCTGGCCGGTGACCACCACGAGGTCGCTGGCGTCGGCGGGATCGACGAGCAGCTGTGCGAGGTGCGGCTCGAGCCCGAGGTCGCGCACCGAGCGACCGAGGGAGGCGTCGTGCAGGCCCAGCAGCTCCAGGGCCGCGTCGTTGACCATGGTCACCCGGCCGGCCGGATCGAGACCGAGGACACCCTCGCGGATGCTGTGCAGCAAGGCCTGGCGGTGGTCGGCGAGCCGCGCGAAGTCGCGGGTCCCGAGTCCGCGCGTGCGACGACGGACGATCCGGGAGACGGCCCAGGACCCCAGGATGCCGAGG
Organism: Aeromicrobium sp. WCS2018Hpa-31; assembly: GCF_031843905.1. Classification (NCBI taxonomy): domain Bacteria; kingdom Bacillati; phylum Actinomycetota; class Actinomycetes; order Propionibacteriales; family Nocardioidaceae; genus Aeromicrobium; species Aeromicrobium sp. WCS2018Hpa-31. The sequence continues at coordinate 7,867 of NZ_JAVTJF010000011.1, read as the reverse complement.
CCGGCGCCCACGCCGAGGAACAGCGCGAGGTCCGGTGCCGCGTTGCTGGCCCGTTGCCAGGATGAGGGGTACGTCTGCTCGACCAGCACGGCTCCGGCGAAGGTGCCCTCGTCGTCGAGGACGGGTGCGTGCCCGGTCAGCACGCGGGCACGGTCGGTCGTCACCGACCCGGTCCAGCCGCGTCCCTCGAGGACCCTGCTGTCGCCGAGCGCGGCGGTCGTCCCGATGAGTGCCGGCCGGGTGGACGCCACGACCTCGCCCCGGCGGTCGACCACGGAGGCCACGTCGGCACCGGAGAGCGAGACCGCCCGGTCGACCGCCGGAGCGAGCTCGCGTGCCGCGTCGGTCGACCCGACCCGGTCTCGCACGACCGCCACGTTGGCGAGGTACTCGGCGGCGGACCGGAGCCGCGCCCCGCGGTCGTCCTCGAACGACCGGGTGGCCTGCTGGAAGGAGAGCACGCCGACGATCACCAGCACGAGCGCGACGACGGCGAGCTGGAGGACGAGGAACTGACCGGCCAACGTACGTCGACCCGGTCGCGGCGACCACAACGAACACAACCTCCTTTGCGCACCCAATCGTGACGCAGGCCACGTCTGCGTCCATGCTCGGGTCGACCCACCAGGAGGTGTGATGGCCGACACAGGTCAGCGACGACCCGCACGTCGCCCCCGCAGGACACCGGACCGACGCCGCCGCTCGGCGGTCGTCGTGGCCCTCGTGCTCGCGATCGCCACCGCGCTCAGCGGTTGCGGCGTGACGCGCGGCGGCGACGACCCCGACAACCGGCGGTTCCGCATGATGATCCCGAACAGCCCCGGAGGTGGGTACGACCTCACGGGCCGTGCCGCGGCCCAGGTCCTCGAGGAGGACGGCCTCACGGGTCGGTTCGAGATCACCAACGTCATCGGCGCCAGCGGCACCGTCGCAATGCAGCGGCTGCTCAACGAGCGCGGTGCCGACGACCTCATGATGCTCATGGGGCTGGGCGTGGTGGGCGCGACCTACACCAACGACTCGCGTGCTCGCGTCTCCGACGCGACGCCCATCGCGAAGCTCGTCGAGGAGCAGGAGGGACTGCTCGTCCCGGCCGACTCGCCGTTCGAGACCGTCGACGACCTGGTCGAGGCGTGGAAGGCCGACCCGCGGTCCGTGACCGTCGGCGGCGGATCGTCGCCCGGCGGCCCCGACCACTTGTTCCCGATGCAGCTGGCCCAGGAGCTGGGCATCGACCCGAACGACGTCAACTACATCGCCTACGACGGCGGTGGCCCGCTCACGACCGCCCTCCTGGGCGAGAAGATCCAGGTCGGCACGTCGGGCCTCGGCGAGTTCCAGGGTCAGATCGACGACGGCTCGCTGCGCGTGCTCGCGGTCTCCGGCGAGGACCGGCTCGAGGGCATCGACGCCCCGACGCTCACCGAGTCCGGCATCGACCTGGTCTTCACCAACTGGCGCGGGATGCTCGCGCCTCCCGGGATCGACGACGAGACCCGCGCTCTCCTGACCTCGCTGCTCACCGAGATGCACGGCACGAAGGAGTGGCGCGAGGCGCTGAAGCGCAACGGATGGATCGACGCCTTCGCCACGGGCGAGGACTTCGAGACCTTCCTGACGGAGCAGGACGAGCGCGTCGAGTCGACGCTGAAGGAGCTGGGGCTGTCATGACCACCACCCATGAGACGACCACGGGCCCCGACGGTCCCCGGCTCGTCGACCGTGCCCAGTACGGGCTGGCGGCCTTCCTCGCCGTCGTCGGTGTCGTGGTCGTGGTCGACGCCACGGGCCTGCGACCCGGCTTCGCCGACCAGCCGGTGCAGCCGTCGCTGTTCCCCTACGTGGTCGGCACGGCCCTGGTCGTGCTGGCCGTCGCCCTGGCCGTGGCCACCAGTCGTGGCTCCGTCGCCGAGCCGGAGGGCGGTGAGGACATCGACCTCACCGAGCCCAGCGACTGGGTGACCGTTGCCAAGCTCGCCGGCGTCTTCCTCGCCAACATCCTGCTGATCGACGTGCTCGGCTGGGCCATCACCGGCGCCATGCTGTTCGCCGGCTGCGCCTGGGCGCTCGGCAGTCGCACGCTCCTCAAGGACGTCGCGATCGGAGCCGCCCTGTCGCTGCTCACCTGGTACGGCTTCTACGTGGGCCTCGGTCTGCCGATCCCGGCCGGTGTCCTGGACGGGGTGCTCTGATGGACATGTTCATGGACGGGCTCGCCAACGCGCTGACGCCCGAGAACCTGCTCTACGCCGTCATCGGCGTGCTGCTCGGCACGATGGTCGGCGTCCTGCCCGGCATCGGCCCGGCGATGACCCTGGCCCTGCTCTTCCCGATCACCTACACGGTGCCGGTCGACAGCGCGCTGATCATGTTCGCCGGCATCTACTACGGCGGCATGTACGGCGGCTCGACGACCTCGATCCTGCTCAACACACCGGGGGAGTCCTCGTCGGTGGTGACGGCCATCGAGGGGAACCAGATGGCCAAGCGCGGCCGGGCCGCGCAGGCTCTCGCGACCGCGGCCATCGGGTCGTTCGTCGCCGGCACCATCGCCACCGCCCTGCTCGTGCTGTTCGCGCCGAAGGTCTCCTCCTGGGTCGTCGACCTCGGGGCGCCGTCCTACTTCGCGATCCTGCTGCTGGCCCTGCTCGCCGTTTCCGCGGTGCTCGGCTCGTCGAAGATGCGTGGGTTCATCGCCCTCTTCCTCGGCCTCACGATCGCCCTGGTGGGCACGTCGACCGGACAGGCGCGCCTGACCTTCGGCAGCCCGCTGCTCGCCGACGGGCTCGACGTGGTCGTCGTCGCCGTGGCGATCTTCGCGATCGGCGAGGCCCTGTGGGTCGCGGCGCACCTGCGCCGACGTCCTCTGCAGGTCATTCCCGTCGGCCGTCCCTGGATGGACCGCAAGGACTGGGGCCGCTCGTGGAAGCCGTGGTTGCGCGGCACGGCGTTCGGCTTCCCGTTCGGCGCCCTGCCGGCCGGTGGCGCCGAGGTCCCGACCTTCCTGTCCTACATCACCGAGCGCAAGCTCTCCAAGCACCCGGAGGAGTTCGGCCAGGGCGCCATCGAGGGCGTGGCCGGCCCGGAGGCCGCCAACAACGCGTCGGCGGCGGGCACCATGGTGCCGCTGCTCGCCATCGGCCTGCCGACCACGGCCACGGCCGCGATCATGCTGAACGCCATCCAGTCCTACGGCATCCAGCCCGGACCGCAGCTGTTCGCCAACGAGCCAGGGCTCGTCTGGACGCTCCTGGCCAGCCTGTTCGTGGCGAACACCCTGCTGCTCGTGCTCAACCTGCCGCTGGCGCCGGTCTGGGCGAAGCTGCTGCGGGTGCCCCGGCCCTACCTCTACGCGGGCATCCTCTTCTTCGCCTCGTTGGGCGCCTACAGCGTGAGCTTCGAGCCGTTCGACCTCGCCCTCCTGCTCGTGCTGGGCTTCCTCGGCGTGGCGATGCGACGCTTCGGGCTCCCGGTCCTGCCGCTCATCGTGGGTGTCATCCTCGGCCCGTCGCTCGAGAACCAGCTCACGCAGGCTCTGGCCCTGTCCGGCGGCGAGGTCTCGACGCTGTGGAGCGAGCCCGTCGCGAAGATCGTGTACGTGGTCCTGGCGCTCGCGCTGGTCGCCCTGGCGGTCTCGACCGTCCGCGGCCGGTCCGCTCGCCGTCCCGAGAAGCAGGAGGTGTCGGCATGACGTCGACCGTGGTGGTGGCCTACAGCCCGGACGAGTACGGCGAGGCGGCGCTCGAGGCCGGCGCCGAGGAGGCGGGACGGCGAGGTGTTCCCTTGGTCGTCGTCAACGCGACGCGGGGCGACGCCTACGTCGACCCGCACTTCGCCGACGCCGACACCGTCGCCCGCCTGCGTGAACGGGTGGGCGAGGTCGAGGTGCTCCAGGAGGTCGTCTCCGACGTCGGGGGCGAGGTGGTCCGCGTCGCCGAGGAGCGCGACGCGGTGCTCGTGGTGGTCGGGATCCGGCACCGTTCTCCGGTCGGCAAGGCCCTCATGGGCAGCGTGTCGCAGCGGATCCTGCTCGATGCGCGGTGCCCGGTCCTGGCGGTCAAGCCGCGCGACTGAGCCGTCGGTCCGAGTGTGCGGTCGGGGGCGCCGGAGGTCCGGCGTCCCCGTGCTCACCTGGCGGGGGACGGTCCTGGTCGCGGCCCGGACGGCACGGCGCGACGCGCGCGGCCCCCTGGAGTCACTCGTGCGAGGGGTCGGCCACGGGGGCGTCCGGCAGGGCGCACACGCCGTCCTCGCAGGTCGCAGCGTCGTCGGCACCCACCATCTCCAGAGGCCCGCTCACGCCGAGCCCTCCGCCGCCTGGCGCAGGGCACCGAGGAGGACCTCGGGGTCCTGGGCGCCGGAGACGCCGAGCCGGTCGTCGAGCACGAAGAAGGGGACGCCCCGGATGCCGAGCTCGAGGGCACGCTGCTGGTCCGCGCGGACGTCGTCGAGGTGGGCGCCGCTCTCCAGTGCCGCCACGACCTCGTCGCGGTCCAGGCCGACCTCCGCCGCCAGGTCGGCCAGGTCGGCGACCCGACCCACGTGGCGTCCCTCGACGAAGTAGGCGGCCAGCAGCCGCTCCTTCATGGCCGCCTGCTGTCCGTGGGACCGGGCGAGGTGCAGGAGCTGGTGCGCCAGCACCGTGTTGGTGTGCTGCAGGGCGGCGAAGTCGTAGTCGAGACCCTCGTCGGCCGCCACGACCGTCATCTGGTCGAGCATGGTCACGACCTGGTCCCGCTGCATCCCCTTGTGCCGCGCGAGGAAGTCGACCTCGTCGCCCTCGAAGTCCACGGGGGTCTCGGGGGAGAGCTCGAAGCTGCGGTAGGTCACCGACACGTCGCCGCCCTCGGCGCGGAAGCGCTCGACGGCCTGCTCGAAGCGGCGCTTGCCGACGTAGCACCAGGGGCACGCCACGTCGGACCAGATCTGCACGTCCACGGTCATGGCCGCGTCAACGACGTCGGAGCGACGGATGTTCCCTCACCAGATCGATCGCAGCGGCTTGACCCGATCCATCAGCCAGGCCATCGCGAACGACACCACGAGCGTGATGACGACGGCCACCGGGATGCCGATGACCGGCGAGTCCTGGTACAGACGGCCCGTCGGTCCCTCGGTGCGCACCAGGTGCAGGACGAGGGCGTGCACCAGGTAGATGCGGTAGCTCACCGCGGAGAAGATCCCGATCCATCGTGGCGCGGGCTTCGTCCGCGTGGACGGACGCGTCATGAACGTGAAGACGCCCGCCGAGAAGAGGAGGACGGGCAGGTTCAGGTTGTCGTAGCCCCACAGCGACGGCTCCGGCTCGGCCTGCTGGCGCCACACCGCCAGCACCACCCAGACGAATCCCACGAGCGCCACCCCCGCGGGCACGACGGCGGGGACGCGGGGCGCGTGGTGGTAGAGCAGGAAGCCCAGGAGGAACACGCCGACGTAGCCCGTGGGGACGACGTCGATGAAGCCTCCGTACACGGTCGGCGTGCCCGACCACAGCAGCGGGAGGAACCGCTGGAGCAGCTCGATGCCGAGGATCAGCGCCACCGCGTAGACCAGGAGGGGACGGCGCTCGGCCGCCGGCCGGGCGGCGATCGGTCGCAGGAGCGGTGTCAGCAGGTACAGGCCGACGAGGACGTACACGAACCACAGGTGGTAGGCGACCGGTCCGCCCAGGGCGTCGCGCACGATCTGCACGGGCGCGGACGGGTCGGGCTCGCCGGCCGACCCGTTGATCAGCTCGGCGTCGCCGGTCCGCGAGGCCCACACCGCGAAGCCGACGTAGACGAGGCTCCAGGTCAGCAGGGGCACGGCGACCTTGCGGGTCTGGCGCACCAGGTCGAAGGAGCGCTCCGGCACCAGGAGCAGGGCCGCGGAGATCATGAAGAAGCAGTTGACGGCGAAGCGCCCGGCCGAGTCGTACACGTTCGCGGCGTTGACGTCGGAGAGGAACGCGGTCTGCTCGCCCAGACGGGGTCCGATGACGCCCGCTCCGCCGTGCAGCAGGACGACGCCGACGGTGGCGAGGACCCGGAGTCGGTCGAAGGAGTGAACGCGTCCCTGAGCCATGGCCGCGAGTCTCCCACAGGCGGCCGAGGGCGGACGCGGGTGCAGGCGAGGACGGCGAGCCGGGGACAATGGGCCCGGACCCACCCGTTCGACCTCCCAGGAGCTGTTTCGTGACCACTGCCGGAGGATCCGTCCTCGACGACCTGATCGCCCGCGGCCTCGTCGCGCACTCGACCGACCTCGAGGCGCTCCGAGCCGAGATGGACGCCGGTCCGATCGTCTACTACGTCGGGTTCGACCCCACGGCGCCGAGCCTGCACGTGGGCAACCTCCTGCAGGTCCTCACCGCTCGGCGACTCCAGCGAGCCGGCCACCGGCCGATCCTGCTCGTCGGCGGCTCGACCGGCCTCATCGGGGATCCCAAGGAGGCGGGGGAACGGGTCATGAACCCGCGAGAGACCGTGGCCGGGTGGGTCGAGCGCATCCGTGAGCAGGTGAGCCGGTTCGTCGACCTCGACGGTGACCGCGGCGCGATCCTCGTCAACAATCTGGACTGGACCGAGTCGCTCGGCACGATCGACTTCCTGCGCGACGTCGGCAAGCACTTCCCGGTCAACCGGATGCTCGCGCGCGACGTCGTGAGCAGCCGGCTCGAGAGCGGCATCAGCTACACCGAGTTCAGCTACGTCCTCCTGCAGTCCCTCGACTACCTCGAGCTGTTCCGCCGGCACGGCTGCGTCCTCCAGACCGGCGGCAGCGACCAGTGGGGGAACATCACGGCCGGGGTCGAGCTGGTGCGGCGGTCCGAGGGTCGACGTGTGCACGCCCTGGCCACGCCGCTCATCACGAAGGCCGACGGGACGAAGTTCGGCAAGACCGAGAGCGGCACGGTCTGGCTGGACCGCGAGCTCATGAGCCCCTACGCCTTCTACCAGTCCTGGATCCAGGCCGAGGACGCCAAGGTGGGGGAGTACCTGCGCCAGTTCACGTTCCTGGACGTCGAGGAGATCGCGTCGCTCGAGGCCGAGCACGCCGAGCGACCGGGGCTGCGGCTGGCGCAGCGTCGGCTCGCAGCCGAGGTGACCGCGCTGGTGCACGGCCCCGACGAGGTAGCGGCCGCCGAGCTGGCCTCGACGGCCCTGTTCGGCAGGGGCGAGCTCACCGACCTTCCCGAGCACACGCTGGCCGCAGCCCTGGGGGAGGCCGGCGTCGTGGAGCACGACCCGTCGGACACGGTGACGGACGCGCTCCTGGCCGCGGGACTGGTCGAGTCCCGCTCGGCCGCTCGCCGCGCCGTCGCCGACGGCGGCGCCTACGTCAACAACGAGCGCGTCACCGACCCCGAGCAGGTCCTCGGCGAGCTGACCACCGTGCACGGCTCGTGGCTCGTCCTGCGTCGCGGAAAGCGCCAGATCGCAGGCGTGAAGCTGCGCGCCTGAGCGACGTGGGCCTCGTCACACGGCGTCGATTTGACCCGTCGAGACGCGCTTTTGTACGGTTCTCATGTTGCACCGCACGACGGGGAGCAAGGCCGACAGGCCGGGCGCCCGGGGCGGAGCAGCCGCTCGAACCGAAACGGTCAACGCCAGGGCATCGCTGCCCGGAGACTGGCCGCCGACAACGGAGAGCGAGTGGCACGACCCGGGTTTGACCCGCGGTTCGGGGCCATGTAAGTTAGACGAGTTGCCCCGGTGGGGCAGGCCCGCACGGGTCGAACCATCGGTGTGCGTCTGATCCTTGAGAACTCAACAGTGTGCCAAAAGTCGACGAGATAATCAGTAGTAACCCTCGTCTGTGGTGTCGGGGCCCTTGTGGTCTTGATGCTGTGGCGAGTTTTGAAATTCCGACAATTGACTGTCAGCAG
>NZ_JAVTJF010000010.1:0-201026 GCF_031843905.1 Aeromicrobium sp. WCS2018Hpa-31 | reverse complement strand
CGACGGGATCCCGTAGCAAACGCAGCATCCTTCGACCCCTCACGCACGAACGCAGAACCCTGCGTCCCCCCAGCCACGCCCCGAGAACCCGACCGAGCCCGGACCCGCCCGCCGGTCGAGGCCCTTTCGGAACGCAGGTCCACTCGGAGCCACAGCAACGCAGCCGCAGTTCGAGGCCCCGCCACAGCCCAGCAGCCGCAGGTCGAGGCCCCGCCGCCACGAACAGCGCGTCACCGAGAACCAGGCGGCTCCGGCTCAGACTCGGCCTCGGACTCGGACTCGACCTCGATCGGGGTGGAGTTGCGCGAGAGCACCCACGCCATCGCCGCGAACGCCGCGACCTGCAGGGGCCAGCCGAGCACGACCTTGGAGGTGCCGAGCAGCGCCACGTGGTCGCCGGCCCACAGCGGGTACTGCACCACGACCCGCAGGATGCAGGGCGCGGCGAAGAGCCAGGTCAGCAGGGAGCACAGCCGGACGAGCTGTCGGTCCTCGTGCCACTCGGTGGGCTCGCCGGTGAGGCTGCCGATGAGGAACCCGATGAGGGGCCACCCCACGAGGATCGAGACGATGAACACCGCCGCGTAGGCGCCGTTGTAGAGGATCCCGGGCAGGAACACGTCACGAGCCTCGCCGCTGCGCGACGCGAACACGGCGGCGATGGCGATGCCGATGAGGGCGTTCAGCACGAACTGGACGGTGGAGCGCTGGACGAGCCGCACCACGAGCAGCAGGACCGCCGCGCCGACGCTCGCGACGAGCGAGGTCCGCAGGTCCTGCGTGCTGATCCAGCAGATCGTGAACACGATCGTGGGCACGGCGCTCTCGACGATGCCGCGCCCGCCGCCGAGCGCCTCGGAGAGCTTGGACCGCACCAGCTCCTCGACGGTGGCGACGCTCGCGCCGGCCTCGCTCATGCGTCCAGCTCGTAGCGCGGGTTGTAGAGCACGAAGGCGTCGCCGCGGCGACCGATGCGGCCGTGCACGGTCAGACGTCGCCCGGGCTCGATGCCCTCGATCCGGCGCCGGCCCAGCCACACGAGGGTGACCTGCCCAGAACCGTCGTAGAGCTGCGCCTCGAGTGCGCTCGCACCGTCGGCGACCGGGCGGGTGGTGACGGACCGCAGCTCACCGTGCAGCGAGCAGACCGACCTCTCGGCCTGGGCGGTGAGCAACCGGCAGCCCGCGGCGTCGGCGCTGCGCTGCAGCTCCTGGTCCTCGAGCTGCTCGAGGGTCGCGCGGCGCATCGGGCGGCGCAGTCGGGATGCCATGTCTCGATCCTAGGCCGCGAACCTCAGGCCTGGGTGCCGTGGCCGGGCGGCTCCTCGGCCACCGCACCCTCGGGCACCTCGATGAGCAGGGCCTCACGCACCAGGCGCGGCTCGTCACCTCGGACGACGACGACCTCACGGAACGCACGCTCGAGCAGTCCGTCCTCGTCGGGCTCGAGCGCAGCCGACCCGAGGAAGGTCGCACGAAGCATCCAGCGCGGCCCCTCGACCGCGAGGATCCGTGACGGCTGGAAGCCGTCCTGGCCGTCGGGGAGCTTCACGGGGACCTGGACGCGGAGCTCGGGACCGAACGGTCCGTCGACCTGCTCGGCCGTGCCCTCGAGTCGCTCGACCTCGGCCAGCAGCTCGCCACGGACCTCGTCCCACAGCCCACCGCTGCGTGGCGCGGCGAAGACCCGCAGCTCGAGCCCTGATTCCTCCGTGACCAGGACGACGGACCCGGTGCTGCCGCCGTCGTCCTGGGGCACCTGGAGCTGGAAGCCGATGCGTCCGCGGATCCGCAGCGGTCCGAGGTCGATGTAGCCCGTGCCTTCCCCGGTGAAGTCTCGCGAGTCCCAGGGGCCGGACGGCTCCTCGGTGGGCGTCGTGGACGCGACGTCGGGCTCGGTGCCCGTCTCGTCGGTCTGCGCTGCCTGGTCGTCACGCTCTCGGCGTCGACGGATCATGCGTCCTCCCCCATGGATCGGTGGCCTCCGGTGGAGCCGTAGCCCCCGGCGCCTCGGCTGGTGTCCTCGAGTGACTCGACCTCGCGGAAGGTCACGTGCTCGACCCGCTGCACCACGAGCTGCGCGATGCGGTCGCCGCGGGCGATCCGGACGGTCTCGTGCAGGTCGTGGTTGACCAGCAGGACCTTGATCTCGCCCCGGTAGCCGGCATCGATGGTCCCGGGCGTGTTCACCACGGAGAGTCCGTGGCGCAGGGCCAGCCCGGACCGTGGGTGGACGAAGGCCGCGAAGCCGTCGGGCAGGGCCACGGCGATGCCCGTGGGCACGAGCACGCGCTCGCCCGGCGCGAGGGTCGCATCCTCGGCGGCGTGCAGGTCGGCACCCGCGTCACCCGGGTGCGCATAGGTCGGGGCCGGGAGCCGCGGGTCGAGGCGACGCACCGCGATCTCGAGCATGCTCGCGACCCTACTCGGGCCGACCACGCCCGGATGCGGCAGGCTGGGAGCGTGCAGACCCGTCGTGAGCGACTCCTCGCTCCCCCCGCGTGGTGGATCGCCGTCGCGGCCTTCGCGATCGCGTGGGGCTGGGTGGCGTTCGTCGTCGCAGGACCGCCGGCCGCGGTCGCCGTGGCCGTGGCGGTGGCCGTCGTGACGGGTGCCCTGCTGTGGTCGTACGGGTCGACGGTGCTCGAGGCCGGACCCGACGGCCTCCGTGTGGGGCGCGCCCACCTGACGCACGAGCACGTGGGTGCGGTCACGGCGCTCGACGCGTCCGGTGCACGGACCCTGCTCGGTCCCGGCGCCGACGCCCGCGCCTGGCTGCACGTCCGGCCGTACATCTCCACCGCCGTGCAGGTGGAGGTCCGCGATCCGGCCGACCCCGCGCCCTACTGGGTGGTCTCGACCCGCGATCCGTCCGCGATCGCCCGGGCCCTCGGCCGCCCTGCCGGGCCGATCCGCCCCGAGGCCAGCACCGACCAGCCCAGCATCGACCAGCCCAGCACCGACCAAACCAGCACCGACCCGAGGTGACGACCATGCCCAGCAAGCGCCGACGCCGCACCTCCCGCACGTCCGCCCCCACGCTCGAGTCGGCCACGCCCGCGAGGCGACCGTCGCGCTCGAGCCGCAGCACGTGGAAGTTGCTCGACCGCGGCTCCACCGTCGCGGCGGGTCTGCTGGCACGTCAGGTCTCGACGCTGGCCTGGCGGGCCGCGACCGGCAAGAAGCCCCCGACCGCGGGACGACACCCCGAGGTCGAGACCCGCGAGGCCGTCGCCTGGGCCGTCATCGGAGGTGCCCTCGTCGAGGTCGTGAGGCTGCTCGTGCGCCGCGGCGCGGCCGGGTACTGGGTCCGCTCGACGGGCGACCTGCCTCCGGGCATGAAGCCCCTGAAGGGCGCCACCAAGGGTGGCGTCGCCGGAGCAGCGCAGGCGGCGGCACGGACGGCTGGAGGAACGGCGAAGCCGGCCTCCTCACGGAAGCCGGCTCCTGGTCGTCGGCGCTCGCGCTGAGCGAGCTCGGACGGTGCGTCAGTAGGCGCAGTCCCGGCAGATGAGCCGGTCGCCCTTCTCCTCGGCGAGCTGGGAACGGTGGTGCACCAGGAAGCACGACGAGCACGTGAACTCGTCGGACTTGCGCGGGACCACCTGGACGGCCAGCTCCTCGTGGGAGAGGTCGGCACCCGGCAGCTCGAACGACTCGGCCGCTTCGACCTCGTCCTCGTCCACCTTGCCCGAGTTCTTCTCGTGGCGACGCGCCTTGAGCTCCTCGATGCTGTCCTCGGACTGCTCTTCGTCAGTCTTGCGAGGCGCGTCGTAGTCGGTAGCCATGTACCCCTCCGTCGTGTGCGTTCAACCGACGGGATTGTTCCACACCGCTGCAAGCGGCCGTCGGTCAGAACCCACAAGTCCGAACGAGGTCGAAGTATTCCCCTGCAAGCGCAGGATGCGCCGCCATCACGAGGCGCAGATCCGGCGGGCCGTCGAGGCCCTCGACGAGCACACCGGCCTCGCGAGCCACCAGACCGCCGGCGGCGAGGTCCCAGGCGTGCAGACCCTGCTCGACGTACGCGTCCAACCGGCCGTCGGCGAGGGCGCACAGGTCGAGTGCGGCCGAACCGATCCGACGGATGTCCCTGACGTGCGGCAGCAGGCGGGCCGCGGCCGCCGCCTGGTGCTCCCGGACCTCGCGCACGTAGTTGAAGCCCGTCCCGACGAGGGCCTGGGAGAGCGGCGGCGGTTCCGGCGCACGCAGCGGGACCCGCCTGTCGCCGTCCCAGCGCCAGGCGCCGCCGTCGAGCACGGCACCCCACCGCTCCCCCGACGCGATGTTCACCACGAAGCCCGCGACGACCCGCTCGCCGGTCGCGTCGGTGACCCGCGCGGCGATGGACACCGCGTACGCGGGGATCCCGTAGACGAAGTTCACCGTTCCGTCGATGGGGTCGACCACCCAGTCGACCCCGCTCGTGCCGGCCACGTCGGCACCTTCCTCACCGACGAACCCGTCGTCGGGCCGTGCAGCGAGGATGCGGTCGCGGATCAGGTCCTCGCTGGCCCGGTCGACCTCGGTGACCACGTCGATGGGGCTCGACTTGGTCGCCGCGACCGCCACGCGACCCTCCGGCCGCTCGCGCCGCACCAGGGCGGCCGCCTCGAGCCCGACGTCGTGCGCCAGGGTCAGGAGCTGCTCACGGTCCGGCAGCACGGACGAGCTCACGGGTGGGCGGGCCGGTCGCCGCGCAGGTTCGCGCAGCAGCCCGGCACGCACACGACCGGGTTGGCAGCACACCGGCCGAGCGTGGCCGGCGTCGGCGACTCGCCGCGGTCGACGGCCGCCCTCTCCTGCAGCAGGTCGGTGATCATCGCGACGAAGCCGGGGTGCGTCCCCGGCGTGGGCACGCGGACGAACCTCATGCCGAGCTTCTCGGCGGTCTCCGCCGCCTCGGTGTCGAGGTCGTACACGACCTCCATGTGGTCGGACACGAAGCCGATCGGGACGACCACGACGGACGTGACGCCGTCGGCGGCCAGCTGCTCGAGGTGGTCGTTGACGTCGGGCTCCAGCCACGGGGTCCGCGGCGAGCCGGACCGGGAGCAGTACACGAGGTCCCACGGCACGTCGCGGTGCTGCGGCGCGAGACCCTCCATGACGAGCCGACCCGCCTCGAGGTGCTGGGACCGGTACGCACCCACGCCCGGCCCACCGCTCGCGTCGTTCATGGCGTCAGGGATCGAGTGGGTCACGAACACCACCCGCGTGCCGTCGGGAGCCTCGTCCAGGGCGGCGTCCGTGTGCTCCACGAAGGGGCCGATGAATCCCGGGTGGTTGAACGGCAGCCGGAGCCGGCTGAGCTCGATGTCGAGGCCCTCGGTCGCGTCGGCGAGGTTCTCGCGGTACTGGCGGCAGCCCGAGTACGACGAGTACGCGCTCGTCAGGAAGTAGGCGGCGTGGCGGACCCCGTCGGCGACCATCGCCTCGAGCGCCTCGCGCAGGTAGGGGGTCCAGTTGCGGTTGCCCCAATAGACCGGCAGGTCGACGTCGCGATCGGCCAGCTCGCCCTCGAGCGCCGCGATCACGTCGCGGTTCAGGTCGTTGATCGGGCTGCGACCACCGAACAGGAAGTAGTGCTCGCCCACCTCCTCCAGGCGCTCGCGCGGGATGCCCTTGCCGGCGGTCACGTTCTCCAGGAACGGGACGACGTCGTCGGGCTTCTCCGGCCCGCCGAAGGAGACGTAGAGGAGGGCGTCGAAGGGGCGTACATCCATGAGGTCATCGTCCCATGCAGGCCCCCGGCCCGCCGGGGGTAGCCTGCCTGCGCCGAGAATGAGGGGGCGTCGGCACCCGCCGGCGGCGACGAGGAGGTGGCGCGGTGCGGTCGACCTACGGGCACGTCCTCGCCCTGCCCGGCGCGGCTCTGTTCAGCCTGACCGGACTGGTGTCGCGCCTCCCGCTCTCGATGGCCTCGCTCGGACTCGTCCTGCTCGTCCGCGAGCACGGGGGCAGCTACGGCGCCGCCGGGCTGGTCGCCGCCGCCTACGTGGCGGCCGCCGCCGTCGTCGCCCCGATGCACGGACGGCTCAGCGACCGGTGGGGTCAGCGGCGCGTCCTGGTGCTCGCGGGCGCCGGCTACGCCGCCGGCATGATCGCCGTGATCCTCGCCGTGACCCGCGAGGTGGACGCACCCTGGCCGCACCTCGCCGCCGCGGTGGGCGGGGTCTTCACGCCGCAGACCGGGTCGCTCGTCCGCGCACGGTGGACCCACCTGCTGCGCGACGACCGTCCGCGGCTCACGACCGCGTTCGCGATCGAGGCCGTCATCGACGAGGTCGTCTTCATCGTCGGCCCGGTGCTCGTGACCTTCCTGACCCTGCAGGTCGCCGACGTCGCGGGCCTCGCGACGGCCACGGCGGCCGCGGTCGCGGGCAGCTGGTTCCTCGCCGCCCAGACGTCCACGGAGCCTCCGACGGGTCGGCACGGGGACGGACCCCGCCCGCCCCTCGGCTGGGCCGTCCTGGGCCCCGTGCTGGTGGCCGCGGTGGGGATCGGCGTGCTCTTCGGCTCGACCGAGGTGCTGGTCGTCGCGTTCACCGAGGCCGAGGGGTCGGCGGGCGCGGCCGGGGTGGTGCTGGCCATCTGGGCGGCCGGGAGCCTCCTGGCCGGCGTGGCGGTCGGACTGCTGCCCTCGCCCTCCGACTCGGTGGCGCGGCTGCGCTGGACCGTCCTGGTCCTCGGCCTGCTGTTCGCGCCGCTGCTCCTGGCGCCGAGCATCGCCTGGCTCGCCGTCGGCATGTTCGTGACCGGCTTCATGATCTCCCCGACCATGATCGCCGCCACCAGCGTGGTCGAGGAGTACGTGCCGCCGACGCGGCTCACGGAGGCCCTCACGTGGACGAGCACCGGCCTGGCCATCGGTGTCGCCCCGGGCGCCGCGGTCGCCGGCGCCGTCGTGGACCGGTTCGGCGCCTCGGCGGGCTTCGCCGTCCCCCTCGTGGCCGGCGTCCTCGCCGCGGTCGTGGCGTGGTCCTTCCGGCCACCGCCGCGACCGGACCGCTCCACCGGCCCGCAGGCATCCGCCGCCCCGAGCCCGGCACCCCCGCCGGGCTCCCCCGCCGCCCCGAGCCCGGCACCCCCGCCGGGCTGCCCCGCCGCCCCGAGCCCGGCACCCCCGCCAGGGCCCTCGGCGCACTAGGCTGTCGACCGAGATGAGCCCTACCGCCGAGACGCCGCCCGACGCCCCCCTCGAGGAGCGCGCGGTCGCGCTCGTCCGGCACTGGGTGACCGCCCAGCAGGGACGTGGTCGACGGACCGACCCGGCCGCCCGCCGCCTCGCGACGCTGCTCAAGGACCCGGCCGGACTCGACTTCACGATCGGCTTCGTCGACCGTGTCGTCCGCCCCGAGGACTCCGACGTCGCGGCCCGCAACCTGCGGGACCTGACCCGCTCTCTTCCGGCCTTCCTGCCCTGGACCCAGCGGGTCCTGCTGCGCACCGGCGCCTTCTTCTCGCTGCTCTTCCCGGCACTGGTCGTCGCCACCGCCCGACGCACGCTGCGCCGCATGGTGGGGCACCTCATCGCCGACGCGCGCCCCGACAAGCTCGGCGGCACGATCGCGACCCTGCGCAAGAACGGCGACCGGCTCAACCTCAACCTGCTCGGCGAGGCCGTGCTCGGCGAGGGCGAGGCCGTGCGCCGACGCGACCGCACCCTCGAGCTCCTGCGGCGCGACGACGTCGACTACGTCTCCGTGAAGGTGTCGGCCGTCGCCAGCCAGCTGTCCATGTGGGCGTTCGACGAGACCGTGGAGCGCGTGGTCGAGCGCCTCGCCCCGCTGTACGAGGTCGCCGCGGAACGCGGCTCGTTCATCAACCTCGACATGGAGGAGTACCGCGACCTCGACCTCACGATCGCGGTCTTCACCCGCGTCCTGGAGGAGCACCCCGACCTCGAGGCCGGCATCGTCCTCCAGGCCTACCTCCCCGACGCCCTCGCGGCGATGCAGCGCATCCAGGCGTGGGCCCGCGCCCGCCGGGAGGCCGGCGGCGCGTCCGTGAAGGTGCGCCTCGTCAAGGGCGCCAACCTCGCCATGGAGCGGGTCGACGCCACCGTCCACGGCTGGCCCCTCGCGACGTGGTCCTCCAAGCAGGAGACCGACACGCACTACAAGCGCGTCCTGCGGTGGGCCCTCACCCCCGAGCGCGTCGACGCCGTGCGGATCGGCGTGGCCGGGCAGAACCTCTTCGACGTCGCCTACGCCTGGCTGCTCGCCGGCGAGCGGTCCGTGCGCGACGGCGTCGACTTCGAGATGCTGCTCGGCATGGACTCCGGTCCCGTCGCGTCGGTGCGCGCCGACGTCGGCGCACTCCTGCTCTACACGCCCGTGGTGCACCCCGACGAGTTCGACGTCGCGATCTCCTACCTGGTCCGCCGGCTCGAGGAGAACGCCAGCTCGGAGAACTTCATGTCGGCCGCGTTCGACCTGGCCGACGACCCCTCGGCCTTCGACAGCGAGGCGGGGCGCTTCCTCGCCTCCGTGAAGGCGCTCGACGAGACCGTGCCCCCTCCGCACCGGGTCCAGGACCGTCGCACCGACGCCACCGACCACCACGTGCACGCGCACACCGACGGCTTCTCCAACACCCCCGACACGGACCCGTCCACGGCCGGGAACCGGGTGTGGGGCCGGCAGGCACTGTCCCGGTCCACGTACACCCAGCTCGGGATCTCCACGATCGAGTCGAGCCGCGTGCACGGCCCGGCCTCCCTCGAGACCCTCGTGCGGGGTGCTCGGACCGCCGCGACCGCCTGGTCCGCCCGTGGGGCCGAGGTCCGGGCCTGGATCCTCCACCAGGCCGCCGGGGCGCTCGAGACCCGACGGGGCGACCTGGTCGCCGTCATGGCCGCCGAGACCGGCAAGACGATCGCCGAGGCCGACGTCGAGGTCAGCGAGGCCATCGACTTCGCGCACTACTACGCCGAGGCGGCGCGTCGCCTCGAGGTCGTCGACGGCGCCTCGTTCCACCCGGTCGGCCTGACGGTCGTCACCCCGCCGTGGAACTTCCCCGTCGCGATCCCGTGCGGCTCGGTGCTGTCGGCCCTCGCCGCCGGCAGCGCGGTGGTGATCAAGCCGGCTCCGCAGAGCCCCCGGTGCGCAGCCGTCATGGTGGAGGCGCTGTGGCAGGGCGGCGTGCCGCGCGAGGTGCTGCGCTACGTGAGCATGGACGAAGGAGAGCTGAGCAAGTCCCTCGTGTCCCACCCCGCGGTCGACCGGTTGATCCTCACCGGCTCCTGGGAGACGGCGGCCCTGTTCCGCTCGTGGCGACCTGACCTGCCGCTCCTCGCCGAGACGAGTGGCAAGAACGCCCTCGTCGTCACCCCCAGCGCCGACCTCGACCTGGCCGTCGGCGACCTCGTGAAGAGCGCCTTCGGGCACGCCGGGCAGAAGTGCTCGGCGGCGAGCCTCGGCATCCTGGTCGGCTCCGTCGCCACCTCCGAGCGCTTCCGTCGCCAGCTCGTCGACGCCGTGACCTCGCTCAAGGTCGGGTGGCCCGACGATCCCGACGTCTCGGTCGGCCCGGTCGTCGAGGCGCCCTCGGGCAAGCTGCTCGACGCGCTGACGTTCCTCGACGACGGTGAGGAGTGGATCGTCCAGCCGCGTCGTCTCGACCCCACCGGTCGACTCTGGTCCCCCGGGGTGAAGGTGGGCGTGGCCCCCGGCAGCACCTACCACCGCACCGAGTACTTCGGCCCCGTCCTCGGACTCATGCACGCCGCCGACCTCGACGAGGCGATCGCCTGGCAGAACGCCACCGACTTCGGGCTCACGGCCGGCATCCACTCGCTCGACCCCGACGAGGTCAATCGCTGGATCGACACCGTGGAGGCGGGCAACCTCTACGTGAACCGCGGGATCACCGGCGCGATCGTGCAGCGCCAGCCGTTCGGCGGCTGGAAGAGGTCGAGCGTCGGCGCCTCCAGCAAGGCCGGCGGACCCAACTACCTGACCCACCTGGGCACCTGGACGCGCCGACCGCTGCGTCACGTCCCCGACGACGTCGAGCTCTCGGCCCCGGTGGCCTCCGCGCTCGCGTCGGTGACGCCGCACCTGCTCCAGTCCGACGCCGCGCAGCTCGCCGCGGCCGCCCGCTCCGACGAGCTGGCCTGGCAGCGCGAGTTCGGCCGCGAGAAGGACGTCAGCGGGCTCGGCGTCGAGCGGAACGTCTTCCGCTACCGACCGACCTCGGTCCACGTGCGCGGTGACGGCGACCTGCTCACGACCGCTCGGGTCGTCCTCGCCGGGCTCCGCGCCGGCGCCTCGGTCACGGTGTCCACGCCGGTGGCCGTGCCCGACGGCCTCGCACCCGGGCAGGTCGTCGAGGACGACGCCGACTGGCTGGACCGCATGTCGCGGGACCGTCCCGGGCGGGTGCGCCTGCTGAGCCCGCTCGCACGCGAGCTCGCCGCCGCCGTCGAGGGCGATCCGGACGTCGCCGTCCACGCGGGCGAGGTCACCTGGTCCGGACGGGTCGAGCTCCTGCCGTTCCTGCGCGAGCAGTCGGTCACCATCACCACGCACCGCTTCGGCAACCACGACCCGGCGTTCGACCGCGTGCTGCCCCGCCACTGATCAGGGCGAGTTCCGACGTCAGCCGCGCGCGAGGCCCGGTGGCAGCGGCGCTCGCCACCCGCGCCAGAGGGCGAGCAGCCGCCACACGACGCACAGGGCCCCGGCCGACACGTACGCCCACCACCCGAGGTCGGCGCGATGGGCCAGCACGGCCACCAACGCGCCGGTGAACGCCGGGGTGGCGTAGAGCTCCTCGCGGAAGATCACGGGCACCCGTCCGGCGAGCACGTCGCGCAGGATGCCCCCTCCGATGGCCGTGACCATCCCCAGGAGCGCGGCGGGCAGCACCCCGAGACCGGCCTCGGCCGCCTTGACGCCGCCCGCGACGCAGAACAGCGCCGCACCCACCGCGTCGAGGACGGCGATCTGCGACTCGCGGCGCCCGAACACCGGGTGGAAGGCGAACACCACGACGGAGGCCACGGCAGGCACGACGAGGTAGCGCCAGTCCAGGAGGGCCGCCGGCGGGACGTCGCCGATGAGGACGTCGCGGAGCACGCCGCCGCCGAGCCCGGTGACCAGTCCGAGGACCGACGCGCCGAACACGTCGAGCTCCTTGCGCACCGCCACGATGGCGCCGGTGCAGGCGAACACGGCGATGCCCACCAGGTCGAGCGTCACGATCCACACGTCAGGCACGGATCGACCCTAGGACACGCCGCGGCAGGTCGGCTTCCCAGTCGTCGGCCGAGTCCTCTGGGCACGCGTGTCGCCACGGTTTGGCCGGGGACGGAGCCTAGGATGACGGAGCAACCAGTGGGAGGACGCTCGATGCGCGAACTCGGCCCCGATCGGCTCAGCGACGACGGACGTTTCCTCGTCCTGCGCGAAGCCGGCCGTCCCGAGCTGTTCCGCGTCCCGATCGATCGACGGCTCGCCGCACTCGTCGACGCCTCCCCCCGTGCCCGCGGCCGCGCACACGGCCAGATGGAGATCACGATGGAAAGCACGCTCAGCCCCCGCGACATCCAGGCCAGGATCCGGCGCGGGGAGAGTCCCGACCAGGTCGCCGAGTCGGCCGGTGTGCCGACCGAGCAGATCGAGGGGTTCGCCACCCCGGTGCTCGCCGAGCGTGCCTACGTGGCCGAGCAGGCGCGCTCCACCACCATCCGCCGTCGGCACGCCACCGGACCGGGCGTCCTGCTCGGGTCCGCGGTCGACGAGAGCGTGGCCGGAGACGGCGGCGTCCCCGAGGACGTCAGCTGGGACGCCTGGCGCCGCGAGGACGGTCGCTGGACCGTCCAGGTGCTCGCGCCCAGCGCGCTCGAGCCGGCCACCTTCTGCTACGACGCCAAGAGCCGGTACGTCGTCCCCGACGACGAGACCGCTCGCCGGCTCGTGGGCGACGTCGCTCCGCCGGAGGCCTCCGACATGGCCATCGCCGACGCCCTGCGCCCCGACGAGGACCGTCCTGCACCGCCCGCCGCGGACGAGACCCGCTCCGCCGAGCCCGTCGCGCCGAGCGACGACGCACCTCGCCACGAGGTCGACGCCGGGCTCCACGCACCGGTGCACTCTCTCAAGGAGGCCCGCGACCGGCGCGCGATGGAGCAGCTGTCCCTCACCGAGGACATCGCCCCTCAGGAGCAGCACCCGTCCGACAGCACCGACCAGGAGCCCGCCGAGGCGCACCACGAGGTTGACGAGGACCTCGACGAGGAGGAGGGCCACGTGGCCGTCCCCGACACCGTCGCCCCACGCAAGAAGCGCCCCGAGCGTCGGCGGGTGCCCAGCTGGGACGAGATCATGTTCGGCGGCCGGCCCGACTGAGGCCTGGCGTCGGCCGAGCGCTCCTAGGGGAACGGGAGCACGTCGGGTGACAAGGCTGCGGCCTTCGCCGAGGCCGCGGTCATGCGCCGTCGGTGGTGACGCCGGCAGAGGACCTCGTACCCCACCGATGGCCGCGGCCGCTCGGGGTCGTCGACGTCCCCGACCACGATCACCTCACCCTCGGTGACCATCTCCCCGTCCTCGGTGCGCGCGTTGTGGGTCGCCCGTTCACCGCACCAGCAGAGTGCCTCGACCTGGAGCGGCAGCATGCGGTCGGCCAGCTCCACGAGCCGGGCCGATCCGTCGAACATGCGCGTGCGGAAGTCCGTCAGGATGCCGAAGCAGAAGACGTCGATGTCGAGCTCGTCGGCGATCTTGGCCAGCTGTTCGACCTGGTCGCGCGTGTAGAACTGCGCCTCGTCGCACACGAGGTAGTCGATGCGCCCACCCTGGGTCAGCTCGGTCACGACGTGCTCCCAGAAGTGCAGGGAGTCGTCGACCTCCGTCGCCGGGACCGCCAGGCCGAGCCGGCTCGAGAGCGTCGCCTGACCCGCGCGGTCGTGCGACGTGAAGACCCGCCCCACCCGTCCGCGGGCCCGGTGGTTGTGGTCGAGCTGCAGGGCGAGGGTGCTCTTCCCGCAGTCCATCGTCCCGGAGTAGAAGGTCAGCTCGGCCACGGGACCATCCTGCCAGCGGCGCTGCCCGTCACGGTGCTCAGGTCGCGAGGAGCACGGGGACGCGTAGCTCGGCCTCGCTGACCGATCCGTGGAAGCCCTTCATGCGCATCTCGTGCGGGAAGTCGTCGGTGCTGAAGACGGCGAAGTCGCCGAGGGCGGCGATCACCACGTCGCCGATGCGGCCCGCGACGGCCGGGTCGATGGGACCGAACCAGTCGTCGAGCTCGTCGCGGGTGCGCACGTCGGCGCGCTCCCCGCAGAAGTCCCGCCACCGGGCCGCGACGGCCTCGCGGTCGTGGCGGGCGGTGTACAGGTGCCGGAAGCGCGCCTCGCCCGCCAGCAGGTCCACACCCTCGAGGAGCGCGGGCGTCGTGCTGACGTCGAAGCGCCCCTCCGCGGGGAGGTCGAGCATGCCGTGGTCCGCGGTCACGAGGAGCACCGTGTCGGGCGGGAGCAGGTCGCGCAGCTGGCCCGTCTCACGGTCGACGGTCGTGAGGACGTCGCGCCACTCCTGCGACGTGCAGCCGTGCGCGTGACCGGCGTGGTCGAGGCGGGACTCGTAGGCGTAGACCACCGAGCTCGCGGCGTCCTCGACCACCTCGGCCACCACGTCGAGCCGCTCCCAGATGGAGCTGACGCCGTGGAAGGGTGCGCCTCGCTGGCTGCACAGCGTCAGCCCCGTGCCCTCGAAGCGTGCCTCGTTGACGCTCCCGGCGTTGACACCCGCCTCGTGGAGCCGCTGCAGGACGGTGGGGTGGCGCTGCCACTGCAGCGCGTCGACGTCCTGGTCCCAGGCCAGGGCGTTGAGACGTCGCCCGGTCTCCGGCACGCGCGAGGTGTAGCCGACGACACCGTGCGCTCCGGCGCGAAGTCCCGTGCCGAGCGACGTGAGGCTCGTGACGGTCGTGGACGGGACACCGCACACCACGTCGGGGACGGACGGCAGTGACGACAGGAAGGGTGCGAGGTGGGCGTGCTCGCGCAGGAGCTCCTCCCCCATGCCGTCGACCAGCAGCACGACGTAGCGCGCAGCGGCCGGGAGCCCGAGGGTGTCGACCAGACCGGCGCGCCCGCCGCCGACGACTGCGCCGGCAGACGTGAGGACCTCGTGCAGCCCGTGTCGACCTCGCGGACCTGGCGCGGTCACGCCGCCCCGGTCGTGGCGGCGGACAGCTGACGGGCGAACACCAGGAGCCGCTCGACGGCCACGCCGCCGTCGGCCGCCGCGCTCAGGCGCAACGAGAAGTCGTCGCCGGTCAGGTTGCCGGTGTACCCGTGGTCGGCCTCGCAGTCCGGGTCGCTGCACTGGGCGGGCTCGAGGTCCAGGTGCGACACGGCCCCCCACCCGATGGTGACCACGGCCTCCTCGAGGGTGCCGGACGTGGCGACCATGCGGGTCACGACCACCGACCGGATCCGGTGGATCGACACGGCCTCGCTCGTGGTGGAGGTGTAGGGACGCGGCAGGAGGTCGTCGGGCGGGTGCTCGTCGGTGTGCACGAGCACGACCCGCGACGGCGTCATCACGAGCACCGTCATGTGCCGACGGATCTCGTCGCGCTCGAACGTCGGTTCGTGGTGGACCACGTGGGCGAGGACGTCCTCGCCCGCCAGGGCGTCACGCAGGCCGGCCGTCACGATCTCGGGGTAGTAGCCGCTGCGCTCGATCTCCTGGAACACGTCGGCGGCAGGCCCGACGGGGCGCTCACGTCTCATCACGCCAGCGTATCCCTGACCGGACTGCTCAGACGCCGCACGTACCGCTCCTCGCGACGGTCCGTGGCCGGCACCACCTTGGCGCGAGCGCTCAGCGCCGTCAGTCCGGTCTCGTGCACCAGCACGGGCTCCAGGTCGAGCTCGGCGATCTCGGGCAGGTCGTCCTTCAGCGCCGCCAGCCGCAGGATGGTGTCCTGGATGGCCGGTGTGTCGACCGGGTCGGACCCGCGGTAGCCGTACAGCAGCGGCGCGGACCGCAGGTCGCGGATCATCGACTCCGCGTCGGCGTCGGTCAGGGGCGGGATGCCGTAGGCGCGGTCGCCCAGGAGCTCGCTCGAGGCGCCGGCGAGGCCGAAGGAGACCAGCGGACCGAACAGGGCGTCCTCGGTGACCGTGAACGACAGCGGGATGCCGTCGGGGGCGGAACGCTGGACGAAGAAGCGGGTGTCGGCGCGCATGCCCGGCCAGGACGTCAGCTGGTCCCACGCCTCGAACATGTCGGCACGGTCTTGGATACCGCGCCAGATGTGCGCGAGGTCGGGGCGGGCGCGCAGGTGCTCGCTGCCGGCCTTGAGCACGACGTCCCAGCCCAGCTGCTCCGCGGCGGCGACGGCCTCCTCCGGGTCGTGGACGTTGATCCACGTCCACAGGTCGATCCCGTAGCAGGCCAGGAGCGCGTGCACCTGCTCCGTCGAGAGGATCGCGCCTCGCGGCGCGTGCGCCAGCACGTCGCGCACGAGAGCGCGGGCGTCGCCGGTGCGGAAGTCGTCGTGGGCGCGGAACTCCCCGTGGTCCCGAGCCGCCCACTCCGCGTAGGTGACCACACGGGCGAGGGCACGCACGGCCGACTCCGGTGCCGGGTACGACGGCACCGAGCCGCGGCCCGCGGAGCCACCCTGGACGTCGGGCACGCGGAGCAGCTCGGGGATGCCCTCGGTGCCGAGGAACGTCGAGACGATCGGCTTGTCGGACTGCTCGCCGATGGAGGCCAGCACGTTCGCGACCTCCTCGCCGGACGTGTTGAGCGGCGGGATGTAGACGACCATCAGGGCGTCGATGTCGTCGGACGCCAGGGCGTGCTCGATGGCCACCTCGAAGTCGTCGGCGCCGGCGTCGGCGCCCAGGGGCACCGAGTCCGCGACCTGCAGGCCGGTCGCGGTCGCGGCGTCGGCCACGAGCAGGCCCATGGCGTCGGAGTTGCCCACGACGCAGATCCGGTTGCCGCGCGGCAGCGGCTGGTGGGCCACGAGCTGCGCGACGTCGAACATCTCCTCGAGCGTGTCGACCTGGACCACGCCGGCCTGCCGGAACATCGCGTCGACCGCGGCCTGCGGCGCCGTGCTGCGCTTGACCGCGTGCCCCACGGGCACGCCCTGGGTGGAGCGGCCCGACTTCACCGCGACGATGGGCTTGGACTCCGAGACCCGGCGAGCGATCCGCGAGAACTTGCGCGGGTTGCCGATGGACTCGAGGTAGAGGAGGACGACCTCGGTGTCGTCGTCCTCCTGCCAGTACTGGAGGAGGTCGTTGCCGGAGACGTCGGCACGGTTGCCCGCCGAGACGAACGTCGAGAGGCCGAGGCCACGTCGCGACACCGACTCCAGGATCGCCGTGCCGAGGGCACCGGACTGGCAGAAGAAGCCGACGCGCCCCTGGGGCGGCATGGCCGTGGAGAGGGAGGCGTTCAGCTGCACGCCGGGGGCCGTGTTGATGACACCGAGGCAGTTGGGACCGACGAGGCGCAGACCGTACGTGCGGGAGAGGTCGAGCAGCGTCCGCTGGCGCTGACGTCCCTCGGCGCCCTCCTCGGCGAACCCGGCCGAGATGACCACCAGCCCGTGCACGCCCTTCGCCGCGCAGTCGCGGACGACGTCGTTCACCGAGTCGGCCGGGACGGCCACGATGGCCAGGTCGACCTCGTGCGGGATGTCCTTGACGCTCTTGAACGCGGGCAGCCCCGAGACCGCCTCGGCCTGGCTGTTCACGGCGTAGACGCTGCCCTGGTAATCGCCGAGGACGAGGTTGCGCACCACGGTCTGGCCGATCGACCGCTGGCGCCGGCTGGCTCCCACGACGGCGATGCTGCGGGCCGCGAAGATCCGTTCGATGGACGCGGCCTCGGCGCGCTGCTCGCGCGAGCGCATGACCCCCACGGCCGAGTCGGTCGGATCGATGCGGAACGACAGCTGCTGGACGCCGTCCTCGACGACGCCCTCGACGGAGTAGCCCATCTCGCGGAAGACCTGCAGCATGCGGTTGTTGCTCGGCAGCACGTCCGCGGTGAACTTGGTGAGCCCACGTTCGCGGCCCGCCTGGGCGAGGTGCTCGAGCAGGAGCTGGCCCACGCCACGGCCCTGGTGGGCGTCCTCCACGAGGAAGGCCACCTCGGCCACGTCGTCGCTGATCGCGTCGTAGCGTCCGACGCCGATGATCGTGTCGTGCAGTGTCAGCACGAAGGCGACCCGACGGTCGAGGTCGACGTGCGTGAAGCGCGCGACGTCGCGATCGGACAACGTGGGGTAGGGGGCGAAGAACCGGTAGTACTTGGACTCGTCGGAGACGCGCGAGTAGAAGGCGACGAAGGCTTCGGTGTCCTCGGGGGTGATGGGCCGGAGCTGGGCGACGCGGCCGTCCTTGAGCAGGACGTCCGCCTCCCACACCCGGGCACGGTCGGCCGGCGTCGTCGAGGCGTCCTGCGTCACGCGCCCAACCTACCCCGTGCCGGCGCCCGCCTCGGGCACGGAGGAGCCCGGGCGTCCCCCGGGCGGCGTGGCGGCTGGGGCGCACGGCTCCGGACCGGGAGAATCGAGAGGTCACCCATCGGGCGGCACGTCGTCAGCCAGGAGAGGATGCATGGCCCGCAGCAGCACCCCGAACCCCCCCGAGGAGTTCGACGAGCACATCATCGACACCGACATCACGGACGAGATGAGTGCGAGCTACATCGAGTACGCGTACTCGGTGATCTACTCCCGCGCCATCCCCGACGCCCGCGACGGGCTCAAGCCCGTCCAGCGGCGCACCCTCTTCACGATGGACGACATGGGGCTGCGCAACGACCGCGGCCACGTCAAGAGCGCCCGCGTCGTCGGCGAGGTCATGGGTCGGCTGCACCCGCACGGCGACAGCGCCATCTACGACGCGCTCGTCCGGCTCGTCCAGCCGTGGTCCATGCGACTCCCGCTGGTGGACGGCCACGGCAACTTCGGCTCGCCGGACGACCCGCCCGCGGCCATGCGCTACACCGAGTGCCGCATGGACGAGGCCGCCGAGGCCATGACGGCCTCCATCGACGAGGACACCGTCGACTTCAAGCCCAACTACGACGGTCGTGAGCTGGAGCCGAGCGTGCTGCCGGCCTCGCTGCCGAACCTCCTGGTCAACGGCGCGTCCGGCATCGCCGTCGGCATGGCCACGAACATCGCCCCGCACAACCTCGTCGAGGTCGTGCAGGCGCTGCGCCACCTGATCGAGCACCCACGGGCCGACCTCGACGACCTCATGCGCTTCATCCCCGGCCCCGACCTGCCGACCGGCGGCAAGATCGTCGGGCTCGACGGCGTCCGCGACGCCTACGCCACGGGCAACGGCTCCTTCCGGATGCGCGCCACCACACGGGTCGAGAACGTGACCCCCCGCCGCAAGGGCATCGTGGTCACCGAGCTGCCCTACAACGTCGGCACCGAGAAGGTCGTCGAGGCCATCAAGAAGCTGGTCCAGGCCAAGAAGCTCCAGGGCATCTCCGACATCAAGAACCTGACCGACCGGCACAAGGGCTTGCAGCTGGTGATCGAGGTCAAGAACGGCATCGTGCCCGAGGTGCTCCTCGAGCAGCTCTACAAGCACACGCCGATGGAGTCGTCGTTCTCGATCAACGCGGTCGCCCTCGTCGACGGCCAGCCCCGCACGCTGGGCCTCAAGGAGATGCTCGAGGTCTTCCTGGCGCACCGGTTCCAGGTGGTCCGTCGGCGCAGCGAGTTCCGGCGCGCCAAGGCCGCCGCGCGGCTGCACCTCGTCGAGGGGCTGCTGGTCGCGATCCTCGACATCGACGAGGTCATCCAGCTGATCCGCAGCAGTGACAACCGCGGCGAGGCACGCAGCCGCCTCATGGGGGTCTTCGACCTCAGTGAGGCCCAGGCCGACTTCATCCTCGACCGCACGCTGGGCAGCCTCACCCGGTTCTCCAGGATCGAGCTGGAGAAGGAGGCCGACGAGCTGCGCGCGGCGATCGAGCGGCTGGAGGAGATCCTCGGCGACGACGCCGTGCTGCGCGCGGTCGTCTCCGACGAGCTCGACGCAGCGGCCCAGCGCTTCGGCACGCCCCGACGCACGGTGCTGCTGGAGTCCGCCGGTCAGACCGTCACGGCCGCGGCGCAGCTCGAGGTCGCCGACGACCCGTGCTGGGTGCTGCTGTCGGCCACCGGGCTGCTGGCCCGCACGAGCGACGACTCCCCGCTCGGCGACGTCGGTCGACGCTCCAAGCACGACGTGGTCGTCTCGGCCGTGGCGGCCACGGCGCGCGGCCAGGTGGGCCTGGTCACCGCCGACGGCACCGTGCACCGGCTCGACGTCCTCGACATCCCGACCTTGCCGGCCACCGCTCAGGCCCCGCATCTGCAGGGCGGCCTGCCGCTGCGTGAGCTGCTCGCGACGTCGGCACCTGCGCTGTGCCTCATGTCGCTCGAGGCCGAGGGCCCCGGGCTTGCACTGGCCACCCGGGCCGGTGTGGTCAAGCGGGTCAAGCCCGAGGTGCTGTCGCGTGACTCCTGGGAGGTCATCGGCCTCGCCGACGGCGACACCCTGGTGGGCGCCGCGCCGCTGGCCACCGGCGACGAGCAGCTCGTCCTCGTCACCTCCGACGCCCAGCTGCTGCGCTTCGAGGCCGGCCTGGTCCGTCCGCAGGGTCGCGGCGGCGGTGGTGTGGCCGGCGTCAAGCTGGCGGCAGGTCAGCGGG
This sequence comes from Aeromicrobium sp. WCS2018Hpa-31, assembly GCF_031843905.1. NCBI lineage: Bacteria > Bacillati > Actinomycetota > Actinomycetes > Propionibacteriales > Nocardioidaceae > Aeromicrobium > Aeromicrobium sp. WCS2018Hpa-31. Next base: position 181,324 of record NZ_JAVTJF010000010.1, on the reverse strand, counting down.
TGGTCGGCTTCGGCGTGGTGCGCGACGTCGAGTCCGCCCACGTGCTCACGATCTCCGGCTCGGGAGACGCGCTGCCGGGCACGCAGACCGGGGCCGCGAAGGTCAGCCCGCTCTCGGCCTACCCGGCCAAGGGCCGGGCCACCGGCGGCGTGCGCTGCCACCGGCTGCTCAAGGGCGAGGACGGCCTGATCCTCGGTTGGGTCGGCGACGGAACCCCCGTGGCGTGCGCGACCAGCGGATCCCCCGTCGACCTGCCCGAGATCGACCCGAGGCGTGACGGCTCCGGGGTCGCGGTCGCCCAGCCCGTGCTCGCTGCCGCCTCGCCCGCAGGTCTGCTTCCCGGACTCCCGACCGTGCGAGACTGAGCGCGTGCGTCCCACCTCTCGTCCCGTCCGCTCCCGCGTCCTCCTCACCGTCGCGACCGCTCTCGCTGGCGCGCTGCTCGTCGGCTGCACCGGAGGCGGTGACGACGCCGGTCCCGGCACCGACACCTCGGCCCTGCAGAAGCGGCTCGACTCGGCGAAGAAGACGATCGACGACGCCGAGACGGTTGAGGTCTCGCTCGCGACGTCCTCGGTGCCCGACGGCGTGTCGGGACTGCTCTCGGCCAAGGGCAAGGGCAACCACTCCCCCGCCTTCACCGGCGACGTGAAGGTCTCCACCGGCGGAGCGACCCTGTCGGCCGAGGTGGTCGCGGTCGACGGGACGGTCTACGCCAAGACCGACATCACCCCGGTGTACCTCACGATCGACCCGGCGTCCCTGAAGGCTCCGGACCCCGCGGGGCTCATCGACGCCGACACGGGTCTCACCCAGATCCTGGTGCAGACCGACGACCTCGAGGAGGGCAAGAAGTCGCGCGACGGACAGGACGTGCTGACCTCCGTCACGGGCACTCTGCCCGGGTCGGTCGTGTCGCAGATCATCCCCTCGGCCACCAAGGGTGCACGCTTCGACGTCACGTACCGGCTCACCGATGACGACGTGCTGCGCGACGCCACGATGTCCGGCCCGTTCTACGGCGGCAGCACGGACGTCACGTACACGGTGCGTCTGGCCACCTCCGACGAGCCGATCGAGATCGAGGCACCGGCCCGCACCGGAGGCAGCTGACCCGTGCGGGACTCCGGCAGCTCGGCCGACGAGGTCGACGACGCCCGATCCGAGTCGTCGTCGGGCCCCGTGCTGGCGTCACGGACGCTGCTCGGGCTCGCCGCGGTGGCGATCGCCTTCGCGGCCGCCGACACGTACGTGGTGGTGCTGGCCCTGCCCGAGATGATGTCGGCCAGCGGACTCGACGTCGACGAGCTGCAGCGTGCCGCCCCGATCATCTCGGGCTTCCTCCTGGGCTACGTGGGCGTGCTGCCGCTCATCGGGAGGATCTCCGACCTCCGCGGCCGCGTCCCGGTGCTCCTCGGCTCGCTCGTCGTCTTCGCCGTGGGCTCCCTCGTGACCGCCGCCGCCTACGACCTGACCACGATCGTCGCCGGGCGACTGCTCCAGGGCGTCGGCGGCGGCGGACTCATCCCTCCCACGCTCGCGCTCGTCGCCGACCTGTGGCCGCCCCGCCGACGCGGGCTCCCCCTCGGGGTCGTGGGCGCCGTGCAGGAGCTCGGGAGCGTGCTGGGGCCGCTGTACGGAGCGGTCGTGCTGGCCTTCGGCTCGTGGCGGGACATCTTCTGGCTCAACGCTGCCGTCGGGCTGGTCCTGGCCGCCGTCATGCTGCGGCTGCGTGGCGCCGCCCCCTCCGCTCCACCGGTCGGTCGTACCGCCTCGGCCCTCGGCTCCCCGCCCGGTCGGCCCGACCTGCCCGGCTTCGGCCTGCTCGCCCTCGCACTGACGGGCCTCTCGGTGGTCATGCTGCAGCCCGAACGCCTCGTCACCGGCGTCACCGCCGGGCTGGCGTTCCTGCCGGTCACCGGCGACTCCCGCTGGCTGACCCCGCTCGCGCTCGGCACCTACGTGGTCGCCGCCCTGTTCGTGGTGCGCCAGGCCACCGCCCGCCGGCCGCTCGTGCAGTGGCGCAGCTGGGGCGAGATCGCCCGCAGCACCGACCTGATCGGCGCCGCGCTCCTCGCTATCGCCCTCGCTGCGGTGATCGTGACCTTCGCCTCGGCCGAGCCGGAGTCCGGCACGCTCTCGCCCCAGGCCCCGTGGCTCCTGCCCGTCGCCGCCCTCGCGACCGTCGGATTCGTGTACCGGCAGCGCACGGCGACCGAGCCCCTGGTCCCGCGCGGCGCGCTGTCGGCCCGGCCGGCCTGGGGCGCCCTCGTCGTCTCCTTCGTCATCGGAGCCGCCCTCATCGCGGCTCTCGTCGACATCCCCTTCTTCGCCCGGCTCACCGTGCACCGGGACTCCCAGCTCGACGCGGCGCTCGTGCTCGTGCGCTTCCTGGTGGCGCTCCCGGTGGGCGCGGTCCTCGGAGGTTGGCTCCTGCGCCGCGTCCCGGCGTCGTGGCTGACCGCGGTGGCCATGCTGGTCAGTGCGGCCGCGTTCTGGCACATGGCCACGTGGGACGCGCAGTCGCTCGCCAGCGAGTGGGAGACGCTCTCGCTCGTGGCGGCCGGACTGGGCTTCGGGCTCGCGATCGCACCGGTCAACGCCGTGCTGCTCGAACACACCGCCGACGCCGTCCACGGCGTCGCGAGCGCCCTGCTCATCGTGGCCCGCATGGTCGGCATGCTGATCGGCGTCTCGGCCCTGACGACCATCGGGCTGCGGGCGTTCTACTCGGCCTCGTCGCGGATCCCGGCGGCGTCGGACCTCTGCACCGGGGAGGTCCAGCTCTGCCAGGCGTACCGCGACGCGGTGCGCGACGCCGGCATCGCGCAGCTGCACGCCGTGTTCCTCGGGGCGGCCGTCTGCGCGGTCGTCGCGGCGGCCCTGTCGCTCTGGCTCCTACGTGAACCTGCTCATACCCGCACGCGCAGCAGCGGTACTACGCTGCCCCTGTGACGGACTTCGACGACCTTCTCGCAGCCAACCGAACCTTCGCCGACTCCTTCGCCCTCACCGGCTTCGACGGCATCGCCCGTGCCGGTGTGGCCATGGTGACGTGCATGGACTCGCGCATCGACCCGCTCGGCATGATCGGCCTCCAGCCCGGTGACGCGAAGATCCTGCGCAACCCCGGCGGCCGGGTGAACGACGACGAGCTCGTGGCCCTCGTGCTGGGCGTGCACCTGCTCCAGGTGAAGCGCGTCCTCGTGGTCGAGCACACCCGGTGCGCGATGGCCTCCTCCACGGAGGAGCAGATCCACGAGCGCGTCTCCAGCAGCACCGGCACCGACTCCACCTGGATGAGCATCGGACCGATCGACGACCAGGAGCGCCAGCTCCGGGCCGACGTGCACCGCGTGACCTCGCACCCGCTCATCCCGGACTCGATCGACGTCGGCGGCTTCCTCTACGACGTCGACACCGGACTGCTGCAGCAGGTCGTCTGAGCCAGGCTCAGTCCTGGAGCAGCACGCCGTCGGAGTCGTAGGTACGGCTCTGCACCGCTGCGCCGTCCCCGACGGTGACCTCGAGCAGGGGGTCCTGCCCGATCTGCGGTCTGACCCTGATCATGATCGTGGGGTCGGCATCGGTGTCGATCGCGAACCGGGCATCGTCGACGGCGGTCTGCACGGCCGAGACGTCGATGCGCGCGAGGTCGGCCACGGGAAGCTCGGGGAGGTCCGCGCGGGTCATGCCCTGCACCCACACGCTCGACGAGTAGGTCCAGTCGGTCGAGGCCGTCGGTTCGTCGGTCGTGGCGGTGCCGGTGTCCTCGCCGACGCGGTACGCCGAGACGACGGTGGTCCCGGACGCGGCGGCGAGGTCGTCCACACGCTCGTCCCACCACTGCTCGACCTGCTCGACCGCGACGACGTCACTGCTGTCGGAGTCACTGCCACCGAGGAAGAGGCTCAGGACGAGCCCGCCGGCACCCAGGAGGCAGGGAGCCAGGAAGAAGAACGCCACGACGGCGACGATGCAACCGATCGTCCGGCGGTTGGTGCCGGAGGTGCGCTCGCCCACCTCCGGGGTGCCACCGAACCCGGGAGGCGGCCACGCACGGCCCGGCGCCTCGCCAGGGCTCGTGGTCGGTGGCCCCGGGAACGGGCTGCTGCCCGCCGACGGGGCAGGCTGGTCGGCCGCGGGCGACGGCGGGAACGACGGCTGGGCCGCGTCGCTCGACGTGGTGGTCCGAGAGGGCGGCGGATCGGCCGGACGGTCCGTCAGGTCGCGGACCACCATGGCCAGGTCACCACGGGTCGAGGCCGCGTCGATCTGCTCCATCCGCAGCGACCGGTCCACGGCCGAGATGCGACCGGCCGCGTAGGCGGCGTCGACGGCGCGTCGAGCGGTGCGCCGGTCCCCGCGTCCGGCTCCCCCGGGATCGCTGATGTCACTCACGGCGGCATCGTAGCGACGCGGAGCAGTCTCACGCGTCGATGAGGTCGGAGTCGACCTCGTAGGCGCTCTGCACGATGAACTCCTTGCGCGGAGCGACCTCGTTGCCCATCAGCAGCTCGAACACGCCGGCGGCGCGCTCGGCGTCGTCGACCGTGAGCCGGCGCAGCGTGCGGTGGCGGGGGTCCATCGTGGTCTCGGCCAGCTGGTCGGCGTCCATCTCGCCCAGGCCCTTGTAGCGCTGGATGGGGTCCTTCCAGCGCACGTTGCGGCGCTTGAGGTCGGCCAGGGTGCGCTGCAGCTCGGCGTCGGAGTAGGTGTACTGGTACTTCTCCTGCCCCTTCTTGGGGTTGACCAGCTCGATGCGGTGCAGGGGTGGCACGGCCGTGTACACGCGGCCCTCCTCCACCAGCGGACGCATGTACCGGAAGAACAGCGTGGCCAGCAGGCACCGGATGTGGGCGCCGTCGGAGTCGGCGTCGGCCATGAAGATGATCCGCCCGTACCGCGTCTGGTCGAGGTCGAAGGTGCGGCCCGAGCCGGCGCCGACGACCTGGATGATCGACGAGCACTCCAGGTTCTTGAGCATGTCGCCGACGCTGGCCTTCTGGACGTTCAGGATCTTGCCGCGGATGGGCAGCAGCGCCTGGAACTCCGAGTCGCGGGCGGACTTCGCGGTGCCGAGCGCGGAGTCGCCCTCGACGATGAACAGCTCCGTGCGGTCGGCGTCGGCCGCGCGGCAGTCGGCGAGCTTGGCCGGCAGGGCGCTGGACTCCAGGGCGTTCTTGCGGCGCTGGTTGTCGCGCTGCTGGCGGGCCATGAGCCGGGTGCGCGAGGCGGCGACGACCTTCTCCATGACGAGGCGTGCCTTGGCCTTCTGCGCGGTCTTGGTGGACGTGAGGAACGCCTTGAGCTCGCGCGAGACGACCTGGTTGACGATCTTGGTGACGGCCGGGGTGCCGAGCACCTCCTTCGTCTGGCCCTCGAACTGGGGCTCGGCGAGGCGCACGGTGACCACGGCGGTCATGCCCTCGAGGACGTCGTCCTTGATGACGTCGACGTCGCCGGACTTGAGCAGCCGGGTGGTGCGCAGCGTGTCGTTGAAGGTCTTGGTGAGGCCGCGCTCGAAGCCCTGGACGTGGGTGCCGCCCTTGGGCGTGGCGATGATGTTGACGAAGGACCGGACCTGGGTCTCGTACCCGGTGCCCCAGCGCAGCGCCACGTCGACACCGAGGTCGCGCTCGACCTCCTGGGGCGTCATGTGGCCCTTGGAGTCGAGCACCGGGACGGTCTCGGTGAAGGCGCCGTGGCCCTGCAGGCGCAGCACCTCGCTCACCGGCTCGTCGGCGGCGAGGAAGTCGCAGTACTCGGTGATGCCGCCGTCGTGCTTGAACGACTCCTCGACCGGCTCGTCGCCGCGCTCGTCGCGGATGACGATCTCGAGTCCCGGCACGAGGAACGACGTCTGCCGTGCGCGGGTGACGAGCTCCTCGTAGGAGAACGTGGCGGTCTTGATGAAGATCTGCGGGTCGGCCCAGTACCGCACCCGGGTGCCGGTGACCGTCTTCTTGACCCGGCCGCCCTTGTGCAGGGTGTTGTCGGCGGTGAAGTCCGCGGTGGGCCCGTCGCCGGCGAAGACGCCGGGCTCACCCCGCCGGAACGACATCGACCACGTCGCACCGGACTTGTCGACCTGCACGTCGAGGCGCGAGGACAGGGCGTTGACGACCGATGCGCCGACGCCGTGCAGGCCGCCGGTGGCGTTGTAGGAGCCGCCGCCGAACTTTCCGCCGGCGTGGAGCTTGGTGTACACGACCTCGACGCCCGTGAGCCCGGTCTTGGGCTCGATGTCCACCGGGACGCCGCGGCCGTTGTCGCGCACCTCGACCGAGCCATCGGCGTGGAGCACCACGTCGATGCGGTCGCAGTGACCGTCCAGCGCCTCGTCGACGGAGTTGTCGATGATCTCCCACAGGCAGTGCATGAGGCCACGGGTGTCCGTGGAGCCGATGTACATGCCAGGGCGCTTGCGGACCGCCTCGAGTCCTTCGAGGACGAGCAGGTTGCGTGCGTCGTAGGTCGACAACTCAGTGGCCTCCACCGGGTGGTTTCGCGTCGGGTCGGACGTCGTCGGACACCGTGCGTGCAGGCGATCGCCGACCCCCTCGCCAGCCTAGTCAGAACGTCCCCGGTGACCGGTCTGACACGCGGCGCGCCGACCCACCTCCGCAGGTTTGGCGACGGTCGGCAGTATCTATGTCGTATGTCACCAACTCCGGCGCGGAACAACAGCCCGTGGTTGGATGTTGAGGCAGACGTACCCGCTGAACGACGACGCTGAGGAAGAGAGAACATGATGGCTGCAGTCGCCGAGCTTCCCGGTCTGAACGCGACCGACCGCTGTGACCGTTGCGGTGCGCAGGCGTACGTCCGCGTCGAGCTGGCCGGCGGTGCCGAGCTGCTCTTCTGCGCGCACCACGCCCGTGAGCACGAGGACAAGCTGCGTGAGGTCGCCGTGTCGATCCACGACGAGACCGGCCGCCTCGGATCCGAGCCCACCGCGGCCTCGAACCCCGAGGTCTGACCGAACACGAACGTACGAGAAGGGCCCCTCACCGCTGAGCGGTGAGGGGCCCTTCTCGTGACCTCAGTACGCCCAGGAGCGGGCACCGGAACTGCGCCAGATGGCGCTCCAGTGCTCCAGGTACTCCTGGTAGAGCGCCGGGTCGGTCGTCTCCGTCGTGATCTCGTCGCTGACGATCAGATTGGAGCCGGTGAGAGCGGCCGAGCCTGCCTGTACCACTCGGGTGAACGTACCGGACGAGGAGAAGGCCTTGCCGTTCGGCGTGAGCTCCTCCGTGTTCCAGGAGTTCGGCTTGAGCTTGGCCTCCACGAGCATCGTCTTGTCATGCGGCTTGGCGTAGGCCGCCGGCACACGGGTCACGGACGTGCGGAGGACGTCGAGGATCGGCTTGCAGATACGGATGTACTGCTGGCAGTGCGCGGTGCGGTTTGCCTTCAGCTCGTCGCGGAACGAGATCGCCTCCACGCTGCACCCGCCCTCCGTGAGCTCGACCAGCTTCTGTGCCACAGCGATGCGGCGGTACTTGAAGCGGTTGTGCTGCAGTCGGATCTTGCACGTGGCGTCGGGGACGATACGACCGAGCAGGTTCAGCACGGGGTCGCGCCCGTTCGACGGCGAGGCCGAGATGGGCGTCGGGTAGTAGGTCGTGTTGGACAGCTCGGAGTAGAACATCCCGTTGCGGGCGTACGGCGAGATGTCCTTGCTGTAGCCCTCCTTCTGGGCATCGGCATACCCGTAGCTCGTCGCGTGCGCCGCGACGTACCTCGGATAGTCGTAGCTGTACTTCTTGCTGATGTTCCGCTCCGCCCACATGTCCTGGAAGAAGCGCTCCATCTGCACGAAGATCTTCTTGTCGTTGTAGGTGGTCCACCCGTTGTTGAACGTGTACTCGCCACTCGGGCCGCCCAGGTTCGCCGAGCCCGACCACACGGCCCCCCGCGCCGGCTTCTTGTCGGCGTCATAGGTGTCCTTCACCATCAGCACCTTCGAGTGCATGATGGCGCCGTTGAGCGGCGAGAGGCACGCGAGACTCTTGCCCTTCTGGCAGATGTGGAAGTGGCCGTGCTTCAGGCTCTCGAGCTTCTTCTGCAGCGCTCGAGACTCCTTCGACTGCGAGGCCTTGCCGTGGATCATGTAGACGTCCACGCCCTTCTGCGCGGCCTTGACCAGCTCGCGTCCGACCCGCTTGGAGTTCTCCATGCGCGAGACCGAGATGTAGATCTTGTTCGCCGCGATGGTCGACGACGGTCGCGACTTGCCCGTGTTGGGGTCCTCGTAGGAGCCGCGGATCAGCCGCTCGAGGTCGTTGAGCAGGGTGAAGTCCGACGCCTTCATGTACGAGCCGTTGGGACGAGAGAAGTTCGCTTCCGACTTCACCTCGTAGGGCGGGCCGTAGGGCCGCGGTGCGTCGGCGGCCAGCGACTGGGACTCAGCAGCCTGCGCGGCCGCCCGCGCATCGGCTTCCGCCTGCTGCGTCGTCTCGTCCGGCGCGGCTTCGGTGCCGGCGCTCGCCGTCGGCTCGGGGGTCTCCTCCGCGGACGTCGGCGAGATGCTCAGGGCGCCGACGACGACGGCGGCCGCGGTCAACGTCACCCCGACACGTCGTGCCAACGTGCTCGATCGGTAGCTTCTAGGCACCGCTGTGTCTCCCCGAGATCGACGTGTGGGTCGCGACAGTCTAACGCACATCACTCTGCTGTCCGGGCATCCTGCGACTCCGAGGTGCGGAGAAGTCCGGCCCGTGCCACGCTCGGCGAAGTCGACCACCACGGTCGGCGTCGAACCGAGGAGACATCATGCAGATCGGCAGCTCGCTCTTCCTGCTGGCAGCAGGCGCCATCCTGGCGTTCGCCGTCCAGGACTCCATCAACGGGGTCGACCTCACCATGGTCGGCTACATCCTCATCGCCGTCGGGGCACTGGGTCTCATCGTGTCCTTGATCCTGAGCGGCCGCAGCCGCGACCGTCGGGGGGAAGTCCCCCCGCCGCGCTGAGCCGCGCGTCGGCACTCGCGACGCACAATGACACGGGCCGGGACGATCCTCGAGGGGTCGTCCCGGCCCGTCGTCATGTCTGGACCTGGACAAGAGCCGTCCGCGCTCGAGACCGCTGCCACCGTGGTCGCTCCCCTCCACTTCTCGCGAAGATGGTCGCTCGTCGAATCGGTCGCGATCGGCGTCATCGCGACTGGCGGACTCTGGTTCGTGGTCGTCGAAGTCGACGGCGACAAGCGAGTCTGCCCCGACCCGCTGGTCGGTCCTCGCCGCCCCGTCATGGTGCGGCAAGCGCCCGGCCTTCGGGGTGCCGGCGCGGGCATGCTTCTGGGCGCAGATCGTCGACGCGACCTCGCGGTGCTGGTCGGCGGTGAGCCTTCGGCTCGGCATGGGTGGAACATGGGTCGGCCCTCCGACGCGCCGGCTAGGGCAACACTCTTGGGTGAGCGTGCCGTCGAACACACTGCGGGCCGTGGTCGCACATCTGGCTGACTCGTTCGAACTATTTACCCAAGCTCGTCCTCCTCGAACGACCAATCGTCCCTATTGTGCGGGGATGACCTTGAAGCACCTCCCGCGGCTCGCGCCCCTCACCGCGGCAATCGCTCTCGTTTTCTCCATTCCAGGCAGCGCGAGCGCAGCTTCTACGTCGATCGATGTGACGGACAGGAAGGGTGACGGATCGCCCAGCCTCGATATCCGCCACGTGAAGGTCACCAACCGAGCCGACTACATCGAGGTTCAGCTGACGGTCACCAAGTTGGTCACAAACCCTGCCAAGAAGGACACGTCCGCGGCCTGGGTCCACTTCGACACCGGCGGAACCGCGCGCCCAAACCACGCCATGGCGTTGCTCGGCTACCACGGCTACTCGGGGGGTGTCTCGGACTGGTTCCGGCTGTCGCCGAACGAGTACGGCGACCCGTTCGGCGACTGGACCGACTGCGGTGTAGATGGCGGATACGACTGGATCTCCACCTGGGCCAAGAAGAATCGGATCACGTTCCGCGCACCAAAAGAGTGCCTGAACTATCCGGACCGCGTCCGCGTCGAGGTGAACACCGAGAAGCAGTCGAAGTCCAGGTTGAAGAACGACTGGCTCGGCTCGGTCAAGACCTACACCGCGTGGGTCGACGCCTCATCGCCCGAGCCCGTCGAGTAGGAGAACCACGTCTTGGTGACGACCATTTCGGTGTCATCGGCGGTCGACCTCGTGTGAATGTCTCGCCGACCTCGATCCCGAGTTGACGCCACCTACTCCTTCGTGATGGGACGAGGAGTGCCAGCGCGGTGCGTGAGAACCAGGCACACCGCTAGGCGTGTCGCGGTCAGCCACCCAGTCGCCTGCCGGCGCGGTCAGCTCGCATGCGGAGGGTCTTGTGTAGAGCGTCGTAGGGGACTTCTTGCCGTGGTCTCCGAGCCAGAGGTCGTCGGTCTCGGCCACGCGGTGTGTACGGCGTGATCGGATGTAGCGGTCGATCGCCTGGGCGACCCGTGGGCCGATCGGGACGCGTCTGCCCTTGCCGCGGCACACGATCACGAGGGAGTTGCACGGGTCGATGTCGGAGATCTTCAGGACCGCAACCTCGCCGGCGCGGGTGCCGGTCTCGGCCATGGAGCGGACGATCGCCTCGTCGCGTCGGTCGCGCATGTCGGTGCCTGAGCAGGCCTCGACCAGTGCCTTGAGCTCTGAGTCCTCGTTCGAGGAGTCACTCGGCTGACCTCCTCAGCTCCCGACGCCACGCCGTCAACCAGGCGCCGGTCAGGATGACCCAGAAACTGGCGACACACCAGTTCCACGCGGTCCGGTTCGATTCGGAGCCCGCGAGGGCGAACAGCCGGTACGCAGCGAGCAGGGCAGCCACGACACCCAACGACAGGTAGATCCTTGGGTTGACTCGACGTGACGACTCGCCCAGAGGCTATCGATATCTGGACTAGAAGCGCTGTGCGTCGCCCGCGCGTTCCGGGTCTTCCTGGGACTCCAGTCAGACTCGAACGCGCGGGCGCTACGACTCAGTCGAGGTAGTCGCGCAGAACCTGCGAGCGGGACGGGTGGCGCAGCTTGCTCATCGTCTTGGACTCGATCTGGCGGATGCGCTCACGCGTGACGCCGTAGACCTTGCCGATCTCGTCGAGCGTCTTCGGCTGGCCGTCGGTCAGTCCGAAGCGCATGGAGACCACGCCGGACTCACGCTCGCTGAGCGTGTCGAGGACGGCGTGCAGCTGCTCCTGCAGGAGCGTGAACGACACCGCGTCGGCCGGGACGATGGCCTCGGAGTCCTCGATGAGGTCGCCGAACTCGCTGTCGCCGTCCTCGCCGAGGGGCGTGTGCAGGCTGATGGGCTCGCGGCCGTACTTCTGGACCTCGACGACCTTCTCGGGCGTCATGTCCAGCTCGAGCGCAAGCTCCTCCGGGGTGGGCTCGCGGCCCAGGTCCTGGAGCATCTGTCGCTGCACGCGAGCCAGCTTGTTGATGACCTCGACCATGTGCACCGGGATGCGGATGGTGCGGGCCTGGTCGGCCATGGCGCGCGTGATGGCCTGACGGATCCACCAGGTGGCGTAGGTCGAGAACTTGAAGCCCTTGGTGTAGTCGAACTTCTCGACCGCACGGATGAGACCGAGGTTGCCCTCCTGGATCAGGTCGAGGAAGAGCATGCCGCGGCCCGTGTAGCGCTTCGCCAGCGAGACCACGAGGCGCAGGTTGGCCTCGAGCAGGTGGTTCTTGGCCCGGCGACCGTCGACGACGATCCAGTCGAGCTCCTCACGGACCTTCTCGGAAATGCGACCGCCCTTGGCGAGCTTCTCCTCGGCGAACAGGCCGGCCTCGATGCGCTTGGCGAGCTCGACCTCCTCACCGGCGGTGAGCAGCGAGACCTTGCCGATCTGCTTGAGGTAGTCCTTGACCGGGTCGGCGGTGGCGCCGGCGACCATGACCTGCTGGACGGGCTCGTCGGACTCGTCGGCCGCCGACAGCGTGAAGCTGGACTCCTCGTCCTCCTTCAGCGTCGGGTCGTTCTTGAGATCCTTGACGAACTCCTCGTCGGGGATGTCCGGCAGGATCTTCTTGCCCTGGGCGTCGACCTTGGCGGCCTCGCCTGCGGCGGGCACCTCGAGGACCTCGGCGATGTCGACCGGCTTCTCGGCGGTCTTCTTGGCGGCGGTCTTCTTGGCCGGAGCCTTCTTGGCGGGCGCCTTCTTCGCCTGCGTGGAGGGCGCGGCCTTGCTGGCCGGGGCCTTCTTGGCGGGAGCCTTCTTCGCGGTCGAGGAGGCTGCGGGCTTCTTGGAAGTCTTCGTCACGGGCTCTTCTGATCTCGCGGGTGGGCTGGGCGGTACTGCTCGCGCCGGGTCGTGGGGCAAGACCTGCTCGGCGAGTCCACTCGCGCGGCCGAACGTGCGACACGGGGTCGCGCTCCGGGCACGGAACTCACGAACAAATCTCCTCCTTGACCGGTATGAGGGCGCAACAAAGAGGCCTGCGGTCAACCTCTGCGTGGTCCAGTCTGCCACGCACGCCCAAGCCCCCACCGACGGGGGCGCAAGCCCCACGGATGCCGGCGCCCGACCCCTCCGGACTCAGTCCGTCGGCCAGCTGTGGACCGGCTCGTTCGCGTGCATGAGCTCGGCGTAGCGCCGCGTGACGGCCTGCAGCGCCTTCACCCGATCACCGCCGCGCGTGAGCTCGCGCTCGAAGCTGCCGATGAGCCAGGTCGCCCCGTTGACGCCTCGGATGCAGCGCTGCTCGATGACGTCGAGCAGGCGTCCGGCCACCGGACCGTCGACGCCCATCTGCGCGAGCCCCTCGTGGGCCAGGGGCAGCAGGTGGCGCAGCACCAGCTCGCGCGCCGACACGGTGCCGACCGACGGCCAGTACTGGTCCGTCTCGATGCCGACCCGGGCCGCCTGGTGGAAGTTGTCCTCGGCGGCCTTGAACGACAGCTGCGACCAGACCGGGCGCTCGCTCTGGCGCATCACGTGCACCAGGCCGTAGAAGAGCGCCGCGTTCGCGAGGGTGTCGACCACGGTCGGCCCGGCCGGCAGCAGCCGGTTCTCGACCCTCAGGTGCGGACGTCCGTCGGCCACGTCGTAGATCGGCCGATTCCACCGGTAGACGGTGCCGTTGTGCAGCCGAAGCTCGGCCAGCGACGGCACGCGCCCCGCCTCGAGCTCCGCGAGCGGGTCCTCGTCCTCCAGGATCGGCAGCAGCGCCGGGAAGAAGCGCACGTTCTCCTCGAACAGGTCGAACACCGAGGTGATCCAGCGCTCCCCGAAGAACACGCGGGGGCGGACCCCCTGGGTCTTGAGCTCCTCGCTGCGGGTGTCGGTGGCCTGCTCGAAGAGCGGGATGCGCGTCTCGTGCCACAGCTGTCGACCGAGCAGGAACGGCGAGTTGGCGCCCACCGCGACCTGGACCCCGGCAACGGCCTGGGCTGCGTTCCAGGTCGCCGCGAACTCGTCGGGCTCGACCTGCAGGTGCAGCTGGGTGCTCGTGCACGCGGCCTCGGGGATGATCGTGTCGGCCGTCGTGGCTAGCCGGTCGACACCGTCGATGACGATCTCGATGTCCTCGCCGCGCGCCGACAGGATCTGGTCCGACAACAGGTGGTAGCGCGGGTTGGGCGAGAGCGAGTCGGCGCCGAGGTGCTGCTCGCGCAGCGTGGGCAGCACGCCCACCATCAGCAGCCCCGCCCCTGCCCGCTCCGCCTTCGTCTGCGCCTCGTTGAGGTCGCGGCGGACCGTGTCCTCCAGCGTCCGGAAGCCTGCGCCGCTCGCCGGCTGCGGCGGGACGTTGATCTCGATGTTGAACAGCCCGAGCTCGGTCTGGAACGCCTCGTCGGCGATCGCCTCGAGCGCCTCGGCGTTCTTCATCGCGGGATCGCCCACCTCGTCGACGAGGTTGAACTCGATCTCCACACCGATCTGCGGCTCCCCCACCGAGAAGTCGCGCTCGGAGAGCATGCGCGCGAAGACGTCGAGACATCGACGGACCTTCGCCCGATAGCGGGTCCGGTCCTCACGCGTGAAGGACCTGTCGTCGACGTCCTGCCCCATGGGGCAACCCTAGGGGTCGTGGAGGTCGCGCGCCTCACCGAACGCATCGCCGCACCAGAGGCGGTCGCGCCCGTCCTGGTGCCGCGACGTCGACGGTCAGGTCGCGTCGGTCCCCGGACGTGTCGTCTCGGCCAGCTCGGCCAGGGCCGCACCGCTCACCAGGTGGTGCAGGCGGTCCGGGTGCAGGCCCGCGACGAGGGCGTGCTGGAGGCTCTCGGCCATGTCGAAGCAGGGGTCGGCGGCGCGCGCTCGCTCGAGGCCCATCATGGCCTGGGCGCCGTCGCCCACCAGGTAGGCGAGGTAGGCCGCCACCGTGTACGGGACCGCGGCGTATGCCGACGGCGCCTGGCGCGCGAGCTCACGCCACGCCGGCAGGACCCGTTCCGCCTGCTTCCGGGAGTACAGCGGCCAGAGCCGGTCGCGCACCGCGTGGTGGGTGAGCCAGACGCAGGAGCGCAGGAAAGCCAGGTCGTCCGGTCGCGCACCGTCCTCGAGGAGGCCGACGACCCGGAGGACCTCGTCGATGCCGGCGTCGCCCACCTGCGCCCCGGAGCGCGTCCACGACTGCTGGACGATGTCGCGTTCCACCTCCAGCACCTGCGAGGCCAGCCACCCGCACCGCGGCCCCTCGGCGGGGTGCCACCGCCGCTCCAGCGTGGCCCGGTCCGGAAGGATCTCCTGACCCGCGACGACGGCACTGACGACACCCGGGTGGTGGTCGCTCAGCTCCAGAGGGGTCCCCTCCCTCGGGTCGTCGTCGAAGGTGGTCCAGTACCGCTGCGTGTCGGTCCAGGCCGTGACGACGGGCCGAACGGTCCCGAGAGCCCGTTCGACCGCCCACGCCGCCTCGCCGGCGGCCTCGCGTCGACGCGAGACGACGAGCACGATGGCGCCCTCGGCCCCGTTGTTGCGCAGGTGGCCCGCCACGAAGCGGGCCAGCTGGGGGACGTGCTCCGCGTCGTGGGGCAGGTCGACGCGCATGCGGAAGCCGAACCGCTCGCGTGGCCCGGACGTGGCGATCGCGCAGATCGACTCCTCGGGCATGAAGCCGAACACGGTCGGCAGCAGGTTGAACAGGTCGCCCACGTCGTGGGCCGTGAACACGGGTGCAGTCGTCATGTCTCCACACTCACGCTCCGTCGCGCGGCCGGACAGAGCCTGTGGCGGACCTGTGGACAGCCGCCGGCGGCGGGGCCGCGGGCTGTGGACGCGCGGACCGTCGGCGAAGGCACGCACAATGGGCCGATGCGGTCCACGGCCTCGGTGCTCCACCTCGACCTCGACGCGTTCTTCGCCTCGGTCGAGCAGCGCGACAAGCCGTCGCTGCGCGGCAAGCCGGTCATCGTGGGCGGGATCGGGCACCGGGGCGTCGTCTCGACCGCCTCCTACGAGGCGCGCGTGCACGGCGTGCGGTCCGCGATGCGGATGGCCGAGGCCCGGTCGCGCTGTCCGCACGCTGCCTTCCTCAGCGGTCGCTTCGACGCCTACCGCGAGGCCAGCGCCCTCGTCATGGCCCGCCTGCGGCAGGAGTCGCCCCTCGTCGAGCCGCTGTCGCTCGACGAGGCCTTCGTCGACCTCGCCGCCGGGCCCGACCACGACCCCGACCCCGACGCCCTGCTCGCCCGGGTCGAGGCGCTCCGGGCCGACATCGAGGACCTCACCCACGGGCTCACCGCGTCGGTGGGCGTCGCCTCCTCCAAGCTGATGGCCAAGATCGCGAGCGAGATCCGCAAGCCCGACGGCCTCTTCGTCGTGGCGCCGGGGACCGAGCTGGAGCTGCTGGGACCCATGCAGGTGACCGCCATCCCCGGCGTCGGACCGGCCACCGCCGAGCGGCTGCGGCGGACCGGCGTCTCCACCGTCGACGAGCTCCGCTCCCGCGACGAGGACGAGCTCGTCCGTCTGCTCGGCTCGGCCTCGGGGCGCTCGCTCGCGCGACTGTCGCGGGCCGACGACGACCGCCCCGTGGTGGCCGAGCGGGAGGCCAAGTCGATCAGCGTGGAGGACACCTTCCCCGACGACGTGACCGATCGCCCCCGGCTGGAAGGTGTCGTCGAGACGATGGCCCGTCGCGTGGCCGACCGCCTCCGCCGCGGACACCTGTCGGGGCGCACCGTCACCCTCAAGATCCGCTACCACGACTTCGAGACCCACACCCGGTCCACGACGCTTCCCGGGCCCACCGACTCCCCCGGCCTGCTGGCCCGCAGCGCACTGGCGCTGCTCGCCACCACCGACCTCTCCGGCGGGCTGCGGCTCGTCGGTGTCGGCATCAGCGGGCTCGCCGACTGGGTGCAGGACGACCTCTTCGAGGCGGACGAGCCGCTCGACCTCCCTCCCTCCGAGCAGCCCGACGCCGCCGACCTCGCGCCGCCTCCACCGGTCAGCTGGAGCCCCGGCAACGACGTGCACCACCGCACGCACGGCGACGGATGGGTCTGGGGTGGCGGGCTGGGCCGCGTCACGGTCCGGTTCGAGACCCGGCTCACCGGACCGGGGCCCGTGCACACGTTCGCGGCCGACGATCCCGATCTCTCCCCCGGGCACGAGGGGCCGACCCGGCCGCGTCGCCCCGACGAGCTCGCGGACGCGGAGGTCGCGGCGGACCTGCCCGACCACGTCTCCGTGCCTCCCGTGGAACCGGGCGATAGCGTCACCGCATGACCTCCTCGTCCCATCCCCCGGTCGCCGCGAAGCACCCGATCACTCGCAGCCACCACGGCGACTCCGTCGAGGACGACTACGAGTGGTTGCGCGACAAGGACGACCCGCGCACGATCGCGCACCTCGAGGCCGAGAACGACTACGCCGAGGCTCGCACGGCCCACCTGGGCGACCTGCGCGCGCGGCTGTTCGAGGAGATCCGCACCCGCACCCTCGAGACCGACCTCTCGGTGCCCGTGCGGCACGGTCAGTGGTGGTACTACTCGCGCACGTCCGAGGGCAGCCAGTACGCGATCCGCTGCCGCACCCGGGTGGAGTCCCCCGACGACTGGGACCCGCCGGTCCTGGTCCCCGGGGTCCCCGTCCCGGGCGAGGAGGTCCTGCTCGACTCCAACGTCGAGGCGGAGGGACACGAGTTCTTCTCCCTCGGCGGGTTCTCGCTCAGCGACGACGAGAACCTGCTCGCGTGGTCGGTCGACGTGGTCGGCGACGAGCGCTACACGATCCGTGTCAAGGACCTGCGCACCGGTGAGGTCCTGCCCGACGAGATCCCCGGGACGAGCGGCGGGGTCACCTGGTCGGCCGACGGGAGCCACCTCTTCTACACGACCGTGGACGACGCGTGGCGCCCCCACCGGGTGTGGCGGCACCGGCTCGGCACCGACGCCTCCGACGTTCTCGTGCACGAGGAGACCGACGAGCGCTTCTTCACCGGCGTCGGGCGCACGCAGTCCGAGCGCTACCTGGTGATCGGTGCCTCGTCGAAGATCACGAGCGAGGTGCTCGTGCTCGAGGCCGACGACCCCACGGGCGAGTTCCGCGTGGTCATCCCACGACGCGACGGCGTCGAGTACTCCCTCGAGCACGCGGTGCTGGGCGACCGCGACGTCTTCTTCGTGCTGCACAACGACGACGCCGAGGACTTCGAGCTGGGCTCGGTGCCCGTCGACGCCCCGACGAGCCGGCCCGACGTGGTCGTCCCCCACACCCCGGGCACCCGGCTCGAGGCGGTCGACGTGTTCGCGAAGACCCTCGTGCTCTCCTACCGACGCGCCGCCATGACGCGCGTGGCGGTCGCCCCCCTCGGTGCCGACGGCGTCGGGAAGCTCACCGAGATCGACTTCGGCGAGGAGCTCTTCACCGCCGGCGTCGGTGCGAACGCCGAGTGGGACCAGCCGGTGATCCGGTTGGGCATGGGCTCGTTGGTCACCCCCAGCACGGTGCTCGACTACGTGGTCGACACCGGGGAGCTCGTGGTCCGCAAGCAGCAGACCGTCCTCGGGGGCTACGACCCGGCCGACTACGTGCAGCACCGCACGTGGGCCGTCGCCGACGACGGCACGCGGGTGCCGATCTCGCTCGTGGCCCGGGCCGACACCCCTCGCGACGGGTCGGCTCCCGCCCTCCTCTACGGCTACGGCTCCTACGAGATCAGCATGGATCCAGGGCTGTCGATCCCCCGTCTGTCGCTGCTCGACCGCGGCTTCGTCTTCGCCATCGCGCACGTGCGCGGGGGCGGCGAGCTCGGCCGCGCCTGGTACGACCAGGGCAAGCTGGTGCACAAGAAGAACACGTTCTCCGACTTCGTCGCCGCGGCGCGCCACCTCGTGACCGAGGGGTGGACCAGCGCCGAGCGCCTCGTGGCCGAAGGAGGCAGCGCCGGTGGCCTGCTCGTCGGCGCCGCGCTCAACCTCGCGCCCGACGCGTTCGGTGCGGTCGTGGCGGAGGTCCCGTTCGTCGACGCCCTCACCACGATCCTCGACCCGAGCCTGCCGTTGACCGTGATCGAGTGGGACGAGTGGGGGAATCCCCTGCACGACCCCGACGTGTACGCGTACATGAAGTCCTACTCGCCCTACGAGAACGTGCGCGCCGCCGACTATCCCCCGGTCCTCGCGGTCACGAGCCTCAACGACACCCGCGTGCTCTACGTCGAGCCGGCCAAGTGGGTGGCGCGGCTGCGCGAGCTCTCCACCGGCAGCACGCCGCCCCTGCTCAAGACCGAGATGCACGCTGGCCACGGCGGGGTGAGCGGACGCTACGCCGCGTGGCACGAGCGTGCGTGGGAGCTGGCCTGGATCATCGACGTCGTCGACGCCCCGCACGAGCCGACCGCACCCGTCGGCACCGGCACTCCACCGGCTTCGGCCGACGTCGGAGGCCACTCGTAGGGTGGCTCGCGTGCTCCGCATCGCCACCGTCAACGTCAACGGCATCCGTGCCGCTCTCCGCCGGGGCATGGGTCCCTGGCTCGACGCCGTCGAGGCCGACGTCGTCACGCTGCAGGAGGTCCGCGCGCCCGACGCCCTCGTCCACGACCTGATGGCCGACAGCGGCTTCCACGTCGTGCACACCGAGGCCGCCGCGAAGGGCCGCGCCGGCGTGGCCGTGCTCAGCCGCACCGAGCCGAAGGCGCACCGCGTGGGGCACGGCGACCCGTCCTTCGACGACGCCGGACGCTGGATCGAGTCCGACGTGGTCCTCGAGGACGGCAGCCTGCTCACCGTGGTCTCGGCCTACGTGCACTCCGGTGGTGTGGGCACCCCGAGCCAGGACGACAAGTACCGCTTCCTCGACCAGCTGCTGGTGCGCCTCGCCGAGCTGCGCGAGCACGCCGACCACGCGGTCGTGACCGGCGACTTCAACGTCGGGCACACGGAGCGGGACATCAAGAACTGGCGCGGCAACCTCAAGAAGGCCGGCTTCCTGCCCGAGGAGCGCGCCTACCTGGACCGCGTCCGTGACGACCTCGGGTGGGTCGACGTGGCACGCGCCCACGCCGGCGACGTGGACGGCCCGTACACCTGGTGGTCGTGGCGGGGCCAGGCCTTCGACAACGACACCGGCTGGCGCATCGACTACCAGCTGGCCACGCCCGAGCTGGCCGCCACCGCGGTCGCCGCCCGGGTCGACCGGGCCGCCACCTACGCGGAGCGGTTCTCCGACCACGCGCCGCTCGTCGTCGACTACGACGTCTGAGCCGTGGCGCTGGCGCGGGTCCTCGGCCCTGTCCGGGCGACCGGCCTCGGTGCCGGCTCCATGCTGGGCGCCGGCATCTTCGTGGCCGTCGGACCCGTCGTGGGGCGCGCGGGCGACGCCGCGGTATCTGCTGTCCTCCTCGCGGCGATGGTGGCCGGGCTCAACGCCACCGCGTCGGCCAGGCTGGCACGGCGCATGCCCGCCGCCGGCGGCACCTACGTGTTCGCCCGTGAGCGCCTCGGCCCCACCTGGGGCCACCTGGCCGGCTGGGTCTTCGTGGTCGGCAAGACCGCCTCGTGCGCGGCCATGGCGCTGGCGGTCGGCGCGCACCTCTGGCCCGGTCACGCCACGTCGGCGGCGATCCTCGCCGTCGTGACCCTCACGCTCGTCGATCTCGCCGGCGCCCGGCGGTCCGCCGACGCGCTGACCGCCTCGGCGGCGCTGGTCGTGATCGTGGTCGGCGGCTCGGTCGTGCTGCTCCTCGAACGAGGCGCCGTCGTCGCGCCGGCCCCGCCCACCGACGGGCTCGACGTGGTCCAGGCCGCCGCCCTGCTGTTCTTCGCCTTCGCCGGCTACGCCCGGCTGGCCACTCTCGGCGAGGAGGTCCGCGACCCCGAGCGCACCATCCCGCGCGCGGTGGCGGTCTCGTTCGTCCTGGTCACGGCGCTCTACCTGCTCGTCGCCCTGGCCGTCTCGCGCACGCTGCCCGCCGACGTCGCCTCCTCGAGTGATCGTGCCCTCGCCGACGCCGTCGACACGCTCGGCCATCCTGCGCTCTCCACCGTCGTGGCCGCGACCGCCGTCGTGGCCGCGGGCGGGGCCCTGCTCTCCCTGCTGGGCGGGGTCAGTCGGACCGTGCTCGCCATGGCCCGCGACCGCCACCTCCCCGCACGGCTGGCGCGCGAGTCCTCCCGTGGCGTCCCTGCCTCGGCCCAAGTCGCGGTGAGCCTCGTCGTCGTGGCGGCGCTGCCGTTCGTCGGTGCGGTCGAGGCCGTCGCCGCCTCGAGCGGGTGCGTGCTCGTCTACTACGCGCTCACCAACGCCTCGGCCCTCACCCTCGACGGCTCCGGATTCCTGAGCCTGCTGGCACGGATCGGGGCGGCCGGGTGCCTGCTGCTCGTGCTGGCCCTGCCGCTCGCCGGGGTCCTGTGGACCCTCGGCGTGGTGCTCGTCGGCCTGCTCGCCGGACGCGTGACGCGGCGATGACCTCCCACGACCGATGAATATCAGGTCCTGATACATTTGGTTGCGTGACGCAACCGGATGTCCCGCGACTGGCCCAGGCCCTGCGCGAGCTGGTCTCGGTGGTCTCCCGCGAGACCGCCTCCCACCGCCTCAGCCGCACGGCCGCCGGGACGCTCTCCGCGCTCGAACGGCGCGGACCGTCCCGCATCTCGGACCTGACCCGGCTCGAGGCCGTCGGCCAGCCGGCGATGACCGGGCTCGTCCAGCGTCTCGAGGCCTCAGGTCTCGTCAGCCGCACGTCCGACCCCAGCGACCGCCGAGCGACGCTCGTGGCGGTCACCGACGCCGGGCGCGACGCCCTGGCGGAGCGCCGTCGACAGCAGGACGCGATCGTCGCCGCCCGGGTCGCCCGTCTCCCACCCGCCCAGCTCGCAGCGCTCGACGCCGCCGTCGACGCGATCGTCGAGCTCACCCAGGAGGACCATGACCAGCCCCACTGACCGGACCACCGACACCAGCGGACACGACGGAGCCCGATCGAGCCTGCTCGGCCAGCCGAAGGCGGTGTACGCCGTCGCCTTCGCCTGCGTGATCTCCTTCATGGGGATCGGCCTGGTGGACCCCATCCTGCCCGCGCTCAAGGAGCAGCTCGACGCCACGGAGAGCCAGGTGACGCTCCTGTTCACCAGCTACCTCGTCGTGACCGCCGTCGCCATGCTCGTCACGAACGCCGTGTCGAGCCGCTTCGGCGCCAAGCGGACGCTCGTCGTCGGCCTGGCCATCATCGTCGTGTTCGCCGCCCTCGCGGGGTCCAGCGGCAGCATCGAGGGCATCGTCGCCTTCCGCGCCGGCTGGGGCCTGGGCAACGCGCTCTTCATCGCGACGTCGCTCGCCGCGATCGTCTCGAGCGCCCGCGGTGGGTTCGCCGGCGCGATCATCCTGTACGAGGCGGCGCTCGGTCTCGGCATCGCCGCGGGCCCCCTCGTCGGCGGGACGCTCGGCAACATCAGCTGGCGCGGTCCGTTCTACGGCGTGGCCGTCCTCATGTCGATCGCCCTCGTCGCGACCGTCGTGCTCCTGCCCGCCACCCCCAGGCCCGACCACACGACCCCGATCTCGGCTCCACTGAGCGCGCTGCGCCACCGCGGCCTGGCCACGATGAGCGTCGCGGCCCTGCTCTACAACTGGGGCTTCTTCACGATGCTCGGGTACGCCCCCTTCCCGATGGCACTCTCGATCACCCAGCTCGGGTGGGTGTTCTTCGCCTGGGGCGTGCTGGTGGCCTTCTTCTCGGTGGTCGGGGCGCCCTGGCTGCAGCGTCGCCTCGGCACGTCCGTGTCGCTGTACGCGGCGTTCACGCTGTTCGCCGTCGACCTGGCGCTGATGGCCGTCGACCCCACAGACCAGAGGCTCATGGTCGGCTGCGTGGTGGCGGCGGGCATCTTCATCGGGATCAACAACACCCTCATGACGCAGGCCGTCATGACGATCTCGCCGGTCGAGCGGCCGGTGGCCTCCGCCGCCTACGGCTTCGTGCGCTTCATCGGCGGCGGTCTCGCTCCCTTCGCCGCCGGCCGACTCGTCGCGGCCACCTCGGTGCACGCGCCGTTCGCGGTCGCCGCCGTCGTCGTGCTCGCCGCGGCCCTGGTCCTCTCCACCGCCCATCGCGCCCTGCGCGACGCCGACGCCGGGCTCGACGAGGACGGTCACCCGGCCGGCGACCCCGAGGAGGTCGCCGGAGAGGTCGCCGACGAGTTCGGCGGAGCGCCCGGCGCCGTCGACGAGGTCCTGCGGTCCAGGTGACCTCCGGGCGGCAGGACCCAGCCGCCTGCGGACATGAGGAAGGGGCGCGCACCCCCCTGGTACGCGCCCCTTCCGATCAGGGGAAGCTCCGACCTCTCAGCTGACGCGCCGCGTCAGTTGAACCGGACCTTCATGGACGTGCCCTTCTCGGACAGCACCCGCACCTTCACACCAGCAGCAGGCAGCTTGACGCCGTGCTGCGGAGCCTCCTCGTAGAAGTACTTCTTGGTGTCGTCGAACAGCGGTGCCGCCGCCTGGCCACGGATGTAGCTGGGCTTGCCGTTCGTGTGCAGGGTCATGGAGTCGGCCTTGCGCGTCGAGAACGGCGCGTCGTAGACCTGGACGCGGGCGCGCCACGGCTTGCCGGTGGACATGTCGGTGATCGGGCGCGGTCGCGCGTCGATCGGCAGGTTCCGCCCCTCACCCGGGTGGGTGATGGTGTTGTTGTCGGCCTGCGACGTGTCCCAGTACGAGATCAGCAGACCTGTCTGGTAGGCGTAGTGCTCCACCCAGTCGGGCCTCGTCGTGGCGAAGCCGAAGTTGTACGGCCCCGTCTTGAGGTAGCGGTCGTACGAGACGTACGACCGGTGGCCCATGACGTAGTAGTTGTCGTACTCGTCGGTCGTGGAGGCGCCCACGATCGAGAAGCCGTCGAACGTCCAGGCCTCGCCGCCGTCCTCGGCGTCGTCGCTCAGCAGCTCGGTGCCACCGGCCGTGACCGACACGTCGTCGACGAACAGGCCGGGCAGCGCCAGGCCGCCGTCCGTCTTGTAGAACACGCGCAGCTGCACGGTCTTGCCGACGTAGGCGTCGAGCGGGACGACGAGGTCGGCCCAGCTCTCCTGCTTCCCGTCGATCCCGGGACGTCCGGAGGTGTCGTCCCCGATCGGTGACCCGCCGATGGTGCCGTCGAGGGCCGTCCAGGTCGAGCCACCGTCGGTGGAGGCCTGCACGTAGGCGTAGTCGTAGCCCTCCTCGATCTCGTAGCGGACCTTGGCCTTCAGCGCGGCGCTGCTGCTTCCGGCGGGGATGGAGACCTCCGTGCTCATCGCGTTCGCCAGGTCGTCGCCGGAACCGGAGTAGAACTGCTTCGAGCCGGAGGCCGGTGCGCCGAGCTCGCGCGTGACCTCCTTCTTGGGCAGGACCACGACGGCACCCTGCGGCTTCGCCGAGTTGTACTCCTGCGGGCCGAGCTCCAGCGTGCGCTTCTCCTTGGTGGCGATCACCTCGTGGTCGAGCCAGCCGAGCTGCAGCTTCTCCCACGCGCCGAGGTCGCCGGCACGCTCGCCGAGGGCCTCACCCTTGGCGTTGAGCCGGGACTGAGCCATGAGCGTCCAGAACTCGTTGCTGTTGTCGCCGCCGGCCGTGCTGTAGGCGTCCGGCAGGCCGAGGTCGTGTCCGTACTCGTGGACGAAGACCGAGAGCCCGCCGTTCTCGGGCTGGACGGTGTAGTCACCGACCCAGAGGCCGGTGTCGGCGATCTGGGTTCCACCGAGCTGGTTCTGCGACGGGCCGGTGACGCCCTGGTCGGTGAGGAACGCGTACCAACGGTGCGACCAGATCGCGTCCTCGCCGTGCGTGGAGTCGCCGTCCTCCTCGCCTGCACCCGCGTGCACGATCTGGAAGTGGTCGATGTAGCCGTCGGGCTCGTTGAAGTCGCCGTCGCCGTCGAAGTCGTAGCGGTCGTAGACGTCGTACTGCGCCAGCTGCTTCTTGATCTGCGCGGCGGTCTTGCCGGCCTTCTTCTGGTCGGCGACCCACTGGGTCGTCGCGTCCTGGATGAGGTTCCACGTCGAGGCGTCGTCGCGACCGTAACGAGCGGTGTTGTACTTCACCTTCACCCAGTCCGAGACGGTCCCGTCGACCGTGTAGCGACCCGAGGACTGCTTCTCGTAGTACGTCTTGACCGACTCGACGTTCTTGCCGGTCTTGAAGTAGAGGTCCTGGTAGTGCTTGCGGTCGTAGTCCTCCTGCCAGACCGACGAGTTGTCCTTCGTGCGGTCCGGCTCCTCGATCTGGTTGTGCAGGGGGCCGTCGAACTTCTCCGGTCCAGCGGTGTCCGGGTCGGTGTCGCCGTCGGGGTAGTCGGGGTGACGCTCGTCGCCGAACTCGGCGAGGATGACGAAGACCTTGTCGGCGCGCTCCTGGGAGAGCTCGACGTACTGGTCCTTCTGCTTGCCCTTGGCCGCCTTCGTCTTGGTCTTGGCCGAGGCCTTCGTGTTCCTCATGGCGGCCGCGTCAGCCGGACTGGCGGCCTTGCCGACCTTGACGACCGTGCTGCCGTTCTTCTCCACGGGCTCGGCGTCACCGTTGATCACGGCCTTGACGGCCTGCTCGCGCAGCTCGCGGCGCTTGTCCTCGATGGGGTTGGGCAGGTCGTGATCCTTCTGGATCCGGTCCGCTCCCCCTGTCGGTGGTGCTTGGGCCGCATTCGTCGGCGCCGCGAACGTGAGTCCGAGCGATGCCGCGAGTCCGAGGCCCAGAATGCCTGTCGTGACACGCTTCACGTGGTCCCCCCTAGGACGTGGTGTGGTGAGGGCAGTCGATCGACCGCCCACTGGCCCCGCCGACCGGATGGGTCGAACGAGGCACGATGCCGACCAACCTAAGCGGTTGCTGAGAGCAACGGCAGTCTTGACTTTAGAGATGCGTAGTACTAACGAACTAGTTCTTTCGGGCCACTCCCCGAGATAGGGGCGCACACGTCCGAAGGACCTGGCAGAGTGGCGCCGGTACGGCGGGACGCGCCGTCTCCAGGGGCATGACCGACAGGAACCTTGCATGCGCACGTTGCTCGCGGGCGGCCTCACGGCCGTCCTGCTCGCCGTCACCGCCGTCACGGCCCACGCGTACATCGGGTCACCGACCTACCAGAAGCAGGTCCTCGACCGCACCAACGCCGTGCGCGCGGACAACGGCCGGGTCGCCCTGAAGCTCCAGACCTGCCTCGACAACTACGCCAACTCGTGGGCGAAGCACCTCGCCACCAAGAAGAAGCGCCTCCAGCACCGGCCCTCGTCGCAGCTCACGACGATCATGAAGCGCTGCAAGCTCGACGGCATCGGCGAGAACCTGGCGCGCTACTACCCGACCGGCACCGCCACCGTCAACGCCTGGGTCCGCTCCTCAGGCCACCACCGCAACCAGATCGGGTCAGGTCACCGCTACGTCGGCATCGGCGCCTATCGGGACGCCAAGGACCGCTACTACGCCGTCGCGCTGTACGGCAATCCCCGCTGACCGACGCGCCGACACGGACCCTCGCCGCGCCCTGCTCCGTGACCTAGGCTGAACGTGTTGTCGTTGGATCCGGCCGTGCCGGCATCTCGGGGTCCTCGTGCCTTGGGCTGCTCCCAGCGGGCGAGACGACGGACGACGCGCCCGCGACGGTCGCGGACGCACCCGAAGGAGTAGTTGAAGAATGGCAACAGGAACGGTCAAGTGGTTCAACGCCGACAAGGGCTTCGGCTTCATCGCCCCCGACGACGGCAGCGAGGACGTGTTCGCGCACTTCAGCGCGATCCAGTCGAGCGGCTACCGCTCGCTCAACGAGAACCAGAAGGTCGAGTTCGACGTCGAGCAGGGCCAGAAGGGTCTGCAGGCGGCCAACATCCGCCCGCTGGACTGATCACGGCGCATCACGGCCCCGTCGAGCCAAGGCTCGACGGGGCCGTGTCACGTCCGCGCCCCTCGACGGAGGCGGTGGTCGACGGAGGCGGGGCTCAGAGTCGGCCGGACTCGTCCCAGGCGTGGCAGGCGAAGTCCGTCGCGTCGCGGCGCACACGCGTGCCCAGGTCGAGCCGGTCGTGGGCCGAGGTGACGCGCAGGGGTCGTCGGGGGAACCGGGCGCGGCCGGCAGCGACGTCCGTGGTCTCGTAGTCGAAGGTCATGTCGTCCATGTCATGAGGTTATCCTCATGTTTGCGCGAGCAGCACCCCTACCGAGAGGTAGTGTTCGGCTGCTCGACGGCGGTCAGATGAGCGCGCCGCGCAGGGGCGGGGCGATCCGTCAGGCGTGGTGACGACGCAGCTCGGCGAGGCGACGCCTCATCTCCCCCGCCCGCAGGTGGTCGACGTTGAGCGGTGGCTCGAGCGCGGCGATCACCCGGTGTGCGAGGGCATGGATGCTGTCGCGCTCGGCCGTGGGCCACGTGACGACACGCAGGTGCCGACGCATCCAGTCGGTGAGCGCCGGGTCGTCGAGCGAGCTCATCGCCAGAGGCGCGCTGAGGACGATCGCCAGACCGGCGCGGAACATCGAGCTCCGCGACCGCCCCTCCAGCTGGACGTCCTGCACCAGGTGCCGCAGGCTGTGGACCGCGTCGGGCCAGCGTCCGAGCGCGCCCGCGTGTCCCACGTGCAGGACTCCGGCACCGACCGGGAGCATGAGGCTGCGGTTCAACATGCGCGCACCGTCCGCGTCGACGTGCCAGGCGAAGAGACCCGGCACCTCCTGGATGGCGTCGAGACGGTCGGGCGCCACGGCGCCGTCGCCGTCCCCCAGGTGCCGCACGACGAGGGAGACCTCGTCGTCGTCGAGCAGTGGGTCGTCCTGGCCGGTGGCGACGGCTGCGGACACGAGGGGCACCGGCTCCGCACGAATTCGCTCGTCCTGAGCCGCAGGGACCCGCACCGCATCGGAGCCTCCGTGCCCACGGGGCACCGGATCAGGCTGGGCCACCAGCGGAGGGCGCGGACGGTCGCGGACCGCGGTCAGGTCGTCCGAACGCTCCGGGCCACCGACACTGACCTCCGCGCCGGCGTCCTGCAGGACGGCCGCGAGGGGGCCGACGTAGGCGCGCGGGGCGATGACGTGCACCCGTCGCCCGGCCACCGCCCCCTCCAACGACTCGAGGCGGACGAGCACCCACTCCGCCCAGACCTGACGGAAGTGCGGGCTCAGGTCCCCGAGGGCACGCGAGTCCGGCGAGACCCATTCCGCGGGGTCGAGGAGCCCGTGCTCGGCCGAGAGCACGTACCACCGCGCCCCGCGGGCCTGGGCACGCAGACGCGCGGACTGGAAGTCGTCGGATCGGAAGATCTCGCGTGACGGCGCCGGCACCAGGACCCGCTCACCCTCGCTGGCGATCAGGAGGACGTCGGCCGACTCGGCCGTGGGGTCGGGCACCACCTGCAGCTCACCGGCGAGGCCCGAGCGCTCGATGAGGTCCTCGAAGGTGGAGCCGGCGGCTCGGTCGGCCGGCCGGGTGGACGTGTCGGCCGGAGGCTCGGCGTCGGACCCGGGTCGGGGTGCGCGCACGACGGTCGCGTCGTCGAAGGCCGAGGCGACGAACCGGTCGCGCACGGGATCGTCCGTCCCGCTCGACGTGTCGTCCGACGGGCTCGGCGTCTGGTCCGTCGGATCGCCGCCGCCCGGCAGGTCGGGGTCGATCTTGCGCTCGCCCTCCGGGATCACCTCGTACATGCCCCGGGACACGCGGCGGAAGATCGGTGCCCGGCTCGCGAACTGCGCCTGCTTGGGCCGTCCCCCCTCGCACAGGCCGACCAGGTGCGCGCGGATCGTCGCCTGCCCGATCTCGGGGTAGGTACGGGCGAACCAGCGGTGGACGTCCTCGTAGCGGAAGGGATCGGGCATGGCGGCAGCGCAGTCGTACATGAGCTGCCACACCGGCCGGTCGTACTTCACTGGTCCCCCACGGTCCTCTCTGCTCCGCCGCTGGCGGCGACAGGTGAGGAGAGCACCCTTCGGGAGGTTCATGACGCAACGGGACGAGGATCACAGGGAATGTCGTCCCGGGGACGGGCGTTGACGACGACGTACCGCACCCTTCGAGAGGATCACCATGCCGACCGTCGACCTCACCGCCAAGAGCTTCGAGGAGACCGTCACGACCGACGGCATCACCCTCGTGGACTGGTGGGCCTCCTGGTGTGGCCCGTGCCGCCAGTTCGCTCCCGTCTACGACGCCGCCAGCGACCAGCACCCCGACGTCACGTTCGGCAAGATCGACACGGAGGCCGAGCAGGAGCTGGCCGGTGCCGCCGGCATCACGTCGATCCCCACGCTCATGGCGTTCCGCGACGGCGTCCTCGTGTTCAGCCAGCCCGGCGCACTGCCGGCGCCCGCGCTGGACCAGGTGATCCAGGCCGTGCGCGACCTCGACATGGACGACGTGCACCGCCAGGTCGCCGAGGCGCAGGCCGCGGAGCCCGAGGTCCCCGAGGAGCTGCGGGACTGAGTCCCGTCCGGCCGGTCACGCGAGCCCGGCCAGCACCCGCGACGTGAGGTCGGCGGCACCGAGGTCGTCCGGCGAGGACGGGCGGGCGCCGATGCGCACCGCGACGACGTCGCGCGAGGGCACCACGGCCAGGACCTGGTTGCCGTAGCCGATCGCCCAGCGGGCGTCGGCCGGCACGTCCGGCGCCAGGCGGCCCGTGGTGGGCGGTCGGTCGGCGCCGAAGCCGGCGGCCCGCTCGATGGTCTGCACCCGGCCCTCGGCGTTGATCCACCACAGGCCGCCGTACGCGGCGTTCAGGTCGCTGGAGGACGTGCCCGTCAGCCGCTGCACCAGGTCGGCCGAGACGATCCGTCCGCCGTCCCAGCGGCCGTCACGGGCCACGAGCAGGCCGATCCGCGCCAGGTCGTCGCAGGACGAGCGGATGCCGGAGTACGTGGTGGTGGCGCCCGACGGGTCGCGGTCCCACGTCGTGTCACGCAGCCCGAGCGGGTCGAGCAGTCGCTCCCGCGCGAAGCCCTCGACGTCGCCACCCGTCGCCGAGGACAGGACCGCCGCCAGCACCTGGACGGCCATGTTGTCGTACTCCCAGTGCTCACCGGGCGGGTGCTCCTGCCCCACACCGAGCGAGAACGCCGTCTTGTCGGGCTCGCGACGGATCATCCGCCCGTAGTCGACGTCGTAGCTCCATCGCCGACCCGACGTCATGGACAGCAGCTGCTCGACCGTCACGTCGGCCGACGGCCCGTCCTGCCACTGCGGGACGTGCTCGGCCACCCGGTCGTCGAGCGAGAGGAGCCCGTCGTCGACGGCGATGCCGACGAGCAGGGCCGTGACGGACTTGGTGACCGAGTAGACCGGACCAGCGGTGCGCGCCGTCGCGCCAGGCGCCGTCCACCGGTGGACGAGCGTGCCGTCCTCGACCACGGCGACGCAGGTGCTGCCGGTCGCTGCCGCCGCGGCGTCGAGCTCGTCCCACCGGCCGGCCTCGTCGCGATCCCACTCCACCGCGGGCCAGACCTCGGGGGGCGGCGCGAGGGTGGGCAGCGAGCCACCCAAGGTGCCCCCGCTCGGGCGGTCGTCGTCGCCGGGCGCGGTCGTGCAGGCACCCGCGAGCGCGAGCAACGAGAGCAGGACGAGGGCAGCGCGCACCCGACCACTGTCTCACCGCACGCAGGGAGTGCGCAGGCTGCGGACCTCGCCGACGCGACCTAGGGTCGGTCCGGACCCACCTCCTCCGAAAGGAATCCCATGATCCTCATCGTCGTGAAGTTCGCCGTGCGACCCGAGCACGCCGAGACGTTCCCCGAGGCGGTCGGACCGTTCACCGAGGCCACGCGCGCCGAGCCGGGGAACCTCTTCTTCGAGTGGTCCCGCAGCCTCGAGGACGAGCACACCTACGTGCTGGTCGAGGGGTTCGAGGACGACGCCGCCGAGGCGCACGTGTCGAGCGACCACTTCGCGGCCGGCCTGGAGGCCATGCGCCCCCTGCTGGTCTCGACGCCCCAGATCATCAGCCACCAGGTCCCGGTCGACGGATGGGGACCGATGGGAGAGCTGCAGATCGACTGACCCGACGGTCCCATGGACGCCCTGCACGACGCGCTGGGACCGTGAGGGACAATGGTCGGATGCCCACGACCACCGACCTCAGGCTGCTGCTGAGGCATCCGGTCGACTTCGAGGTCGCCGAGGACCCGGCCGACTCGCGCTTCGTGTTCCGGGCTCCGGACGGCGAGCAGCGGGTCACGGCGACCGAGGCCATCGGCGCGCTCAGTCAAGGCATCCGGACCATGAACGCGGACGCCTCGGTGCGCGCCTGGGCCACGCCGGCCATCCTCGCCCTGCGTCTGATGGCCTCCGGCCGGCTGGCCGCTCCCGACTCGACCGCGGCCTCCCAGCTGCAGGAGGCAGCCCGCGCGATCGGCCCCGACCCGGCCTCGGCGCAGGCCAAGGTGCGGGGCTTCCTGTCCGCCCTGGCGGTCGATGCGCCCGCCGTCGCGACCCAGCCGCAGGATCTCGGTGCCGGCACTCCCGGACGCCCCGGGAGCTCGGCCTCGACGACCTCGCGCGACGGCGTCGCACCTCCGCCCCTGGTGGAGCGCGCGCCCGTGCGGCCGCGCCACTTCAGCGGCCAGCTCGTCGTGACCTTCCGTGCGGCGGAGGACTCCGACGATCCCGATCGACCCGTCGCGGACGTGCGACTGCGGGTCAAGCCGCTCGACGCCGCCTGGGCCGCGGTCGACGTGGCCGAGATCTGGCGCAAGGAGGACCACCACTTCGGACCGGGGTCCCGTCCCGGCGTGCGCACCCTGATCACCACGGCGGCCGCGGCGTGGCCGGCCCTCACGCGCCTGCTCGGCCGTCTGGACACCGGCTCCGTCCCCGTGACCGCGGCCGAGATCGGCGAGCTCGGACGCACCCCTGTCTCGAGCCTGCTGCGCGCCTACCGCATGGAGGTGCTCTGGCCGGACGGCCTCGTGCGCGAGCTCGACGCCCGCCCCACCGTGCGCCGCGTCGGTGAGGCGATGCCTCACGACCGCCCGCGGGCGTTCGCCCGGGCGCAGGTCTTCCGCTTCGACTGGAACCTCGCCCTCGGGGACGAGACGCTGACCTCCGCCGAGCTCGACCTGCTGGCCGAGTCCCAGCACGGGCTCGTCCAGCTCCGCGACCGCTGGGTCCTCGTCGACCCCGCCCGCACCCGGGCGATGCTCGAGCACCGCAGCCAGGAGATCACGGCACTGGAGGCACTGCGGGCCGCGGTCACGGGCGAGGTCGAGGTCGACGACGTCCGCACCCAGGTCGACACCGAGGGCTGGCTGGACGACGTGCGTCAGCGCCTCGCCCACCAGGGGTCGCGCGACCCGGTCGAGCCGTCGCCCCGGCTCGCAGGAACCCTGCGCGAGTACCAGCGCGACGGGCTGCGGTGGATGGCCCAGCTGGTCGACCTCGGGCTCGGCGGCATCCTCGCCGACGACATGGGCCTGGGCAAGACGGTCATGCTCATCGCGCTGCACCTGCACCTGGAGGACCTCGCCCGCGAGGCCGGCGACGAGCCCGCCCCCACCCTCGTCATCTGCCCGGCGTCCGTCGTGGGCAACTGGGAGCGCGAGATCCGACGCTTCGCCCCCGGCGTCGAGGTCCGCCGGCACCACGGCGCCGGACGCAGCCTCGACGGCGTGGAGAACGGCTTCGTGGTCACCACCTACGCCACCCTGCGACGCGACGCCCGCCTGCTGGCCACGTTCGAGCGCGGCTGGGGCGTCGTGGTCGCCGACGAGGCCCAGTACGTCAAGAACCAGCGCTCGGCCGGCGCGAAGGCCCTGCGAGCGATCCCCTCACCCGTGCGCCTGGCTCTCACGGGCACCCCGGTCGAGAACGGGCTGACCGAGCTCTGGTCGATCCTCGACTGGACCACGCCAGGGCTGCTGGGCGGGCTCGAGGAGTTCCGTCGTCGCTGGTCGCGGCCCATCGAGCGAGGGCAGGACCGCGACCGCGCGGGCGAGCTGTCCAGGCTCGTGCGTCCCTTCGTGCTGCGGCGCCGCAAGAGCGATCCCGGCATCGCCCCCGAGCTCCCGCCGAAGACCGAGACGGACTACCGGGTGCACCTGACCCGCGAGCAGGTCGGGCTCTACGAGGCGATCGTCCGCGAGGCCATGGCGCAGATCGAGGCGAGCGACGGCATGCAGCGTCGCGGGCTGGTCGTGCGGCTGCTGACCCAGCTCAAGCAGGTGTGCAACCACCCGGCCCAGCTGCTGCGCGAGCCGAGGAGCACGCTCGCGGGCCGCTCCGGAAAGCTGGAGATGCTCGACGAGCTGGTCGACGAGATCATCGCCGAGGACGGCGCGGTCCTGCTGTTCACGCAGTACGCCCAGATGGGTCACCTGCTCACCCGACACCTCGCCGAACGTCGGATCGACGCGCAGTTCCTGCACGGCGGCACCCCGGTCCCGGTCCGCGAGCAGATGGTCACCCGCTTCCAGGCGGGCGAGGTGCCGGTCTTCGTGCTGTCGCTCAAGGCCGGCGGCACCGGGCTCAACCTCACGCGGGCCGACCACGTGATCCACTACGACCGCTGGTGGAACCCCGCCGTCGAGGACCAGGCCACGGACCGCGCGCACCGCATCGGCCAGACCAAGCCGGTCCAGGTGCACCGGATCATCGCCGAGGGAACCATCGAGGAGTCGGTGGCCGAGCTCATCGCCTCCAAGCGGGCCCTGGCCGACGCCGTGGTGAACGCCGGCGAGGGCGCGCTCACGGAGCTGACGGACGCCGAGCTCGGGGACCTGGTCCGCCTGCGCCGCTGAGGGCGGCAGCACCAGCCTCGTCCCACGGACGGGCCTGCGACGGAGCGCGTGGAGGCCGAGACGTTGCATTGGTACTACCATTGCGGCACACTCGGGTGACCTGGCTCACGCCGGTCGCCCCGCTCCCGACCTCGGAGACCCTCATGGATCCCATCACCCCCGTGCACAGCACCGGCGTCCTGCTGCTCATCGCGGCCGTCGCGGTCGCCGTGCTCCTCGTGCTCATCATCGTCGTGCGCCTGCACGCGTTCATCGCGCTCGTGCTCGTCAGCCTTCTGACGGCCGTGGCCGCCGGCATCCCGCTGGCCGACGTACCTCTCGCGCTCACCTCGGGCTTCGGCTCCACGCTCGCCTCCGTCGCCCTGCTGGTCGGCTTCGGCGTGATGATCGGCAGGTTGCTCGAGGCGTCCGGAGGTGCCCAGGTGCTCGCCGACACCCTGGTCGGGCGCTTCGGCGAGGCGAGGGCACCCTTCGCGCTCGGCGTCGCCGCGTTCCTCTTCGGCCTGCCGATCTTCTTCGACGCCGGCCTCGTCGTGTTCCTCCCGATCATCCTCACGGTCGCGCGTCGCTTCGGCGGCTCCGTCCTGCTCTACGGCCTGCCCGCCGCGGGCGCCTTCGCCGCCACCCACGCCTTCCTCCCACCGCACCCCGGACCCGTCGCGGCGGGCACCGTCATGGGCGGAGACCTCGGCGTCGTGCTGCTCGTGAACCTGCCGATCGCGATCGTGGCCTGGTACGTCGGCGTCTACCTCTTCTCGCGCTACATCGGCGCTCGGGTGCACGTCGACGTGCCGACCCTGCTGCTCGGTGAGCAGCGCGACGGCACGGGGCGCGACGGCACGGGGCGCGACGCCGTGACCCCGCCGGCGTTCGGGCTCGTGCTGTCGATCCTGCTCGTGCCCCTCGTCCTCATCGGGCTCAACACCGTCCTCACGACCCTGGTCACGAACGGCACCATCGCCGAGGGCAACCGGGTCGTGGAGACGTTGGTGCTGCTGGGCAACACTCCCGTCGCGCTGCTGCTGACCCTGCTCGTGGCGATCGTGACGCTCGGCCGCCGAGACCGCAGCCTCGCCGAGACCGGACAGCTCCTCGACCAGTCGCTGGGTCCGGTGTGCTCGGTCATCCTGATCACGGGAGCCGGCGGCATGTTCGGCGGCGTGCTGCGCACCAGCGGCATCGGCGACGCCCTCACCGAGTCCCTCGGCGACCTCGGCGTCCCGCTGCTGCTCCAGGCCTTCCTGCTCGCCACCGCCCTGCGGGTGGCGCAGGGCTCGGCGACGGTCGCCCTCACCACGGCCTCGGGACTCATCGCCGGCCAGACCGTCGACCTGTCGGACCTGCAGATCGCGCTGCTCGTCACCGCCGTCGCGGCCGGGGCGACCGTGCTCTCGCACGTGAACGACTCCGGCTTCTGGCTCGTCAGTCGCTTCCTCGGCATGGACGAGAAGACGACGCTGCGCACGTGGACGGTGATGGAGACGACGCTGGGCGTGTCGGCCTTCGCGGTCGCCGCGGCCCTCTACCCCCTCGTCGGATGACCACGCCCGACAGCGACCTGCGGTCAGTCGTCGCGCATCTGGGCGACGACCTCGGCGCAGATCGCGTGCATGGCCGATCGGGCCGCCTCGCCGTCACGCTCGGCGACGGCACGCGCGACGGCCGCGTGCAGGCGACGCGCCTCGGGCTTGGGCTCGGACGGCATGAGGTGGTGGTCGGTCCGCCCGCGGAGCACCTCCTCGACCACGCCCCCGAGCGCCTGGAACATCACGTTGCCGGACGCCTGGAGCAGCAGACGGTGGAACGTCACGTCGAGCTCGAGGAACGACCGGAGATCGCCGCCGGCGCCGGTGCGCTCGAGGTCGTCGGCCAGGTCGAGCAGCTGCGACCGCACCTCGTCGGAGGCGTGGTGCGCGGCGAGCTCGGCGCTCGGCGGCTCCACGGCCGCGCGCAGCTGCGACAGCTGGCGCAGGAGGTGGGCACGTCCCGGTCCCGCCAGCCGCCAGCGGAGCACCGCGGGCGCGTAGTGGTCCCAACGGTCCTCCGGGAGCACGGTCACCCCGGTCCGACGCCGGCTCTCCACCAGGCCCATCGACGCCAGCACCTGCACGACCTCGCGGGCCACGGTGCGCGAGACCGCGTAGTCGGCACTGATCGAGTCGAGGGTCAGGGACTCACCGGGCGCCAGGCGGCCGTCGACGACGCGCGGACCCAGGTCGGCCAGGACCTCGGAGTGTGCCGTCACCATGGCGCTGACTCTAGAGCGTGGGAGGGAGCTCGATGACCGGCGCACTGCAGGTGGTCGTGATGGGGGTCTCCGGCACCGGCAAGAGCGAGGTGGGCAGCCGCGTCGCGGACCGACTCTCCATGACCTACGTCGAGGGCGACGCCCACCACCCGGCCGCCAACATCGCGAAGATGTCGGCGGGCACGCCCCTCACGGACGACGACCGGCGGCCGTGGCTCAAGGAGCTGGCGGGCATCCTCGCCGACCACGCCGCACGTGGGATCCCCACGGTGCTCGGCTGCTCGGCGCTGCGGCGGACCTACCGCGACCTGCTGCGTGGTGACCAGCCGCCCGGCTCCGTGGCGTTCCTGCACCTCGTGGCCGACGTGGACGTGCTCGACGCCCGGATGCGCCGTCGGGAGCACTTCATGCCCCCGACCCTCCTGCGCAGCCAGCTCGACACGCTCGAGCCGCTGGAGCCCGACGAGCTGGGCACGGCCATCGACGTCGACGCCCCGCTCGACCTGGTGGTCGACCGGGGCGTCGAGGCCGTGCGCGGTCTTCGCTAGAAGAGCCCGCACGTGGACAGGAACGGTGTTCCGGCCACCCGACCCTCGAGGAACGCGAAGGCGTTCGGGAACCCGGCGACCGCTCCCCCGACGTGCGTCGGCGTCACGAGGGTCTGGAACCGCACCTTCGCGCCCTTGGAGCACCAGGAGCGCGCCATGTCGCGGCCCTGCGCGTAGTCGACGACGTCGTCCAGCCCGGAGTGGGCGACGAGGCTCGGCACCGTGGGCCGCGCCGAGCCGAGACGTCGCTCGGCCAGGGCCGCGGCGATGTCCGGACGGCTCAGGAACGCCGAGATCGGTCGACCGTCGACCGTGAGGTCGCTCGTGCGGGTGAAGGCGAACGAGGCGACCCCGTCGATGGTGCAGCTGTCCTGCACGCGGTCGAGGAAGTCCTGGCCGCGCGCGTTGAGCAGGTCGCGGATGCCCAGCTGCGGCTCGGCGTCGTCGAGCGCCGCGACGGCGTACCCGAGGAACGCCGCGTACGGCGAGCCGTCGAGCTTCGGAGCCACCCGGGCGAGGTCGGCGGGGACCGCTCCGGCGTAGCCGCCCTTGAGCCTCAGCTCCGGCGCGTACCCGGCCGCGAGCTCCAGCGCGCCCGCGGCCGCGTTGCCGCCCTCGGAGTAGCCGGAGACCAGCACCGGTGCGGTGGAGGTGACGATGCCGAGCCGCTGCGCGGCGCGGACCGAGTCGAGGACGTTGCGCCCCAAGGACCTCGGGTCGACGTAGGGGTGGACGCCGGGCGTGCCGAGACCCTCGTAGTCGGTGACCGCGACCGTGTAGCCGCGCGCGAGCAGGCCCTTGATGAAGGCGCCCTCGTACTCGGTGCCGGCTGCCAGCTGCCGGGACGGCGCGCAGCGGTCGGCCATGCCCTGGGTGCCCACGGCGTAGGCCACGACCGGCCGCTCGCCTCGTCCGATCCAGCGGGTGCGCGGCTGCAGGACCGTGCCGGTGACCACCGTGGGTCCGTCGGCGTTGCCGCTCACGTACATGACGCGGGTGACGTCGGCCGGGGCCTTCAGCAGCTTCAACGGGTCGAGGTAGAACTGCGACGGCTCGCTGCGCACGACCGTGCCGGGCGCGCCCGACACCGAGGCCGGCGGGGTGTAGAAGTCGGCTGCGGACGCCGGCGGCGCGGCGACCAGCCCACCCGCGAGGGCCGCGGCGGCGGCGAGGGCCAGGCGTGTCCTGAGCCGCCGTGACCGGCGCGGACGCGGCGATCCGGTGCGGGCCTCGGGCGAGGACGTGGGCATGGACGTGGACATCGGCGACTCCCCCATCGCGCGACACCCTCGGACGCGCAGGGTGAGCGTGACAGTGACGCGCGTCACGCGTCAAGGGTGGGTCCGCCGGGAGCGGTGAGCGTCGTACGGACGTCCACCGCTCCCCACGTCTGCGCCGACGTCAGCCGGCCGAGACGATCTCGTTCGGCACGGCGGGCAGCGTCACCGAGTCGACGACGGCACCCGACGCGACGTCGACCTCGTGCAGCGTCCTGGTGCTCGGGTCGGTCACCCAGGCGGTGTCACCGTCGACGTGCAGCGTCGGACGGGGCTTCTGCCAGTCGAGCGGCTCGCGCCACGGCTCGAGCACGTCGATCGTGTCGAGCCTGTCCCCGGACTCGGCGTCGAGCACGTGCAGCGCACCGTCGGTCCCGAGGACGAGTGCCTCGCCCGCCGCCCCGCGCCCAAGGGACCGGAACGAGTAGCTGGTCCCGAGGTCGACGAGGCGGATCTCGTCGGACTCGGTGTCGACGAGGCTGATGCGCTCGGGGCGCTCGAGCTCGGCGTCCGCGTCGACCTTGTAGTCGCCGAGCACGACGCGCGAGCTGCTGCTGCCGGCCTGGTTGCCGATGCGGCCGTAGGCGTCCGGGCTGTCGATCTTCGTCATCTCGCCGTCGCGCACGACCACGACCCCGTCCTCGCAGCCGACGACGGCGACGCCGTCCGCAGCCGTGGCCTCGCCGTGCACGCCCGTGCAGTCGTCGGTGCGGGCCTTCTCGGTGCCGTCGGCCCCACGGAGCACCACGGTCGAGCGTTCGTCGGCCGTGCCCTCGGTGTGCAGGAGGTCGCCGTCCAGGTTCACGGCGACACCGTGGTGCGGAGTCGGCAGCTCCACGGTGTCCACGACGGTGGTCGGATCGTCGGTGTCGAGCTCCTGGATGGTGCCGGCGCCGTCGCTGAAGAGCAGCGTGGTGCCGTCGTGGACCGTCACGTGACCGGGCTCGGGCGCCTCGAAGGTCTCCCCGAGGCGCGGCTTGCCGGCCACGGCGTAGTGCGAGTGGTCGCCGTGCGCCTCGACCTCGACCCCGGTGTCGAGCAGCTGGAAGCCCTCGGTGGTGGACACGAACACGTGCCGGTCGTCGCCTGCCGGGTTCACCCGCACGAAGCCCTCGGACGGGAGCGTGGCCACGGGCTCGAGCGAGTCGCGGTCCAGCACGAGCAGACCCTCGTCGGTGGTGAGGACGAGGCGCGGGCCGGAGAGCTGCTGGCCGACGTCGGAGGCGGCGGTGTCGTCGTCGCCTCCCCCGCCGCCACATGCGGCGGCGCCCAGGGCGAGGGCGGACACGACGGCGGCCGCGCGCAGCCGGGATCGGTGGAACAGGTGCATGGGTACTCCCCTAGTCGAGAACGATTCCCATGAACAGTAACGGGAACGATTCTCGACACGAGCGCGGGGTCCTGCTCGCGCTCGCCCCTCACCCGTGCAGCAGCTCCACCCCGTCGCTCAGCCGGTAGGGCGAGGACTCCACGAGCGCACCGACGACACGGCGAAGGCGCGAGACCTCCGCGCGAGCGGTGACCTCGTGGCCGTCGTCGCCGAAGAGCGCGCGGCCGAGTCCCGCCGCGGTGATGCCGGCGGGACCGGCGGCCGCCACGATCCGGAGCACCTCCGCGTGCCGGGCCGAGAGCCCCACGCTCCAAGGCACTCCCGCGTGGTCGAGCGTCAGCAGTGGACGGTCTCCGCCGACCAGCCGGGCTCGCACGACGGCGTCGTCGGGCCGGGCCCGCAGCACCCACCCGTCACCCAGCCGTTCGGGCACGCACAGACCCAGGCCCAGCACACGCTGCGACAGGCCGGCGCACGGGGCGGCCACCCGTTCGGGTGCCCGCACACCGACGGCGCGGGCCACCCACCCGTGCTCGTCGACCAGGAGGTGGGGTCCCGCCGCGGCCGTGAGCAGCGGCTCGGTCGCGTCCCTCAGCCGGGCAAGGCTCGACTCGTGCTGACGACGCAGCTCCAGCTGGGCCAGGCGCACCGCCGTCCCGACCAGCGCGACGACCGCCGGGTGGAGGGTCATCGCCGGACCGCTCACGTCGACCACGCCGAGGAGGTCTCCCGTGACCGGGTCGTGGATCGGCGAGGCCGTGCAGTACCACGGGTGCTGGTGCTGCTCGAAGTGCTCGGCCGAGAACAGCTGCACCGGCGCCTGCTCCGCCAGTGCGGTGCCGATCGCGTTGGTGCCGACCACCTCCTCCGTCCAGAGCGCTCCCTCCTCGAAGCCGAGCGCGTCGGCCTGGCGACGCACCGCAGCAGCACCGCGCCGCCACAGGATCACGCCGTCGGCGTCCGTGAGCACGAGCAGGAAGTGCGAGGCCTCCGCGACGGGCTCGACCACCGAGGCCAGCTCCTCCACGACGAGACGCAGGCGCGAGTCCCGACGTCGGCGCTCGACCTCACCGGCCTTCAGCGGGTCGCGGGCGTTGGCGACGTCGGGCCGCACGCCGGCGCTCAGGGTGCGGGCCCACGACCGTGCGACCACGGGACGCAGGGGTGACGTCGACCGCGTCCCGGAGAGGACGGCGTCGCGGACCCGGGCGAGCTCCTGCGCGTGCCGACCCAGGTC
This sequence comes from Aeromicrobium sp. WCS2018Hpa-31, assembly GCF_031843905.1. Taxonomy (NCBI): domain Bacteria; kingdom Bacillati; phylum Actinomycetota; class Actinomycetes; order Propionibacteriales; family Nocardioidaceae; genus Aeromicrobium; species Aeromicrobium sp. WCS2018Hpa-31. The sequence goes on along the minus strand of NZ_JAVTJF010000010.1, from coordinate 141,519 downwards.
GGTCCCCGGTCCGACCGCCGCGAAGCCTGCCATGGCGCCACCTCCGACCCGAGTGTGACCCCGGCCACGTTGCAACATCGTGCAACGGTTCCCGGGACCCCCGGCGGGGCGGTGTCCTGCAGGTCCACGGACACCCGAGGAGAGACCATGACCGAGCTGCTGGACCCGCCGACCGCAACCGACCCCGCCGACCCCTCGACCCGCGTCGAGACCTGGCTGCGCGACTTCGAGGACGCCCTGACCGCACGCGACACCGCGCGGGCGGCGTCACTCTTCGCGCCGACCAGCTTCTGGCGCGACCTCGTCTCCTTCACCTGGAACATCACGACCGTGGAGGACCCGGCCGGGGTGAGGTCGATGCTGGACGACGTGCTCGACCGCGTCGATCCGAGTGCCTTCACGCTCACAGAGCCGGCCACCGAGGCCGACGGCGTCGTGGAGGCCTGGATCGCGTTCGAGACCGGCGTCGGCCGCGGCAAGGGGCACCTGCGCCTCACCGACGAGGGGGCGTGGACGCTGCTCACGTCGCTGCGCGAGCTGAAGGGCCACGAGGAGAACCAGGGCGAGACCCGACCCCAGGGCGTCAGTCACGAGCTCTCCAAGGGCAGGCCGTCCTGGAAGGAGGAGCGGGACGCCGAGGAGGCCGACCTCGGGCACGGCACGCAGCCGTACGCGCTGGTCATCGGCGGCGGGCAGGGCGGCATCGCGCTCGGCGCCCGGCTCCGCCAGCTCGGCGTCCCGGCCCTCGTGGTGGACCGCCACGACCGGCCGGGCGACCAGTGGCGCTCGCGCTACAAGAGCCTCTGCCTGCACGACCCGGTCTGGTACGACCACCTGCCCTACCTGCCGTTCCCGAAGAACTGGCCGGTGTTCGCACCCAAGGACAAGGTGGGCGACTGGCTCGAGATGTACACCAAGGTCATGGAGCTGCCGTACTGGTCGCGCTCCACGGTGCGGTCGGCGACGTTCGACGAGGCCGCCGGCACGTGGAGCGTGACGGTCGAGCGCGACGGCGAGTCCATCGAGCTGCGGCCCACCCAGCTGGTGTTCGCGACCGGCATGTCGGGCAAGGCCAACGTCCCGGAGCTGCCGGGCCAGGACGTCTTCGCCGGCGAGCAGCAGCACTCCAGCCAGCACCCCGGCCCGGAGGCCTACTCGGGCAAGAAGGCCGTGGTGATCGGCTCGAACAACTCCGCCTTCGACATCTGCGGGGCGCTGTGGGAGAACGACGCGGACGTCACGATGGTGCAGCGCTCCTCCACGCACATCGTGAAGTCGGCCTCCCTCATGGACATCGGCCTGGGCGATCTCTACTCCGAGCGTGCCGTCGAGGCCGGCGTCACCACGGAGAAGGCCGACATGATCTTCGCCTCGCTGCCCTACCGGATCATGCACGAGTTCCAGATCCCGCTGTACGAGCAGATGGCCGAGCGGGACGCGGACTTCTACCAGCGGCTGGAGTCCGCAGGCTTCGACCACGACTGGGGCGACGACGGCTCCGGCCTGTTCATGAAGTACCTGCGCCGCGGGTCGGGCTACTACATCGACGTCGGCGCGGCCGAGCTCGTCGCGGACGGGCGGGTGAAGCTCGCGCACGGCCAGGTGGACCACCTGACCGAGACGTCCGTGGTCCTGGCCGACGGCACCGAGCTCGAGGCCGACCTCGTGGTCTACGCCACGGGCTACGGCTCGATGAACGGCTGGGTGGCCGACATCGTCGACCAGGACACCGCAGCCCGCGTCGGCAAGTGCTGGGGCCTCGGATCGGAGACGACCAAGGACCCCGGTCCGTGGGAGGGCGAGCAGCGCAACATGTGGAAGCCCACCCAGGTCGAGAACCTGTGGATGCATGGCGGCAACCTGCACCAGTCGCGGCACTACTCGCTGTACCTGGCGCTGCAGCTGAAGGCCCGGTACGAGGGCATCCCGACCCCCGTCCACGGGCTGCAGGAGGTCCATCACACGGCCTGACGGACCGGACCGCGGGTGCCGCCGGCCGATGACGCCGCGCCGGCACCCGCGGTTTGACGTGCTCTACGTGGTCCGGTTGGGTCGAAGGACTGCCCGACCGAGGAGGAACCGAGTGACCACCCTGTTCATCGACGGCCGGTGGCGCGACGCGAGCGACGGCGAGACCCGCCAGATCCGCTGCCCCGCCGACGGCCACCACGTCACCACGGTCGCCGAGGCGACCGCCGACGACGCCCGCGACGCCGTCGCCGCTGCTCGCACCGCGTTCGACGACGGCCCCTGGCCCCGCACGCCCTCCCCCGAGCGCGCCGCGCTCCTGCACCGCCTCGCCGACCGGCTCGAGGCCGAGAAGGAGACCGTCGCGCGCCTGGAGGCCCTCGACACCGGCAAGCGGATGGTCGAGGCCCGCATCGACATGGACGACGTGATCGGCGTCTTTCGTCACTTCGCCGGGCTGGCCCAGGCCGACGCCGGCCGCGTCGTCGATGCCGGCATGCCGGCCGTGAGGAGCCGGATCGTCCACGAGCCGGTGGGCGTGTGCTCCCTCATCACGCCGTGGAACTTCCCGCTGCTGCAGACGTCGTGGAAGGTCGCGCCTGCGCTGGCCGCCGGCTGCACGTTCGTGCTCAAGCCGAGCGAGCTCACCCCCTCGACCGCGATCTGGTTGGTGCGCACCTTGGCCGACCTCGGTCTGCCCGACGGTGTCGCGAACCTGGTGCTCGGCGCGGGCGACCGCGTCGGCCCGGCCCTCACCGAGCCGCGCGAGGTCGACCTCGTCTCGTTCACCGGGGGGCTGGCCACCGGCCGTCGCATCATGGCGTCCGCCGCCCCGACCGTGAAGAAGATCGCCCTCGAGCTCGGGGGCAAGAACCCCAACATCGTCTTCGCCGACGCCGACTGGGACGCGGCGATCGACAACGCCCTCACCGCGGTGTTCCTGGACTCTGGGCAGGTCTGCTCCGCCGGTACCCGGCTCGTCGTCGAGGACTCGATCCACGACGCGTTCGTCGACGAGCTCGTCGAGCGTGCGGCCCGCATCCGGCTCGGTGGGCCCGACGACGAGCAGGCCGAGACCGGTCCGCTCATCAGCGCCGCGCACCGCGAGAAGGTCGAGGCCTACGTGGCCGCCGGCATCGAGGAGGGTGCGGTGCTGCGCGTCGGCGGAGCCCGACCCGACGACGCCGCGCTCGCCGACGGCTTCTACTACCTCCCCACCATCCTCGACGAGTGCTCGGCCGACATGTCCTGCGTGCAGGACGAGAGCTTCGGGCCGGTCCTCACGGTGGAACGGTTCACCGGCGCCGACGCCGACGGCCTCGAGGAGGCCGCGGTCTCGATCGCGAACGACACGATCTACGGGCTGGCCGGCGCCGTGTGGACCCAGGACGCCGGTCGCGCCGAGCGCGTCGCCTCGCGTCTGCGGCACGGCACCATCTGGATCAACGACTACCACCCCTACGTGCCCCAGGCCGAGTGGGGCGGCTTCAAGCAGAGCGGCATCGGCCGCGAGCTGGGGCTCGCCGGGCTCGACGAGTACCGCGAGTCCAAGCACGTCTGGCACAACACCCGTCCCGCGCCGACCGGCTGGTTCGGCGCCCCGCCCGACGAGCCCAGCACCGACGAGCCCAGCACCGAGGAGCACGCGTGAAGAGCTACGACTACGTCATCGTCGGCGGCGGGTCCGCCGGCTCCGCCCTGGCCAACCGGCTGAGCGCCGACCCCTCCACGAGCGTGCTGGTGCTCGAGGCCGGGCGCCCCGACACCAAGCTGGACCCGTTCATCCACATGCCTGCGGCCCTGCCTTACCCGATCGGCAACCCGCTCTACGACTGGCGCTACGAGTCCGAGCCCGAGCCCCACATGGGTGGCCGGCGCGTCTTCCACGCCCGCGGCAAGGTCCTCGGCGGCTCGTCGAGCATCAACGGCATGATCTTCCAGCGCGGCAACCCGCTCGACTACGAGCGGTGGGCCGGTGAACCGGGCCTCGAGCACTGGGACTACGCCCACTGCCTGCCGTACTTCAAGCGCATGGAGACCTGCATGGCCGGTGCCGACGCGTGGCGCGGCGGTTCCGGTCCGCTCGTGCTGGAGCGCGGTCCCGCCACGTCCCCGCTCTTCGGGGCGTTCTTCGAGGCCGTCCAGCAGGCGGGCCACCCCCTCACCGACGACGTGAACGGCTACCGCCAGGAGGGCTTCGCCAAGTTCGACCGCAACGTGCACCGCGGACGACGACTCAGCGCCAGCCAGGCCTACCTGGCACCGGTCAAGCACCGCAAGAACCTGACCGTGCACACGCTCTCGTTCGTCACGGGCCTGAGGACGCAGGGGAACCGCGTGACGGGTGTCGACTACGTGCGCGGCGGACGGCTCGAGCGCTCGGTGCAGGCCGGTGAGGTCGTCCTGTGCGGCGGCGCCTTCAACTCCCCCCAGCTGCTGCAGCTGGCCGGCATCGGCAACGCCGAGGAGCTGCGCGCCCTGGGCATCGACCCGGTCGTCGACCTGCCCGGCGTCGGCGAGAACATGCAGGACCACCTCGAGGTCTACATCCAGCACGCCTCCAAGCAGCCGGTGTCGATCGCGCCGTGGCTCAAGCACCGCCACAAGCCGCGCATCGGCGCCGAGTGGATGTTCCTGCGCCGCGGCGTCGGCGCCTCGAACCACTTCGAGGCCGGCGGCTTCGTCCGCAGCAACGACCAGGTCGAGTACCCGAACCTGATGTTCCACTTCCTGCCCATCGCCATCCGGTATGACGGGTCCAAGCCCGCGGGTGGCGAGGAGCACGGCGGGCACGGGTACCAGGTGCACATCGGACCCATGTACTCCGACGTGCGCGGCTCGCTCAAGATCAAGAGCCGCGATCCCCGTGAGCACCCAGCCCTGCGGTTCAACTACCTGTCGACCGAGAACGACCGACGCGAGTGGATCGAGATGATCCGCGCCGCGCGCGACATCCTCGAGCAGCCCGCGTTCTCGGCCTTCAGCGCCGGCGAGATCTCCCCCGGCCCGTCCGTGGAGACCGACCAGGAGATCCTCGACTGGGTCGCCAAGGACGCCGAGACCGCCCTGCACCCCTCGTGCACGGCCAAGATGGGCACCGACGACCTCAGCGTCGTCGATCCCGCCACCATGCGGGTGCACGGCACCGAGGGGCTGCGGGTCGTCGACGCGTCGGTCTTCCCGTACGTCACGAACGGCAACATCTACGCGCCGGTGATGATGGTGGCCGAGAAGGCCGCCGACCTCATCGCGGGGAACACACCCCTGGCGCCCCAGGACGTGCCGTTCTACCGTCACGGGACCGGGATGCCCCTGTGGCCCGAGGGCGACCCGCGCAACGACGCCGCCCCCGGCACGGTGGCGGCACCCACGGCAGGAGACCGACGATGAGCACTCCCACCACCGACGACGTGCGCACGGACAACCGGCCGGACGCGTCTCCCCCGGTGAACTGGGTGGTGCTCGGCGCGGCCGCCGGCGTCACCCTCGCCGTGAGCCTGTGGTGCGTGATCGCCCCGGAGAACGCGGAGTCCACCCTCGGCAGCGTGGTCACCTGGACCACCGAGTGGCTCGGCTGGTACTACATCCTGCTGGCGACGGTCATCCTCGGGTTCGTCGTCTACCTCGGCGTCTCCCGCCACGGCCGCACCCGGCTCGGGCCCGAGCACTCGCGACCGGAGTTCAGCACCTTCTCGTGGGCGGCCATGCTGTTCGCCGCCGGCATCGGCACCGACCTCATGTTCTTCGCCGTCGCCGAGCCGGTCACGCAGTACCTCGCTCCCCCGTCCGGGCAGCCCGAGACCGTCGAGGCGGCGCGCGAGGCCACGGTCTGGACCCTCTTCCACTACGGCATCACCGGCTGGGGCATGTACGCCCTCATGGGCATCGCGCTCGGCTTCTTCGCCTACCGCATGAACCTCCCGCTCGCGATCCGCTCCGCGCTCTACCCGCTGATCGGGCGGCGGGTCGACGGGTACGCGGGCGACGCGGTCGACACGGCGGCCGTGCTGGGCACGATCTTCGGCGTCGCCACCACGCTCGGCATCGGGGTGGTGCAGCTGAACTTCGGCCTGAACCAGCTCATGGGCGTGCCGCAGAACAAGGCCGTGCAGATCGGCATCGTGATCGTGGGGGTCGGCGCAGCCACCGTGTCGGCGGTCTCCGGCGTCGACAAGGGCATCAAGCGGCTCTCGCAGCTGAACGTGTTCCTCGCGATCGGGCTGGCCGCCTGGATCCTCGTCACCGGCAAGACCGCGTACCTGCTCAACGCGCTGGTGCTGAACGTCGGCGACTTCGTGCGCCTGTTCCCCGACATGACCATGCAGACGTTCGCCTACGAGGACACCGGCGACTGGATGAGCTACTGGACGTTGTTCTTCTGGGCCTGGTGGATCGCCTGGTCGGCGTTCGTGGGGCTGTTCCTCGCGCGCATCTCGCGGGGCCGGACCATCCGGCAGTTCGTGGCGGGCACGCTGATCATCCCGTTCCTGTACATCCTCATGTGGGTCTCGATCTTCGGGAACTCCTCCATCGACCTCATCCGCCAGGGCGACCGCGCGTTCGGGGAGCTGGCGATGAACACGCCCGAACAGGGCTTCTACACCTTCCTGGCCGAGTACCCGGCGTTCCCGCTCATCGCCTCGATCGCGACGTTCGTCGGCCTGCTGTTCTACGTGACCTCGGCCGACTCCGGCGCCCTCGTGATGGCCAACCTGTCGTCGAGGATGACCGGCGCGCACGCCGACGGCGGGCGTCGGCTGCGCATCTTCTGGGCCGCGGTCACCGGCGCGCTCACCATCGCCCTCCTGCTCGTCGGCGGGGTCCTCGCACTCCAGTACGCGACGATCATCATGGGCCTGCCGTTCGCCTTCGTCATGATCCTCGTGATGATCGGGCTCCACCGCGCGCTGCGCGTCGAGGCGCTGATCGAGGACTCCCGTGCGGGCTCGATGCCCGGCGCGCTCTCCGGTCGCAGCGGGGGGTCCGCCCCCTCGGCGCCGCACTGGAAGGCGAGGCTGCGCCGGGTCATGAGCTTCCCGACCCCGTCGAAGGCCGACGACTTCCTGGTCCGCACCGTCACCCCGGCGCTGGAGGAGGTCGCTCGCGAGCTCGCGTCGACCGGCGTCGAGGCCGCCGTCGCCACGACCGCCGATGACGAGGGCCGACCGGGCGTCGAGCTGACCGCGTCGGTGGGCGACGGCGAGCCGTTCTGCTACCGCGTCATCCGCTGCGAGGTGCCGATCCCGGTCTACAGCGGGAGCCTGATGCCGCGCGACGACGACCGCTACTCCCGCCTCGAGGTCCACCTGAGCCGCGGCGGGCAGGGCTACGACGTCATGGACTACACGCACGGTCAGCTGATCGACGACGTGCTCGACGCCTACGAGGGACACCTGGAGTTCCTGCGGCTCGAGGACGGCACCACGCTCTAGCCGGAAGGGGAACGACGGAGCCGGCCCAGGGGAAGTGATCCGGCCCCGTCGTCCATCCCGAGAGAAGGTCGTTCTCCCATCGCCCGGGCGGTGAGGTGCCTGAGCGTCCCTCCATCAGAACCGAAGGTCAACCACAGGTCAAGGGTTGACGGGCGTCGATGCCTCGTCGGCGGGCCAGCGGTTCTCGCCGAGCAGCGCGGCGAGGGGCCGCGGGGACGTCCAGCGCTCCTGCTCGAGCATCGGGCGGTCGTAGAAGGCGTGGACCGGGCCCAGGCAGAGGATCGCGATGGGCTCCGCACCGACGGGCATCCCGATCTCGGCGGCGACGACCTCCGGGTCGAACAGCGAGACCCAGCCCATGCCGTAGCCCTCGGCCCGCGCGGCCAGCCAGAGGTTCTGGATCGCACAGGAGGCGGAGGCGAGGTCCATGTGCGGCATCGTGCGTCGACCGAACACGTGTCGGTCACGGTCGTCGGTCAGGGCCACCACCAGCAGCTCCGCGCAGTCCAGCACGCCCTCGACCTTGAGCCGCATGAACTCCTCGGACCGCTCCCCCATCGCCTGGGCGGTGAGGCGTCGCTCGGTCTCGACGTGGGCGTGCAGCCGCAGCCGCAACGAGCGGTCCGTGACCCGGACGAACCGCCACGGCTGCATCAGCCCGACGCTGGGGGCTCGGTGCGCGGCCTCGAGCAGCCGGGCCAGCACGTCCGAAGGAACCTCACCCCCGGCGAAGTGGCGCATGTCCCGACGTTCGGCGATCACCCGGTGCACGGTCTCCCGCTCGTGGTCCGGATAGGCGTGCTCGGTCACGGCCGCGACGCTAGCAAGCCCCTGGCACGATGAACCCATGGGGCGAGAGCGGGTGCTGGCCGACGCGGAGCGCCGTGGGCTGGAGGTCGAGCTCGTCGAGCGCCCTGCGGCCGGGAGCCTCGAGGAGGCCGCCGCCCTGCTCGGTGTGCCGCCCGGCGACATCGTCAAGACGCTCGTGGTGCAGCACGGCGACGCGTTCGTGCTCGTCCTCGTGCCCGGCGACCGACAGATCTCCTGGCCGCTCCTGCGCACCGCCCTCGGCGTGAACCGGGCGCGGATGCCCGACGCCGACGCCGCGTTCGCCGCCACCGGGTACGAACGCGGGACCATCACGCCGCTCGGCACCACCTCCGCCCTGCCGGTCGTGGCCGACGCCTCGGTGCTCGGACGGCGCATCGCCCTCGGCGCCGGCGAGCACGGGTGGAGCGTCTGGGTCGACGCCGACGCACTCGTGACCGCCCTCGACGCCCAGGTCGCCGAGGTCACGACGACCTGACCGGCGCGGGTGCCTTCGCCCAGCGAGCCTCCCACGGCGGATCGTGCACGAAAGCGACCACGCCGACCGTCACCCACCCGTAGGATCTCGCCCGTGGAGGGAGCCACGCGACGTCTCAGGCTGCCCGCGACCGCCCGGTCCGGGCTGCTCGCGGTGCTGCTGTGCGCCGTCCTGGCCACGCTCGTCGCCGGGACTCCGGCGTCCGCGGCCAAGGCCGACCCACGCCTCACCCGCCCGGTCTACGTGGACCCGACGGGCGCGGCCGCGAAGGCGGCGGCGAAGGACAGCCGCTTCGCGAAGATCGGCTCACGGGGCCAGGCGCTCTGGGTCACCGACGGGTACTCCGCGTCGACCGTGCGGTCGAAGGTCGAGGCCTACGCGAAGCGCGCGGTCAAGGCCCGGCGCACCCCGCTCGTGGCCGTCTACGCGATCCCCGGCCGCGACTGCGGCCAGCACTCGGCAGGTGGCCTGAGCCCCGCGCGCTACAAGGCCTGGGTCACCCAGGTGGCGGCCGGCCTGAAGGGTCGCAAGGCCATGGTCGTGCTCGAGCCCGACGCCGTCGCCCTCATGGGCGCGTGCAGCGGTCAGGGCGACCGGGCCGCACTCCTGCGCCACGCCGTCTCGAGTCTGACGTCGGCCGGCGCGTGGGTGTACCTCGACGCCGGGCACAGCAGCTGGCAGTCCCCCGACGTGATGGCCGACCGCCTCGTCTCCTCCGGCGTCCGGACCGCGCGCGGGTTCGCCGTCAACGTGTCGAACTTCCGACCGACGAAGGACGAGGCCGCGTACGCCTCCCAGGTGCTGACCGCCCTGCGCAAGCGCGGCGTGACCGGGAAGCGCTACGTCCTCGACACGTCCCGCAACGGTGCCACGACACCTCCTGACGCATGGGACTTCTGCAATCCCCGGGCCGCTCGGATCGGGCGGGCTCCGGCCGTCGTCAACCGGTCCGGGCTCGACGCGTACCTGTGGGTGAAGCGGCCGGGCGAGTCCGACGGCACGTGCCAGGGCGGCCCGACCGCGGGCCGGTGGTGGGCCACCGGCGCGCTGCGGCTGCTCGCACGCTGAGGTCCGAGCCCTCAGACCACGAAGGTGGCGGCGAGCACGAAGTAGACCGCCGCGCCGGCCGCGATCATCAGGCACAGGAACGACACCGTGATGGCACCCAGGCGCATCCGCATGCCCGTGATGCTGCGCACGCCGAGCACGACCGCGACGAGTGGCGCGAGCACCCACAGCGTCGTCCAGACGTCCGCGTAGGGGTCGTCGGGCGCACCGAAGCCGCTCGCCGTCAGCAGGGCGAGCAGCCCGAGGACGTACCAGGGAAGCAGCAGCGGGAGGCTGCCCTTCACCGCCGCGCCGAACGCCATCGCGATGCCACCTCGAGCGCTCGGCGCGAGTGGACCGTCGGGCAGCGGCGCTCCGACCTGAGGGCCCGCGAGCCGGGGGAAGAACCGCTTGCGCCTCAGGACCAGGAGCACGAGGGCGATGCCGACCGAGATCATCCACCACGCGTCGGCCGAGAGGTCGTCCATCGCGCGGGGCCGGGTGGACGACGGTGCGAGGTCGAGGCTCGCCCACGCGACCATCGGCACCACGGCCAGCACCGCGGCACTGGCGCCGAGACCGAGCAGCAGCGAGACGAGACGGGTCCAGCGGGTGACCGACGGTCCGGCGTGCCCGAGCGCCTCCGGCGCGGCGTCCTGCTCCGGAGGACGCCGCCGGTCCCCCAGCTCACCCGGACGCGACAACGGTCGGATCATCGGCTCGGCCACAGGGTCCGCGGCGGGTCGCGGTGCCGGGCCGGTGGGCAGCACCGCGGCGGGCTGGGCGGAGGATCGGGCCGCTGCGTGGGTGTCGACGTCCGAGGCCGCGGCCGACAACGCGGCCGCCATGGAGCCGACCCCGTCGTACCGGTCGGCCGGGTCGATCGCCATGGCCTTCTGGACGACCGCCGCCAGCGAGGCGCCGACCCAGGGGGCACTCGCGCGCGGGTCGGGCCGGGCCTGGGTGCGGTGCGCCATCAGCTGGGTGGCCATCGCGCCCTCGAACGGCGCCCGGCCCGTCAGGCACTCGAACAGGAGGCAGCCGACGGAGTAGACGTCGCTGCGCTCGTCCGCGCGGCCGTCGTACTGCTCCGGTGCCATGTAGTGCGGCGTGCCGGCGACGGTGGCGGTCGCGTCGGAGGCCGCGCGCGCGATGCCGAAGTCGACGATCTTGATGCCACCGGCGGGGGTGACCAGCACGTTGGCGGGCTTGATGTCGAGGTGCAGGATCCCGGCTCGGTGGCAGGCCGCGAGCCCGTCGAGCACGCCCAGGACCACGACCACGGACCTCGGGCTCGGCCCGCGCTGGGCCAGGAGGTCGCGCAGCGAGGTGCCCTCGACGAGCTCCATCACCAGGTGCGGGACCACCTCGCCGTCGCCGTCGGGCATGCGCACCAGGTCGTGCACGGTGACCACGTTCGGGTGCGACACCCGCGCCAGCGTCTCGACCTCGCGGGTGATGCGACGCATGGCGCGAGGGTCGTCGGCCAGGAAGTGCGAGAACCGCTTGATCGCGACCTGGCGGCCGAGGTGGCGGTCGACGGCGCGGAAGACGACCCCGTGGTTCCCCGCCCCGATACGTCCTTGGAGCGTGAAGCGGCCGGCGTCCACCTGGGGCTCCACCGTGTCGCGGCCGTCCGTGCCCGGCGACGGTGGCGACGACACGGGAACCTCCGGCGCCGGCACCACCGGCGCCACGACGGGGACCTCGGCGGTGACGGCGTCGTCCCGCGGGACCGTGCGGCCGTGGCTGGACCCGTGCGGGCGGTCGTGCACCGGGACGTGCCCGTGCGCGTGCCCCTCGGCGGACGCCACGAACCAGCTCGTCCACCGTCGGCGACGGCTCCGCTGATCAGCCATGGGCACCATTGTCACGTGGCCCGCGAAACGCCACCGAGCGCCACGGTCCCGTGCGAGTCCGAGCCGACCGTGACGCGCACGCCTGCCAGGGCGAGGACCACGCCGTCCCGCAGCGGCGACCAGGTGTCACCGATGCGTTCGCCGTCGACCGTGGTGCCGTTCGTGCTGCCCACGTCCATCACCTGCCAGGTGGCACCGTCGAGCCGGATGGCGGCGTGACGGTAGGAGATCTCGGGTTCGTCGAGGCGCAGCGGGGAGTCGGGGAGGCGTCCGAGCGTCGTCACGCCGTCACGGGGCACCCGCACCGTCTCACCACCGCGGTGCAGGAACAGGTCGCCGGCCACGTTGACGGTGGGCATGGGGTCGTGCGGCACGAGGACCGGGAAGGCCATGGTCTCCTGGCTCGCGACGGCGGGCTGGGAGGGTCGCGGCGCCGAGCCACCGGCGCGGCCGTCGGACGCCGTACGGGCCGGGTCGACCAGCACGTCCCAGTCGAGTCCGGTGTCGGGCTCCTTGCGGTCGGAGCCGTTGGCGCTCAGCGCCTGCTCGAGCGGTCGGCGCACGGACGCCCCGGAGCGGCTGCCGCGGGCCGGGGGGACCCAGCCGGACCGCAGACCGGGGTCGACCTCGACCTCGACGTCGACGTGGTCGGGGACGGCCCATCCCTCGCGCTCGGCGTGCGTGCGGTAGAGCTTGGCGGCGTCGTCACCCAGCCGGTCGGTGTCGCCGTCGGGATCGAGGCGCTCGAGGTCCTCGGGCGCGATCCGCACGACCAGCTCGCTGAAGGCCACGCGGTCACCGCTCGGCATGACCACGTGCTGGCTGGTGAGGGCCTTCACGAAGCGGCGGCGCAGCACCGCGGCCGAACCGGTCGGGTAGGCGACCAGACGGGCGGCGGCCTCGGTGGCGGCGGCCTTCTTCGAGCCGGTGCCGAAGATGCTCTGCGCGACCCGCAGGGCGACCACGACGACGCCGACGAAGGCGGCGAGGATCAACAGGTTGGTGGTGAGCGAGCCGAGGGTGGTCATGCTCGCCATCGTCGTCGCGGGGGCACGCAAGAGTCGAGCCGCGGTGGAACATGTTCCACCGCGGCTCGTTCCCAGGGCAGGACGCACCCGGCACAGGTGCGTCCTGCGGGCTCTCAGTCGTCGGTGACGACGACGGTCACGGCGATGTTGCCGCGCGTGGCGTTGGAGTACGGGCAGACCTGGTGGGCCTGGTCGGCCAGCTTCTGGGCCTCGTCGTGCGGGAGGGCGGGCACGACGACCTCGAGGGTCACCGCGAGCTCGAAGCCGCCCTGGCCGTTCGGGCCGATGTCGACCTTCGCGCCGACGCTCGAGTCGGTCACGTCCGCCTTGGCCTGGCGGGCCACCATCTGCAGGGCGCTGTGGAAGCAGGCCGCGTAGCCGGAGGCGAACAGCTGCTCGGGGTTGGTGCCCTCGCCGTTGCCGCCCATGGCCTTCGGCAGCGCCGTGCGCACGTCGAGCTGGCCGTCGGAGGTGACGACGTGACCGCCGTCGCGTCCTCCGCCGGTGGCGAGTGCCTCTGCCGTGTAGATCGCGTCCATACGTCCTCCTGAAGTCGTGGGTGCGGCGCTGTCTCGCGCCTCATCGATCATTGCACACGATTACATCGTGCACAATGCTTCGGTGACGCGGGGTCCTCCGGCGGGTTTGGCATGATCGTCCTCGACCGACCGCCTCGGCCGGTCCCCTCACCCACCCAGACCCATCGACCCAGCGAAGGACGTCCCGTGCTGCGCATCGCCTGGTCCGTCGGCCCCGACGTCGGCGGCAGCACGGTCGTGGAGCCCGGCGGCAAGCTGGTCCTCGCTCGACGCATGACGTTGCCGGACCAGCGGCCGGTGGCCGTCGAGGAGATCGGCGGGTCGGCGTACGTGCTCGTCCGACTCCCCTACCTGAGCGACCCCGCCGTGGTGGTGCAGTCCGGGCCCGGCCATCCGGTGCTCCACCGCGGCCAGCGAGCGAACGGCGTGGTCATGGAGGTCGTCACTCCCGACGGCGACGCGTCGACGCCGGTGCCCGGCCAGCGGATGTCACTCACCGCCCCCGGCACGCGCATCTCGCTGCGCTTCCCCGACCAGACCCTGGAGCTGGTCGTCGACTTCGACCCCCCGACGCTTCGTCCATCGGGCACCGGGACCGTGCAGCTCGACGTCGACGCCCTGCAGCACGACGACGCCTGGCTCGTGGCGGCGATCGCCGTGGCGATCTCGCCCGACAACGGGGTCGTGGCACACGCCCAGCTGAAGGAGGCGTTCGCGCGGTGGCGCGACGAGCCCGAGCGCAGCGACGGTGCCTTCGACCGCAACGTGCTCCGTCCGGCCCTGGAGGCCCGCGGCGTGGAGCTTCCCGGCCCCCGGCTCAACAAGATCCTCTACCTGGTGGAGCGCTGCCGACGCACCCACGAGTTCCCCCCGCGCGTGCTCGAGCAGGTCCGCTCCCGCCTCGGCGCCTGACCGCCGCTCTCCCCCACATCGGTGGATCCTCAACCGCAGGAGCCGCACTGCGGTTGAGGATCCACCGATGGGGGCTCGGGCTCGGGGGCCGGACCAGGTCCGTGTGACCCGGGCCGACGCCGGCCGTCAGCTCTTGTCGTCGGGTCCCGTGGTGAAGACGACCTCGTCCTCGGGCTCGGCGATGTGCTCGTCTGGGTGCGGGGGCCAGGTCTCGCCGTCGGCGTCCGTGCCACCGGACTCGCCGCGTGCCTCGTCGCTCGCCGCCTTGATCTTCCGCGTCGCCTCCGAGGCCGACTCCTCGGCGACCTTCTTCGCGTCGCCGGCTGCGTCCTTGGCCGTGCCGACCGCGTCCTCGATCGCACCGTCGTCGGATGCGTCCTCGACGCTCTCGCCGACGTCCTTCGCCGCGTGCTTGGCCGTGTCGACGACGTCCTTCACTCCGCCGCCGTCGGTCGCGGCCTTCGCGCTGTCGGCGACGTCCTTCGCTGCACCCTTGGCGGTGTCGACGACGTCACCCACGACGTCGTCGTCCTCGACGCTCTGGCGCACCGACGAGACGACGCCGACGGCCTGCTCGCGCACCTTCTGCGCCGAGTCCTTCACGCTGTGCGCGAGGTCGGCGAGGCGCTCGTCGTCCTGGGCCAGGGTGACCGCGTCCTGCGCCATGCCCTCGGCCTTGCGGACCGCGTCCTGCACGCGCGGGTCGGTCTGGACCTTCTCGGCGGCCTGGCGGATCTGCTCGTACCGCTCACGGCCGGCCCGGGTGCCGAGCACGTAGCCGATGCCGAAGGCCGTCGCGTAGATGAGCTTCTTCATGGGGGTGTCCTCCCGGGTCGTTGATCGGTCCCGGCCAGCCTGTCAGGGACACCCTCACCCTGCATCTTCGAGGACGGTCTAGGTGCTCACCGGCGTGACGCTCTGGCGCTCGCGCTCCCGCTCGCGGACCACCGCGCGTCGGTTCTCGTCGAATCCCTCGATGCGTGCCACGAGCTCCGTGGCGGTCTTCTGCGAGATGGTCTCGGCCTCGAGGCGGGCGAGCCAGGTGCGGAAGCCTGATCCGCGGACGATGGCCACGCCGTCGACGACCTCGTCGTCGCGCACCGACGACTGCGCGGCACCCCACACCACCACGACCGGCGTCACCGTCAGGGCCTTGCGCGGGGCGCTGTGCCGACCGTGGCTGCGCTGCGTGACGGTGTTGACCAGACCCCTGCCTGCGTTCGCGGCTCGGGTCGCACTCGCGGCAAAGGCCAGCCGCAGGTCGGCGTCGAGGGCGCTGCACCACTTGGAGTCGACCACGACGACGCCGCCGCGACGGGTGACGACGAGGTGGTCGATGTCGCCCCGCTCCAGCTCCAGCGCGTCGACACGCCCCCAGACCAAGCCTTGACGCTGGGCCGCCTTCAGCTCGGTGGCGGTGTTGTCCTCGCCCCACGCGCCGCGGAGCTGGTGGATGGCGTGACCTTCGTGCGCCAGGAAGAGCGTGTGGATGGCCCAGCAGAAGCCGACGAACATGGCGCCCAACAACGCGACGATCACGTACCGCGCGTACTCAGGCGAGGGGAAGACGGTCAGCAGTGCGAACTCGGCGACCACTGTCGCGATGAACAGCAGCGCCATCACCGCCACGACACGCTTGTGTCGCACGAGCCAGCTTCGCAGCAGCCGGCGATACTCACCCTTCGGGTACGACGTCTTCTTCCCCATCGAACGCTCCCTCGTCCTCGTGCTCCCAGCACGAGGGTGCCCGAAGGTCGGCGCGGACGGGTGGAAACGGACGAACTACCCAGAATTCCTGAGCGCAGCCAGCCGGCGGGCGACGCCGCTGGCGCGCGCGGTGCGGCGCTCGACGGCCGCGCGCACGACCTCGGGCGTGGCCACGACGGTGAGACTGGTGCGGGCGCGGGTGACCGCGGTGTAGAGCAGCTCGCGGGTGAGCACGAGGGAGTCCTCGTCGGGGAGCACGAGGGTGACGTGCTCGAACTCGCTGCCCTGGCTGCGGTGGACGGTGCTCGCGTAGGCGCTCTGCACCGACGACAGTCGCGACGACGACACCTCGACCTGCGTGTCGAGGTGGACGACGAGCCGGTGTCCGTCGTCGACGACCACCCCGACGTCGCCGTTGTTGACCCGCAGCGAGGGGTCGTTGCGCGTGACGAGCACGGGACGGCCGGCGAACCACGGTCGCGACGGGTCGGGGAAGGTGCGGACCTCGCGCTCGAGCCGTTCATTCCAGTGGCTCACCCCGAACGGGCCGTCGCGGTGGGCGCACAGCAGTCGGTGCTCGGCCAGGGCTGCGAGGGCGCCGTCGACGTCGCCCTCGAGCGCGGCCCGGGCGACGACGCGGGCCTGGTCGGCCGGTCGTTCGGCCGCCACGGCGTCGATCTCGTCGGGAGCGCGCAGGGTCAGTCCCTCGACTCCCCCGGTGAGCACGTGGAGGGCGCCGTCGGCGTCGCCCTCGACCACGGCGGCGGCCAGGTCGCCGATGCCCCCGTCGAAGCGGTGCCCCTGCGTCAGGTGGGTGACGGCCGAGTGACCAGGACCCCCCAGTCCGTCGACGACGTCGCGCAGCACCGCGCCGGCCTCGACGGAGGCGAGCTGCTCGGAGTCGCCGACGAGCACCAGGCGGCAGGTGGGGGGCACGGCCTGGACCAGCCGCTCCATCATGAGCAGCGAGACCATGGAGGTCTCGTCGACGACGACCACGTCGTAGGGCAGCTTCTGGCCCGCGTGGTGGCGGAACGCGGTGCGGTGGTCCGGTCGGGCGCCGAGGAGCCGGTGCAGCGTGACGGCGCGCAACGACTCCAGCCAGGTGCGTTCGTCGGCCGTGAACACGGTGCCGGAGGCGGCGCCGACGATCGCCTCGCGCATGCGGGCGGCCGCCTTGCCGGTGGGTGCGGCGAGGCCGACGTTCAACGGTCGGGCGTGACCGGCCGACGCGTGCTGGGCCGCGAGCGCGGCCAGCAGTCGGGCGATCGTGGTGGTCTTGCCGGTGCCCGGCCCGCCGGTGAGGATGCTCGTCCAGGAGCGTGCGGCACGCTCGGCCGCCGCTCGCTGCTCGTCGAAGCCGGGCTCACCGAACAACCGGTCGAGGTCGCTGCCGAGCGCCTCGTCGTCCGTGGCGGGAGCCGGCAGGGCCAGGCGGGTGGCGAGCCGGTCGCAGAGGGAGACCTCGAGGGCGTGGTAGCGGGCGAGGTGCAGCAGCGGCTCCTCCGCGACGAGCACCCGGTCTCGGCCGGTCGCCAGCGGACTGGCCACGATGCGCGCCCACCAGGCGGGGACGTCGTCGGCGAAGGACGGCCACGGCAGGTCGGGCGCCTCGACCCGGAGGTCGGCCACCACCGGCGCGAGCTCGATGCACGACGACCCCAGACGCACGCCGCGCACGGCCAGGGCGACGGCCAGCAGCACCGCCTCGTCGTCCTCGCTGCCGAGACGGCCGACGGTGCGGGCCACGTGCACGTCGGCCGCCACGAGCAGCCCGGCGCGGTTGAGCACCGTCAGGACGTCCGCGTCGGACGACTGGACGACCTGGCGGTCGAACGGGTCGAGCGCGTCGTCGCCCACGACGATCGGCTGTTCGCTCATCGTGCGACCCTCCCGTCGAGCAGGTCGCTGAGCCCGAGCACGAGCGACGTGGGCGGGCGCCACGCGAACACGCCGTACGGCGCGCCGTCGGTGCCACGCGGGACGTCGGGACCGGTCATGCCGCGCACGAAGAGGTACAGGACGCCCGCCAGGTGCTCGTCGGGGTCGTACCCGCGCAGCCGCCAGCGCAGGAACCGGTGCTGCGCGACGGCGTAGAGCAGGGCCTGCAGCGGGTAGGTGGTGTGCAGCATCGCGCCGGCGAGACGGTCGGGGGCGTAGGCCTCCAGTCCTCCCCCGGCGTCGGTGAGGTCGGGGCCCTCGAGCCGGTTGGTCTTGTGGTCGACCACGAGCGAGCCGTCGCCGTCGAGCCGCAGCAGCAGGTCGATGGACCCGGTGAGGTAGCCGCGCAGGGTGCGGCCGCGCAGGGACGCGTCGCGCAGCTCGGCCGCGAAGGGCCGCAGCGGGTCGGCAGCCGCGAGGTGCTGCTCCATCAGGTCGGCGACGTCGGCGAGGGTGCCGGGGCGATCCACCCGACCGCGACGATCGCCGCCGGCGAGCGGCAGCTCGAAGTCCATCTCGCGGAAGGGTCGTCGGGCGAGCGACTCGGCGAGGGTCAGGTCGTCCGCGAGCGCGCCGAGGGGTGTGCGCAGCGCGCCGACGAGGGCGGACACGAGCGCCTCGACGTCGACCGCGATCGGTCGGCGTGCCAGCTGCTCCTCCACCCGGAGCCGCACCTCACGCTCCATGGCATCGGTGCTGGTGGCCATGACGTCGGCGTCGACGTCCTCGAGCACCCCGTGCACGAGGGTGCCGAGCGCAGCGCCTCCCACGAGGTCGGCCCAGGGCGACGGGCCGAGCGTGGGCGCGGCCCCGACGTCGGCGACCACGTCGACCTCGTCGTCGGGGCCGACGGCCTCGGGCTCGCTGGCCACCGAGCGTCCGTCGTCGCGGCGCACGAGCGACGTGTAGGAGGTGCGCGTCCAGGTGGTGTCGACCTCGCGCCCGAGTCGGCGGAGCACGAGCTCGGTGCCGTCGGCGGGTGCGGGGTCGAGCGGCAGCGTCTGGGTGACCATCTGCTCCACGACCGGACCTCCGCGGTCCTGCCAGGCGCGCAGCCGCGCGACGGCATCGTGGTCGGACGGGACCGGTTGCGTGTCGGGCACGACCGGGTCGTCGGGGTCGGGACGGAACAGGGCCCGGTGCAGGGCGGCGTGCTTGCCGTTGAACGTGGGCGCCCAGTGCATGACCAGACGGGACTGCGCGCGGGTCATGGCGACGTAGAGCAGCCGGAGGGCCTCGCCGGCCCGCTCGGTGTCGGAGCGGGCGGCATGGGTGCGCCACGAGGGCCCGTCACCGCCGACGTCGAGGCAGCGGCGGCCGTCGGCGTCGTGCAGGCGCACCATCGTGGGCGTGGGGACGTAGCGGTCGAACAGGAACGGCACGTAGACGACGGGGTACTGCAGCCCCTTGCTCACGAAGGTGGTGACGATCTGCACGGCGTCGGCGTCGGTGTCTAGCCGGCGGGTGCGGTCGGCCGACGGAGCGCTCTCGGAGCGTCGGTCGAGCAGCCAGCGCAGCAGGCCCGAGAGGCCGAGGCCGTGCTCACGAGATGCGCCGGCGAGCACGTGGCCGACGTGCTCGAGGTCGGTGAGCTGACGTCGGCCGCCCTCGTGGCGCAGCAGCCGCTCCACGACCGCCGGGTCGCCGGTGAGCGCCTCGACCATGCCGGCGGTGCCGCGCTCGCGCTGCAGGTCGGCGAGGTCGCGCAGCTGGGCGGAGACGCGGTCGGTGAGGCCGTCGCCATCGGGGTCCGCTCCCCCGGTGGCGAGGTCGGCGGCCGTGAGGCCGAGGAACGGTCCGAGGGCCGCGGCGCGCACGTAGCCGCTGCGGTGCGGGGACTCCAACGCCGTGAGCAGCGTGACCCACTGCAGCCCGGCGTCGCTCTGCAGCACGTCGGGGCCACCGCTGCGCACGGCGGGCACACCCAGTCGGGCGAGGGCCTCGTGCAGCAGGTCGGCCTCGAGGTGACGCTCGACGAGGATCGCGACGTCGCCGGCGGTGAGCGGGACCGGACCCGTCCCGTGGTCGTAGGTGGCGCCGCTGCGCAGGAGGGCGGCGATGTCGCCGGCCACGTCGGCGGCGACCCGCGGGCGCACGGCGCCGATCTTGAGGGGCGCGTCGGACTCGTGCTGGGCGTCGCTGCGCAGCAGGGCACGGAGCCGGAACGGCGCCTCGTGCTCGGGGTCGTGCAGGCGTGAGCCGCTGAGCGCAGCGCGGGCGGGACGCACGAGGATCTCGGGGTCGCCCAGCGCTGCTCCGCGCAGCACGGTGTCGACGGCGGCCACGAGCGGCGCGTCGCTGCGGTGGTTCTCGACGAGGGTGCGGCGGGTGTCGGCCTGGGCGGCGGCGCGCAGGTAGGTGTCGACGTCGCCGCCGCGGAACCCGTAGATGGCCTGCTTGGGGTCGCCGACGAGCACCATCGTGGCGTGGCCGAGGAAGGCCCGCTCCAGGATCTGCCACTGCACCGGATCGGTGTCCTGGAACTCGTCGACGAGCACGAACCGCCAGCGGTCGCGCATGACGGTGCGGGCGGGTGACGCCTCGGGCTCCAGGGCCTCGGCGAGTCGCTGCAGCAGGTCGTCGTAGGACAGGGTGCGGGCGGCGAGCCGACGTCGGGCCGACTCGTCGCGGACGGCACCGGCGAACCGCCGACGCAGGTCGGGCGGCGAGCCCTGCGGTGCGTCGGTGGGCAGGAGGTGGGCGGACGGGTCCTCCACGGCGCGACGACCGAGCTGCCCGGCCTCGGCGTGGTCGAACGGCGGTGTGGCGCCCATGCCGACGGCGCGCAGGTAGAGGTCCGCCACGACCTGGTCGACGATCTCGGTGTCGTCCTCGATGAGCGCCGACCCGGGCTCGACGTCGCCGGTGGTACCGAGGCTGCGGAGCACGGCGTGGCAGAAGCCGTGAGTGGTGGTGATGGTGGCCTCGTCGAAGCGTGCGACGGCGCGCCGGAGCCGACGTCGGCGCTGGGCGCGCTCGGCCTCGGGTGCGTCGAGCAGGAGGGTCAGGAGCGCGTCGGACTCGGGCGCGCTGCCCGTGGTGAGCGTGGTGTCGGCTTCCACGAGGCGCTCGCGCACGCGGTCCTTCAGCTCGGCGCTCGCGGCTCGGCCGAAGGTGACGACCAGGAGGTCGTCGAGCTCGGCGTGGCCGTCGGCGACCAGTCGGGTGACGAGCGCGGCGATGGCCCAGGTCTTGCCGGTGCCGGCGCTGGCCTCGAGCAGCGTGGTGCCGGTGGGCAGCGGGTCGGTGATGTCGAACTCGGCGACGTCGACGACGGCAGGGGGGCGCTCGCTCATCAGGCACCGTCCAACCGGTCGAGCAGCGGCGTCCAGAGGGTGACGGCGTGCTGGTCGAGCCCGCGCGTGACGAGCGCGGAGAACGGCAGCCCGGGGCCGTAGACGAGCCGGTGGTAGGCGTCGGCGTCCTCACCGGGGATGTCGCGGCTGCCGACCCACTCGCGCTCGGCGAAGACCTCGGCGATCTGCGGCTTGCCACGTCGGATGCCGGAGGCGTAGGCCTGGGACGTCTTGACCGGGAGGGGCAGCGGGCGCTTCGTCCCGAGGGTGTGGAGGTCGAGGACCTCGGCGAGGATCGCGCGCGCCTCGTCGTCGGTGGGCGGGGCGATGGTGGCGACGCCTGGTGCCTTGCCGCGTCCGGCCGACACCCGACCGACGAGGTGCATCGGCAGCCCCTGGCCTGCGGCGGCGAGCGCGAGCACGTCGACCCAGGCCTCGACCAGCTGGCGACCCTGCACGGCCGAGGGCGTGACCCTCAGCGCGTGCGCGGGGTGCACGTCGGCGACGGTGCCGACCACGCGACGTCCGTCGGCCAGCTCGATGTCGACGTCGACGCTGTGGGCGGCCTCATTGCGAAGCGGTGCGGCGAAGGCGAAGAGGTCGCCCACGAGCCTGCGGCTCTTCTGCAGTGTGGAGGCGGCGAGCGGTCCGGGAGGGAGCAGGCCGCGACGCAGCTCGTCGG
Organism: Aeromicrobium sp. WCS2018Hpa-31; assembly: GCF_031843905.1. Classification (NCBI taxonomy): domain Bacteria; kingdom Bacillati; phylum Actinomycetota; class Actinomycetes; order Propionibacteriales; family Nocardioidaceae; genus Aeromicrobium; species Aeromicrobium sp. WCS2018Hpa-31. The sequence goes on along the minus strand of NZ_JAVTJF010000010.1, from coordinate 119,802 downwards.
CCTCGGCCTCCTCGCCCGGGGCGCCGGCCAGCACGGCCTCGAGCACCCGACGGCTGACGCCCCACTGCTCGAGGTGGCCGACGTCGAGCGGGATCGCGTCGTCGACCGGGTCGTCCTCGTAGGGCAGGCGGACGTCGAGCCGCCCGGTGACGAAGGCCTTGACGGGGTGTCGCACGAGCTCGCGCAGCTGGTCGAGAATGACCACGTCGGCGCGCTGCTCGGGCAGGCTCTCGGGCAGGAAGAGCGCTGGCGGCTCTGGCTCACGGGTGGTGGCGCGGGCACCGGCGTAGGCGGCGGCGTCGAAGCTGAACGCCGTGCCGGGCAGCAGGGCGCCGGGCGTGAAGGACCGCACGTCGAACGACTGCAGGGGGTGGTGGACGGTCACGTGGTCGCGGACGTCGGCGCCCGGGACGGTCCGGTCGAGCTGGTCGAGGAGCTCGCCGACCGGTGTGGCGGGCGGGAGCGGGCGGCCGGTGTGCTCGCTGGCGCCGGTGTAGGTGATGACCAGGTGCTCGGTGGCCGAGAGCACGGCGTCGAGGAAGAGCTGGCGGTCCTCACCGGCGGCGTCGCGCTCGCCGACGAGCGGGGTGCGGGCGAGCACGTCGTCGCCGAGCGGCGTGGGGGTGCGCGGGAAAGCATCGGCGTCGACGCCCAGCAGGCAGACGACCCGGTGGGGCACCGAGCGCATGGGCACCATCGTGCACACGGTCAGCGAGCCGGTGCGGAAGCTCGTGCGGGTGGGGCGGGGCGCGAACGCGTCGGCCAGGAAGGCCCCGACCTCGACGACGGTGAGCGTGCCACCTGTTCCGTCCTCGCCTCCCGCCTCGGCTGCACCGCCAGCCGGTGCGGCGAGCTCGGCGAGGATGCGCAGCACCTGCTCCTTCTGCCAGGCGTCGCGCGGGGGAACGTCGGTGAGCATGTGCACGGCGCGGGCGAGCAGGTCGGACCAGTCGGCGATGGGCTGCGGCTCGGCGTCGGCGAGGACGGAGCCGAGCCGGGCGACGGCCTCGTCGAGGCGTCCGACGAGGTCGACGGCGGTGCTGCCGAGGTCGTCGAGCGGAAGCACGCCGCCGAGCCGGTTGCCGGGCTGCCCGTCGTACCGCTGACCGTCGGTGGCCACACCGAGGGCGAGTCGGTCGAGCCCGGAGCGCCAGGTGTTCTGGGCGAGGCCGGCGAGGTTCCAGGCGCCGCGGGCGTCGGCGTCGACGCCCCAGCGGATGGCGGTCTGGGCGGTCCAGGTGTCGACCTGCTCGAGGTCGTCGTCGCTGAGACCGAAGCGCCGGCGCACCGGTGCGAGGCCGAGCAGGTCGCGCACCTCGGTGGCGGTGGTGCGGCGGGCGGCGGCGATGTCGACGACGCGCTGGAGCACCTCGGCCACGGGGTTCACGGCACCAGTGGCGCGGTCGGCGAGCCGCACCCGCAGGCGGTGGCCCGGGTGGTCGACGCCGGCCACGTCGTCGAGCCCGAAGGCGGCCTCGACGAGCGGGGCGAAGGTCTCGACGTCGGGGCACATGACGAGCACGTCGCGCGGCTCGAGGGTGGGGTCGTCGGCGAGCAGGCCGACGACCACCTCGCGCAGCACGTCGACCTGGCGAGCCGGTCCGTGGCAGGCGTGCACCTGGACGGAGCGGTCGAGCGGGTCGAGGGTGCGCACTCCCCCGTCGGTGTGCTCGTCGGTGGGTCCGTCGTGGTCGGCGGCGAGGTCACGCTGGAGTGCACCGAGCAGGGTGGTGGGGCGGTCGGGCTCGGGCAGGTGCTCGACGTCCGCGTCGCCAGGCAGGGCGAGCAGGGCGTGCTGCAGCTCGCTCACGTCGCGTGCGCAGGCGGTGAGGAAGGTGCTGCCGGTCTCGAGCGTCTCGACCTCGTCGCGCCGGGGCGCGTGACCGTCGTGGGTACGGCCGGCGGTGGCGGCGACGGCGTCCCAGCGGGCGCGCGAGGGGTGCGGGAGCCAGAGGTGCACGTCGCGCACCTGGGCGAGCGCGTCGACGACGTCGAGCTCGGCGTGCGGCATGCGAGTGTGGCCGAAGAACGAGAGCCGCTGCGGCAGGTCGGGGTCGAGGCTGCCGTCGCGCAGGCGGGCTGCGGTGTCGGCCAGGCGCCGGTCAGGCGAGGGATGGCCGTCGAGCCTGGCGGCGACGCGCCGCCACACCTCCGCCTGCCAGCGGCTCTCGGGGCGCAACGGTGCACCGAGCCCGTCGACATCGTCGCCCGCGCCCCACGCCTGCACCATCCACGGACGCTGGACCGCGTAGCCGTGCAGGAACGACGCGACCCGACGTGCTGTCGGGTAGCGCCGGCTGCGGCGCAAGGCTTCGTCGGCGGGCGCCATGCCCCGCCCGACGTGGCGGGAGACGATCTCGAGCCACGGCTCGTCGAGGTGCGCGTCGAGGACGTCGAGCACGGTCCAGGCGAGCCGACCGCTGGCCCACGGGTCGTCGCGGTCCTTCTCGGTGAGTTCGGACAGCAGGTGCATCGGGCGGACGAACTCCACGCCGGCGCAGATCCCGTCGTCGCGCCCGTCACTGGCCCCGAGCGAGTGACTGATGGTCTGGGCGAGCCAGCGCTCCACTCCGTTGGCGGCCACCACGACCACGTCGCGCTCGAACGGGTCCGCGGGCGGCTCCGCGAGCAGCCGCGCCAACCCACTTGCGAGCACGTCGGCTCGCTCCGCGCGATGGATCGTCAAGGCCACGCCTCGAACCTAGCCGCCCACCCGGACACCCCGCTCCCACCCGTCCCCCAAGAGGTAGGTGGCCCGCGGAACGGGGCGTCGCGGTAGGAAGCCCGCGGAACCCAGGCCCCGGAGGTAGGTGAGCCGCGCTTACCGGCCTCGTATCCGCGGCAGACCTACCGCTCGTCCGGAAATAACGCGCGCCACCTACCTCGGATGCTCCACCGGAGCTGGGGACAACGGTCTTCACGTCCCCGAGCGATTTCGCTAGGTTCGGACCGTCAGATCGGGGGATCCACGTTGTCAGTCATCACCAGAACCGCCGCCACCGCGGCCCTTCTCCTCGCCTCCGCCTGCTCAGGCCAGCCGGAAGTCCTCGAGCCCGACCCGACCGCCGCTACATCGACTTCACGCGTTCCTCCCTCTCTGCCCAGCCAGGCGAAGGATGCGACGCAAGAGGGCGCTGCCTCATTCACCGCTCACTGGATTGAGACCTCTGACTACGCCGCGCTGACCGGTGATGTGGAACCACTTCAGCGAATCTCAGCATCGGACTGCAGCGGATGCACGCGCTTCATCGACCTCTATGAAGAGACGTATGCCAACGGAGGGGCGTTCAAGGGCGGGGAGCGGAGGCTGCTTCCTCCGCTCGACGTTTCTCGGCTCAACGATTCAACCTTCGACGTGACCGTAAACGCCGAAGCCGCAGCAGGACAGTTCCGGCGGACTGCCAGCGGCGAGACGACCAAGAGCAAGAAGGAGACGAGCCGAGTGACCTACACGGTCAAATTCGAAGAGGGCCGTTGGAGGATGCTCTTCATTCTGCTCGAGGAGCCGTCGTGAAGTTCTTCGTGAGTTCCTCGGTCTTCCTGTTTGCTATGACGTTTCCATTCCCCGCGGTGGCCGACCCGGAGGCAGAAGGCCGTGGTGATCGTCTGGTGCTGCGGGACACCGACAAATCTCTCGCGAGGGAGAAGGCTGCTCGTTTCGGAGGGTCCCGCGACTTGCGCGCAAGTAAGCCTCGTCGTGACTCGGCATGCTTCTTCCGAAATCAAGCCGCCGGCCGTTCTGATGACGCCCGTCGCTACGAGCCAACCTTTCGCTGTGGAGCGCGCGGCATCACCGCCACCGACGCCCAACCCGCCACCGCCCCTCAAGTCACCGAGGGCGACATCCGCCGCGCCGTCAGCGAGATCCCGATGCCGTCGCTGCAGATCCAGGTGCAGCCGGGCGGGCGGACCCTCGTGAACGTCCCGACGATCTTCCACACCGACCCGCGGACGCTGCGCGAGAGCGTGACGCTGCTGGGCTTCGACATCGACGTCGAAGCCACTCCGACGCGCTACACCTGGCACCCGGGCGACGGAACCTCGAAGTCCACCACCAGGCCCGGCCGTCCCTACCCGGCCAAGGACGTCACTCACACCTACCGCCGTGTGGCCGACGAGGTCCGGCCGCGCGTCGACACCACCTACTCGGTCCGATACCGGGTCGACGGCGGCGCCTGGACTCCCCTCGGCCAGACCCTGACCGCGACCGGCGAGTCCACGTCTCTCGAGGTCGAGGAGGCCGCCCCCGTCCTCGTCGCCCGCTGAACGGGCGAGACCGTCCCGGTCGACGGAGACTAGGACGGTGCCACCCGAACCGAAGACCTGCGCCTCCTGCGGACGGACCATCGAGTGGCGCAGGAAGTGGGAGCGCGACTGGGACCAGGTGCGCTACTGCTCCACCGCCTGCCGCAAGCGCGGGGTGACCAAGACCGACCAGGCGCTGCAGGACGCGATCATCGGGCTGCTCGACCAGCGGGCGGTCACCTCGACGATCTGCCCGTCCGAGGCCGCGAAGCAGGTCGATCCCGACGGCTGGCGCGACCTCATGGAACCGGCCCGACGCGCTGCGCGCCGACTGGTCGATGAGGGCAGGGTCGAGATCACGCAGGGCGGTCACGTCGTCAATCCGTCGACCGCGAAGGGGCCTATCCGGGTACGGAAGGCGCGCAGCTAGTCATCTCGTCGGCACCGGCCGGCGGTCCGTCAGGACCGATCGTCTAACGTCGGCAGACGTGGCCAAGATCCTCCCCCAGTTCGCCCGGTGGACCCCCGTAGCACTCGACGTCCTGCGCGAGACCGCGTCGCGCTACGGCGCCGTGATCACCGTCTCCGACCTCGCCGACGAGGTACTCAAGCGCACGCGCGTCGAGAGCCCGACGTCGCGCCGCACCTGGCTTGGTGACCTCATGGAGATCACCGCCCTCGCGGCAGCCCGCGCCGGCGACCCGCCGCTCACATCGCTCGCCGTCCAGCGCGACGGCACGGTGGGCGACGTCTACGGTCGCGCCGTGCTGGCGGCGACCGGCGACGTCGTGAAGGACGTCGAGCAGCGCGCTGCCGAGGACCGCCTGCTCTGCTACCAGGCCCTCGCCACCGATCTGCCCGCCGACGGCGGCACTCCCCGACCGGCCCGCGTCCGCACGACGCGCGCAGCGTCCGGATCGACCACCACCGTCAAGCGTGCCGTGAAGCCGGAGGACCGGCCCGCGAAGATCTGTCCCACCTGCTTCATGGCGCTGCCGGCGACGGGCATCTGCGACAACTGCGACTAGCTCAGAGCGTCTTCTTCTCGAAGGTCAGGTGCGTGACGCCGCTCGGCGACGCCACGACCTCGACGTCGTAGTCGTCCTCGAGTCCCTCGAGACCGCTCCACAGGTGCGCGCCGCGGCCGAGCACGATTGGCACCTGCACCACGTGCATGTGGTCGACGAGTCGCGCGGCGAGGAACTGCCGGACCACGTCGGCACCGCCACCGATCCTGACGTCGAGGTCACCGGCCGCCTCCTTCGCGAGATCGAGCGCCTTCGCAGCGGACGCGTCGACGAAGTGGAACGTGGTCCCGCCGTCCATCTCGATCGAGGCACGCGGTCGGTGCGTGAGCACGTAGACCGGCGTGTGGAAGGGCGGGTTGTCGCCCCACCACCCACGCCAGTCCGCGTCGTCCTGCCAGCCGGGCGGCCCGAACTTGTTGGCTCCCATGATCTCCGCGCCAAAACCGTGCTCGTGCTGCTGCGCGAAGGCGTCGTCGATCCCCGAGCTGCCGGTATCGCCGCCCATCATCGCGGTGCCGAACCGGGTGGCGAACATCCACGTGTGCAACTGCTGCCCGGCGTGCCCCATCGGCGTCTCGAGCGACTGCGGCTCCCCCGCGGCGTACCCATCGAGAGAGACGGAGAGGTTGTGGATGCGGACGCGGGTCATCACACGATCATGGCCGCATCTCGTCGTGGAGCGCCACCCTCGACAGCTGCACCTGGGTGCCCCGTCGCCAGAAGTGCAGACGCCGCGCACTCGGGGTGTGCTGCTGCAGCGCCACTCGCCAGCAGTACTCCCCCGGATGCCGCTCCACCCACGGGTCGTCACCGCCGGGACCCATCCTCAGACGATGCATGTCGCGGCCGGGCATCGAGTCGGCGAGTCCGGTGAGCACGTGGACCACGACCTCAGCGACCTTCGATCGCGCCACCCCGTCGACCGACGCCAGAGAGGGGAGGAAGTCGCGCCCGAGCGTCCAGTCGTCCGGCAGCGGACGCTGCGCCTTCTCGGCAGCCGGTATCGCCTCGACCCAGGCGAGGTACACGTCGTGACGGAACGCCGACTCCGCATCGATGAAGCGCTCCTCGCTGCTGGCCTCGACCCGAGCCACGGACCGGGAACGCTGCAGCTTCTTGCGGAGGTCACGAGTCTCCGTCCTCTTGCGCTCCACCTCCCCCACCGCCCGGTCCCGCTCGTGCTCGAGCCGTTGAAGACGGGAGACGAGCTGAGCCATCTCTTGCCTCAGGGCGTCCGCTTGCCGCTGGGCATGAGCACGCGCTGCCCGTTCCAGGTGCAGGTCCTTCCGAGCGGAGGAGGTAGCCACCGGCTCGTCGTCGGGCGACGTCGACGGCGGATGGGTGACATCGGCGGCTCCTCGCCGCCGAGGATCGAGATCGAGAGGGGACGGTCGAGCAGGTGTGGGGACGTCGGCCGCCCCTGCGATGGCCGGTGGCGGCGTGCCTGCCGGTTCGAGCGCGACGACCGGCTCGACGTCGACCTGCGGTGGCGACCAGGGTGCGTCCGGTTCCGGCCGAGCGGCAGGCGCGGAATCCTCGACCGCGAGCCACGCAGGACCGCCCGGAAGCAGCGACGGAACCTCCCGCACCGGTTCGTCGTCGTCGACGTCGACGAGCGAGAGGAGCCAACTTCCGGCGCGCACCACATGCGCCACCACCACCTCACCGACCGTCATCAGGTCGCGCGGGTCGTCCAAGGGATTGCCGGTGATGCCGTGGACCCCGATCTCGACGCGCATGCCCGGGTACGGCTCGACGACGGCGCGGTCGCGCCCCACGTCAGCGACACGGACCAGCACTGCGTCTCCAGGCGCGTAGTGCTCGAGCGCTTCGGTGGCGGGGCGTACCTGGTTGCGCACGTCGAGCAGACCGTCGGCCGTGACCCACTCGCCCGTGACCTCCTGACCAGGTCGCACGACCCGTTCGATCGGAACCCCAGGGACTGCAAGCTCCTCGCGAAGCGCTGCTCGGCCGAAGTCGCCCTCGACGATGCCTCGACCAGCCAGCACCCCGACGACACGTCCCGTGACGGTTCTGCGCTGCACGGCCCGCCGTTCGAGCAGACCGGCCTCGAGCGCAGCCTGCATGGCGTCGGCCTCGAGCAGAGCCTCGATCCGTGCGCCCTGGTCCGGGCCGAAGCACAGGTAGAGCCGTGACGAGCGAGGTTGCGACACCCACGTGAGATCGGTGGAGTAGACCCGTGCTGCGTCACCGTAGACCTGCGTCTCGGGCGGCAACGACGAGCTCAGCGCCCAGGTGACCTCCCCCGTGGGCACGACGTGGACCTCGGCGTAGTCACCGACGCCGGCAGCGACCTGTTCGGCATCGATCCACGGCTGGTCGCCACGTCCGACCCCGTGGGACACGACCACCACAGGATGGGTGCGACGCGCATCGAGCAGGTGGGAAGCGAGGTGCTGCGCAGCCTCACGCGTCTTGACGAACGTCACCGCACCCACGGCTGCTCCCCTCGGTCGTTCCGGCCACCCTGCCACCGAGAGGTGACAAGGGTGGCCGGAACGGTTGACTCGGTCAGAGTCCGAGGTCGACGTACGCCTTGCCGCGACCGAACAGGTCGCTCACTTCGAGCTGTCCACCCTTCACTGCGGCCTCCGGGACGTCGAACACGAGGATGCCGGTCTTCGGGACGTCAGGCTGCATGTCCTCGAAGATCAAGGTCTCGCCGTCGTCACCGCTCGCCGCGATGGTGCCGTCGCTGTCCGTCGAGTACTTCTTGCCGTTGGATCCCACGAAGACCGCCGCGGAGTCGAGGAAGGTCTTCGTCTCGTCCTTCGTGTTCTCGATCGTGATCTCGACGATGACGTAGGTGCCGCCGGCCTCCTCGGAGAAGAACTCGCTACCGACGCTGCCCTGCGTCTTCGCGCTGTTGACCGTGTAGGTCGTGCCCTCGAGCTCGACCGACTCGCCGATGGCCACGGGGTCGGCCTGCGTCACCTTCGCGCTGTCGTCCGACCCGCCGGACCCGCCACCGCGGGTGGCTCCTTCCTCACCGCCGCTGCCGAGCGCCGCGGCCACGATGATCACGCCGACGACGATCGCGGCGATCCAGCGCTTCTTCTTGTACCAGGGCCGCGAGGCCTTCGCATAGGCCTTCGCCGCCTTGGCTGCGGCCTTCGGGTTCTGCTGCTCGTGCTGAGTCTCGGACATGGTCGATCCCCCGTCTTCGGTGATGTGGAGTCGTCACCGTAGGGCGGATCGGCCTGTGCTCTCAGCGATTCCCGTGGCTCGATGTGACCACTCGACCTGACTCGGGAGCATGGCTTCCCCTGTGCTCGTCCGTGACCGCCTGGACGTCGGACCCGTAACCACGAAGTCGCACCCTGCACAGACGCTCCAGGGAATGTCAGCGCGGCTGTCCAGCGACGATCCGCCCAGGTCCCGTCCCCAGGAATGCGCTCAGTCTGGCGGGCGCGGAGTGCCGGCGGGGTACGTTCAACGAGCTCAGGCCCGTCGCGAGATCGACTGGGCCCACGGTCATCAGGCGATCGCCAAGGAGCATCTCCGGTTCTGCGGCGACGAGGTCGAGGTGCGGGACGCCCACGACGACGGCCGTCCGGCGAGCACGGGCACGGTGACGGACGGCCGTGAGCCAGTCATCCCGGTGGTCCACCAGACCGTCCGCTCCGTCGATCACCAGGAGGTCCAGGACCTCGAGATCCGATTCTCTCGGCTCCGTCAGCAGCGCCCCGAGGCCGTCTCCCGCCCCCATGACTCGGAACGTGCCCTCCACGCCACCGGCATCGCACACCGCGATCCCCAACGTGTTCCCATCGACGTGCCGTGACGCCACGAGCGTGGAGCGGCCGGCAGCGGACGCTCGGGCGGCGATGTCCGTCATCACGACGCCTCGTTCGATCAAAGGGCCGCAGACGACCCACACGCAACCGAGCCCGAGCTCGCCGGCCAGCTCGCCGATCACCCCGTCGAGCTTCACGGAACGACTTTCGTAGAAGTCCCGCGCCCCCATGGCGTCAGCGAGGCGAAAGGGCGGAAGACCCGACGGTGCGGTACTCACAAGGATCGCTGAAGCTTCCAGATCGCGTGGTCGAGCTCGGTGACGTCGTCGAAGGGGTGCGTCGACGCGATCAACAGGTCGCGAACGTACTCGCTGCTGAACCGATCGCCCGATCCATCGCTCCTGGCGGCTCGACCCACGTACCTGATGACGTGCACGTCGGCCTTCACGTCCGGATGACCGAGCAGCATCGAGAAGTAGGACCAGGTCACCGGGCCCAATCCCTTCGTCCCGATGTAGGCCCACTTCGCCGCGATTCGACGCTCGGGATCAGCGAGGTCGATGGCGTGCACGACACCTTCCTCCACCAACCGACCAGCAGCTTCGTCGACCACGTCCACCTTGGGTCGGCCACCCGTGGTGGACCGGTTCGAGGCGACTGCGCCGAGGCTTGGGCCGGCCTGGCCCGCCAGGAACGTCAGGTCGTCGGGCCGGTCCACCCCTCGCGCCTCGCGCCAACGTGCGACGACACGTCGAACTCCGACGTCGGGAGTGGCGCCGTACTTCGCGCGGATCGAGAACACGGCATCGATGAGCGCTGACTCGATCTCCTCCGGGTAGCCCCCAGGCCAGCCCGGGTCCTCCCTGGTGGGGAAGTCCTTCAGTATCGCAGCGTTCAGCGCTGCGAGTTCGTCACGAAATCCGGGCACGGTCACGCTCCCCTGATCTTCCTCAGAACCGCAGGTCCCCCGACCGCCTCGATGTGCTCCGGGTCCCCGCACACGACGAGCAGGTCGCGGGCGCGGGACAGGCCGACGTAGAGCCGCTCCATGGCGCGCTCGCGGTCTGGCTGCTCGTTGAGGGCGAGCACGACGGCGGGGCGCTCGAGTCCCTTGAAGCCCATGACGTGCCCGTAGAACACCTGGTCCTTGTCCCAGAAGGAGTCCCAGTAGGCCTGCCAGCCGTCCTCCTGCCGTGCCTTCTGCTCGGGGTGGCGCGGGCCGGTGGCGACGAGCGCGAGATCCGAGGGCTGCCAGCCCTCCTCGAGCAGCTGCTCGACGACGTCGTCGGCGTGCTCGATGGCCTGCTCCCAGTCACACGGGACGAACCGCACCTCGGGACCGTCGTGCTGCGAGATGCGCATCTTGTTGGGCGCCATGGACGAGAACGTCGACGAGATCTGCTTGGTGTTGCGCAGGGCTCGCGTTGCCATCAGCACATCCCATCGTTGTGGACGAGACCGGGTGGTCCAACACGTGGAACGTGCTGGACCACCCGGGCCGTCAGAACATCAGCTGCAGCCGCTGGTGCTGCCGCAGCCCTCGCAGACGTGGCAGGAGCCGGCGGGGCGCATCTTGGTGCCGCAGGTCATGCACAGGGGCGAGTCGACCGCGGAGCCGGTGATGGCCTCGAGGAGCTCGGCCGACGTGTGGGCCTGCTTGGGGGCGGGCTTGGCCGTGTCGGCCTGGGCCTGCTCGGCGGTCAGCACCTCGACAGGCTCGGCGACCGGGGTTCCGGTGTTCGAGGAAGCCTCGGCGGTCGCGGCCTCCTTGAGCGTCTCCGGCTCGGTCTCGACGAGCTCGGCGGCCGTCGTGCCCTTGCTGATCGGCTGGTGACTGCCCGTGTCGAGGTAGCGCTGACGCTCCTCGGCCGAGTGGATCCCCATCGCCGAGCGCGTGTCGAAGTCGATGTAGTCCAGCGCCAGACGGCGGAAGACGTAGTCCATGATCGACTGCGCCATGCGGACGTCGGAGTCGTCGGTCAGACCGGCCGGCTCGAACTTGAGGTTCGTGAACTTCTGCACGAACGTCTCGAGCGGCACGCCGTACTGCAGACCGATCGACACGGCGATCGAGAAGGCGTCCATCACGCCGGCCAAGGTCGAGCCCTGCTTGCCCAGCTTGAGGAACAGCTCGCCCAGCTCGCCGTTCTCGTGCGCACCGGAGGTCATGTAGCCCTCGGCACCGCCGACGCTGAACGACGTGGTGATCGACTGGCGCGACTTCGGCAGACGACGACGGATCGGCTTCTCGACGACGACCGTCTTGACCTCGGCCGCACCCTCGGCAGCCTTGGCCGACGTCTTGTCGTCCTGGCTCTTCTGCGAGGACAGCGGCTGGCCGACCTTGCAGTTGTCGCGGTAGACGGCGAGCGCCTTCAGACCGAGCTTCCAGCCCTGGAAGTAGACGTCGGCGATCTCCTCGACCGTGGAGGTCTCGGGCATGTTGACCGTCTTGGAGATGGCGCCGGACAGGAACGGCTGAGCCGCAGCCATCATCCGCACGTGACCCATGGGCTTGATGGCCCGGTCGCCCACGGCGCAGTCGAAGACCTCGTAGTGCTCGGGCTTCAGGCCGGGCGCGTCGACGACGTGACCCTTCTCGGCGATGAACTCCATGATCGCCTCGATGGTCTCGCCGGTGTAGCCGAGCTTCTTGAGCGCGATCGGGACCGTCTGGTTGACGACCTGCATGGAGCCGCCGCCGACCAGCTTCTTGAACTTGACCAGCGAGAAGTCCGGCTCGATGCCGGTCGTGTCGCAGTCCATCATGAAGCCGATGGTGCCGGTGGGCGCGAGCACGGACGCCTGGGCGTTGCGCCAGCCGTTCTTCTCGCCGATCTTCAGGTTGTCGGCCCACTGCTTGGTGGCCTCGCGCTGCACGGCGATGTCCATCGAGTGCAGCGTGCGGATGTCGTCGTTGGCGGCGAGGTGCTTGCGCATGACCCGCGTGTGCGGCGTGGCGTTCTGCTTGAAGCCGTCGTACGCACCGACGACGCCGGCCAGCTCGGCCGAGCGACGGTAGGACGTGCCCGTCATGAGCGACGTGATCGAGGCGGCCAGCGCGCGGCCACCCTCGGAGTCGTACGCCAGGCCCGAGGCCATGAGCATCGCGCCGAGGTTGGCGTAGCCGATGCCCAGCTGGCGGTAGGCGCGCGTGGTGTCGCCGATCGCCTCGGTCGGGAAGTCGGCGAAGCAGATGCTGATGTCCATCGCCGTGATGATCAGCTCGACGCTCTTGACGAACTTCTCGACGTCGAACGTGGTGCCGTCCTCGGACAGGAACTTCATCAGGTTGAGGCTGGCCAGGTTGCAGCTGGAGTTGTCCAGGTGCATGTACTCCGAGCACGGGTTGGACGCGGTGATGCGGCCGGTCTCCGGCGTGGTGTGCCAGTCGTTGATCGTCGAGTCGTACTGGATGCCCGGGTCGGCGCAGGCCCAGGCGGCCTTGGCGACCTTGCCCCACAGCTCGTTGGCGTCGATCTCCTCGATCACCTCGCCGTTGGTGCGGGCACGCAGACCGTAGGAGGTGTGCTCCTCGACGGCGCGCATGAAGGCGTCGTCGACGCGGATGGAGTTGTTGGCGTTCTGGTACTGGACGCTGGTGATGTCGTCGCCACCGAGGTCCATGTCGAAGCCGGCGTCACGCAGGACGCGGATCTTCTCCTCCTCGCGCTCCTTGGTCTCGACGAACTCGACGATGTCGGGGTGGTCGATGTCGAGCACGACCATCTTGGCCGCACGACGCGTGGCGCCACCGGACTTGATGGTGCCGGCGGACGCGTCGGCGCCGCGCATGAAGGAGACGGGGCCCGACGCGGTGCCGCCGGAGGAGCGCAGCAGCTCCTTGGACGAACGGATGCGCGACAGGTTGAGGCCGGCACCGGAGCCGCCCTTGAAGATCAGGCCCTCCTCGCGGTACCAGTTGAGGATCGAGTCCATCGAGTCGTCGACGGCGAGGATGAAGCAGGCGCTGACCTGCTGCGGGCTCGACGTGCCGACGTTGAACCAGACGGGGCTGTTGAAGCTGAAGACCTGGTGCAGCAGCATGTGCGTCAGCTCGTGCTCGAAGACCTCGGCGTCCGCGTCGGTGGCGAAGTAGCCGTGCTCCTTGCCGGCGGCGGTGTACGTGAGCACGACGCGGTCGAGCAGCTGGCGCAGGCTCTGCTCACGCTCGGGCGAGCCCACAGCGCCGCGGAAGTACTTGGTGGTGACGATCGTGGAGGCGTTGACGCTCCAGAAGTCGGGGAACTCCACACCGCGCTGCTCGAAGACCGTCTCGCCGGTCTTCCAGTTGGTCTGCACGACGTCGCGACGCTCCCACGTCACGGCGTCGTACGGGTGCACGCCCTCGGTCGTGTACACGCGCTGGATGCTCAGGCCCTTGCCGGCCTTGCTCCCGCGCGTCTTGCCGGACTGTGCCCGGCCCGTCGATCCGTCGACCGTCTCCGTCATGTCGTGCTCCTGTGTCGCTGCTGGTGTGTGAAAGGTCGTGCGTCCCGCCCCGTGGCACGGGACGAGGTCGTTCAGGGTGCCGGTGCCGCCCGTGGGCGGCGGGTGGTCAGGGAAGCTGTCGTGCGGTGTGCTCGGCCAGCTCGCCGTCTGCGGCGCGGGCCATGAGGACGGCGATCTCGGCGGCGAAGTCGTCCACCGAGTCGAACGCCTTGTAGACACTCGCGAAGCGCAGGTACGCCACCTCGTCGAGGCTCTTGAGCGGGTCGAGGATGGCCAGGCCGACCTCGTGGGCCGCGATCTCGGCCGCACCGCTCTCGCGCAGTGCGTCCTCGACCTGCTGGCCGAGGCGTGCGAGGTCGTCGTCGGAGACCGGACGGCCCTTGCAGGCCTTGCGGACGCCGGAGATGGCCTTGTCGCGGTTGAAGGGCTCGGTGGCCCCCGACCGCTTGAGGACCGTCAGCTGCATCTGCTCGATGGTCGTGAAGCGCTTCTCGCACGCTCCGCAGACCCGACGACGCCGGATGGCGCCGCCCTCCTCAGCCACCCGGGAGTCGAGCACGCGGGTGTCGGGGTTCTTGCAGAACGGACAGTGCACGGTGCTCTCCTCTCGGGCTGATTTCTTCGCGGGATCTGGGGACAACCTGGGGATGAAGAGGTGGATGGCCCGGGATTCCTGTGGGTAAGTCCCCCGTCCCTGTGGGACTAGATGTGGAGAACTACATCGGTGTAATCACTAGATGTAGTGGCTACCGTACGCCTGCACACCAGGTCATGCAAGCAAGTCTGACGAGTTGCGCAGACAAATCTGAGAGCTCGATGTTTGCGCAGGTCAGCGGCCTCTCGAGTCACACGAGCCTCAGGTGTCACGGCGTGTCCCGGCGCCACCGAGGTGGAACCACCCCCTCCTCGACCACGACGTACCCGGTCCCGAGGGGCTCTCACCGAAGCCTCTTCCTCTCAGGAACAATAGGGAGGACGATGACCGCATGACCATGCGACTGAACCCCTACCTGAACTTCCGCGACGAGTCCCGCGAGGCGCTCGAGTTCTACCAGTCCGTCTTCGGCGGGACGATCGAGGCGATGACCTTCGGCGAGGCCGGCATGAGCGACGACCCCGCCGTGGCCGACCGGATGATGCACGGCCACCTCGTCACCGACGCCGGCTTCGACCTGATGGCCTCCGACACTCCCCCGGGCGGTGACCAGCCGTCAATGGGCACGGCCATCAACGTCACCCTCAACGGCGACGATCCCCGCATCCGCAACTACTGGGCCGGACTCAGCGAGGGCGCCGAGATCGTGGCACCGCTCGAGCGTGCACCGTGGGGCGACGAGTTCGGCCTGCTGAACGACCGCTTCGGCGTGGCCTGGCTGGTCAACCTCGCCGCGAGCCAGTAGGCCTGCGCCAAGCCCACCACGCTGCGCCCCTCAGATCGGGCGCGGCACCGCCACGCCCAGGTGCTCGAGGGCGGCGTCGACGAGCGCGAACGCGGCGAGACGGCTGCGCGTCGCGTTCGCGAGCGCCTGACGCTTCAGCTCACCGGGTTCGGAGCCGCTCACCCGCACCAGGTCGGCGCTCTCGTCGACCCAGCGGCTGAACGTCTCCGGCGTCACCTCGGGATGGAACTGCCAGGCGATCACGCGGGCACCGAAGGCTTCGTCGACGAAGCACTGCGGGCCGAACCAGGAGCTGCCGATCACCCGCGCCGTGGGCGGCGGGCTCAGCACGTCCTGGTGGAACTGGCCCCACGGCCCCTCCGGGCAGAGGACGTCGTCGAGCGTGTCGACGCGGCGCCACCCGATCTCGGCACCGTCGCCGCGGTACGACGTGCCGCCGAGGGCACGGGCCACGAGCTGGGCGCCGTAGCAGATGGCCATCACGGGGACGCCGGAGCCGAGCGCCACCCGCACGACGTCGGACTCCGCTTCCACGACGTGGGCCCAGCGGGGCTCGTGCGCCGAGCGCTCCGAGCCGAGGCTCAGGACCAGGTCTACGCCGGTCGCCGACCACGGGGAGTCGATCGTGTCGCGGTCGATCCAGGTCAGCTCGGCGCCGTGCTCCCGCAGCCGCTCCGTGACGTAGCCGCCGGAGCGGTCGGTGTCGTCGGCCAGCACGTGCACCTGCAGAGGGCGGCCCGACGAGGTCGGGTCCGCCGGGGTAGGGGCGTCGTTCATGCCCCCATGGTGCCGGACGGGCCCGTCACTCGTAGACGGGCACCGCGAGGTCGGAGCCGAGCTGCAGCGCACCGGCGCTGGGCAGCGAGTTCATGCGCATGATGTCGTCGACCGTGTCGCGCACGTCGCCCTCGGGGTTGGCGTCGGCGGCGATCTGCCAGAGCGTCTGCCCCTCCTGCACGGTGACGACCGTGGTGGCCGGGACCGCACCGGCGTCGGAGGTGGCGACGGTGGACGAGCCGAGAGCGACGACCGTGACCGCCAGCGCCGCGATGACGGCGAGCAGGAGCACGAGGCGGCCCCGACGGGTCAGCCGGACCGCGGCCGGCTCGGTGGTGCTGCGCGGAGCCGAGGCGATCCCACGGGAGAACGACGGGGCGAAGCGGCTGGTCTCGTAGACGGTGATGGTGCTCATGGTGACCTCCGGGGAAGGGAGAGGAAGGAGTCTTGGTGTGTCGATCGAGCACCTGTCGATGTCATTCGAACGTCGATGCTCCGGGGGCGGTGGTGCTCCGCGGATCCGACGAACAGATGTTCGATCGAACACGTGTACGACAGTAGGGGAAGGCGCCGACAAAAGCAGCCCCCTTTCGAACAGGAATCCGAACAGGACCGCCACTCGCCTGCAATTCCAGTGAAAGAATCTTCGACACGGTGTTCGACTGTGACGCGTCGCACGCGCGTGGCCGCCGTCTCAGGACGGTTGCGGGGCCGTCGAGCACGGCATTCGAACGCGCGACACGCTGTCGAACATGTGTTTGTAAACGTCCCCGCAGAGGTCTAGCGTGGGGACCATGAGCGACGACAGCACCCTCGACCCCTCCGCCGACGCGCCGCGTCGGGGCCGCCCGAAGGGTTCACGCAACTCCGTGCGTGAGCTGCCCGACGGTCCCGTCGACGAGATGACCGGCCTCACCGGCCGGCAGCAGAAGATCCTGCACTTCATGCGCGACCAGATCGAGCAGCGCGGCTACCCGCCCAGCATGCGCGAGATCGGTGGCGCCGTCGGCCTGGCCAGCACCTCCTCGGTCGCCCACCAGTTGCGGGTCCTCGAGCGTCTCGGCTACGTCAAGCGCGACCCGAATCGCCCGCGCGCGATCGAGATCTTCCTGCCCGAGGTGGTCAAGGCGCGGCGCACGCTCAGCTCGGCCGACGACTCCGAGGTCGACGAGACCGGCTTCGGCGACCAGCGCCCCGAGGCCACGTACGTGCCCATGCTCGGTCGCATCGCCGCGGGCGGTCCGATCCTGGCCGAGGAGCAGGTCGAGGAGATCTTCCCGCTCCCCCGCTCCCTGGTCGGCGACGGCACGCTGTTCCTGCTCGAGGTGCGCGGCGACTCCATGGTCGACGCGGCGATCTGCGACGGCGACTACGTGGTCGTCCGCCAGCAGCCGGTCGCCGAGAACGGCGAGATCGTCGCCGCCATGCTCGACGGCGAGGCCACGGTCAAGACGTTCCAGCGCAAGGACGGCCAGATCTGGCTGCTGCCGCACAACGACGACTACTCCCCCATCGACGGCAACCACGCCACGATCCTGGGCAAGGTCACCACGGTGCTGCGCCGACTCTGACTCCCGTCGACCGCTCACTCGCACGACGCGAAGGGCCCCCTCCCACCCGGGCCTGTTCGGCTTTTAGTGTGGTTTTGGGCGCGCCTTGTCCGGCCCTCCCGGTAGCCTTGACCCTTCGGTCAGGGCCCGGGAGGGCCGGTTCGCGTTCGGAGGGGGTCGCTGGTGGTTGCCGCCCGCGACCTCGAGGACGGCACTGCCGGTAGGACCGGCGCCGGCACGCTGTCTGGCGGAGACGTCCCGCCAGGAGGACAACTGACCGACGCAGCAGCACCGCAGTGCCCGGACCCGTCACACGCGGGGAGCCGGGTGCGCCGCCGTGGGCTCAGGGCCTCCGCGGCCGGCACGCGGCAGCGGTTCGAGTGCCTGCCCGAGACCGGAAAGCGGCACTTCTTCACCACCCCGGCCGCCGGAGCGGTCGAGGCTGGACGCTCACCGAGGCAGCGGTGCCCTGACCCGTGGCACGCCGACGCCCGGGTCCAGGGACGAGGCACGCGCACGACGAAGGCGGGCACCTGGCGGCGGTTCCGGTGCACCCGGCCCGACGGCAGCTCGCACTTCTTCCAGGTGCTCGCCTCGGCGGCCGGCACCCAGCTCACCTCGCTCGACCGCCCGCCGGGGTGCCCCGAGCACGCGGTCTCGAAGGTGACCCGGCAGGGCGTGTACGGCCGCGGCGCCACGAAGCGGCAGCGCTACCGCTGTGTCCCCGCCGACGGCACGGCGCCACACACCTTCACCCCGCCACTGGCACGGGAGGCCGTCGAGGTCGGTGTCGAGAGCTGCACGACTTGCGACGAACTGCTCTCCCCGCACCGCGGCGCGCTCACCGGCGCCCGGCACACCCCGTGGACGCTCGCGTTGTACGCCCGGGCGCTGAACGAGCTCTCGATGGGCGCCAGCTACGCGGCGGTGTCGCTGATGATGCGCGAGTACCGCGACCGAGCCAGCCGCCACCTGCTCGAGCACCATGGCGGCGGCGCGCTGCTCGACGGGCAGGCGACCGGGGCCGCGCAGTCGTACACCGCCGCGCAGGGCAAGTCCGCCTGGCACCTCGCCGCCGACCTGGTGGAGCAGTACGCACCGCTGCTGTGGCGCCCCGTCGAGCAGCAGATGCGCGACCGCGACCGGCAGCAGCGCGCCGCGAACGACCAGCAGCTCGCCGCTGCACCGAACGCCGCGCTCGCCACCCCCATCACCTGGCTGCTCGACGAGCAGCCGGTCATTTTGTCCGGCCGTCGCCGGCGCGGCCAGCAGCGGCGCCTTGAGCGGAACCAGTGGAGCTTGCTGGTGGTCGTCGAGGTCCGCTGGCACCCGGCCGAGGACCCGATGAGCTACCCGCGTCGGGAGTACCGGCTCCGGCTGGCGCGCGCCTACCCGCGCGCGAACGAACAGGCGTGGCGGCTGGTGCTGGACGAGCTCGGCGAACGCCCGGACTTCATCGTCGCCGACAACGCCGAAGCCATCAGCAACGCGGTGACGAAGCAGTACGGCGCAGGGGTCGTCGGACTGGTCCCGAGCCTGTTCCACATCCAGCGCAACCTCCGCGACGCACTGAGGAAGCTGCCAGGGGCGACCACCAAGCTCGAGGGGCGCACCGTGCTGGTCCCCGAAATGGCCAAGCACCTCGACGTGCTCGCTCGCGACGAGCTGCTCAACCTCGGCCCCGCCGACTGGACACGGTGGTGGGACGACCTCATCGGAGCCGTCGCCACGCTGCCGGCGCCCGTGACCGGAGTGCTGGAGCAGCGCCGCATCTACGAACCCCGGGTCGCGGCCGCGCTGCCCATCCTGGCCCGACAGCCGCAGCTGCCGGCGTCCAACGCCGCGGTCGAGAACCGGATCCGGCACGCGCTTGAGCCGTTCCTGGACAACCGCAAGCAGCTGTACCGCAACCTCGCCCGGACGAACTTCCTGCTCGATCTCGCGGTCGCCCGGGCCCAGGGCGCGTTCACCGACCTCGACGAGGTCACCCGGCTGCTGCGCGAAGACAACGAGGCCGCCGGCGGGTGGGCACCCGCCCCGCGCACCCTCGCCGACGCTCAACCGCCACCGCGCGCCGAGGGTGAGCCGCCACCGGTGTACTCCTCGCTGTTGAACCCGCTGCTGGTCGCCGCGCTCGCCGAGCAGCGGCTCACCCAACCACCCGTTCGGCAGCAGGACGGGCAGCAGGGCGGGCAGCAGAGCGGAGGGCGACCGTGACGCTCACCGACGCCGGCTTCGAGCTGTTCCAGCACCTCACCGCCCGCACCTTCCTCGTGCTCGACACCGAGTACACCCGCGACCCCGACGGGGATGGCGACCGCATCATCTCCCTGGCCATCACCCCGGTTGTCGGCGGGAAACGGGTTCGCGACGGCGAGCTGTACGTCGAGATGAACCCCGGCGTGCCCGTTGACCCCCGCTCCACCGCGGTGCACGGCTTCACCACCGAGGCCGTGGCCCGCAAGCGCCGCTTCGGCTACTACGCGCCCGCGGTGCTCGACGCCCTCACCGTCCCCGACGCGGTGCTGGTCTGCCACACCGGCAGCGACATCCGGGTGCTGCGCCGCGAGTTGGAGCGGCTCGACGAGGCGAGGGCAACCGGGGACGCGACGGTGCCCGTCGGCCTCGAGCAGCTGCCCGAGCTGCCCATCATCGACACCAGCACCCTGCCGCGACTGCTCCGGCTGCCCGGCGTCGGTCAGCGCGGCGTCGTCAGCCTCGCCACCTTGTGCCAGCTCGTCGGGGTCGCCAACGCCGAGGCGCACCACGCCCGCGCGGACGCCCGCGCCACCGCCGACGCCCTGGTCAAGCTGCTCCTTCAGGCCGCCGGGGCGTTCGCCTACGACAGCCTCGAGGCGCTGCTCGAAGATCACGCCCGGGGCACTACCCACGACCCGAAGCTTCCTGGCTACATCCGCAGCCGCCGCGAAGCGTCCGTCGTCCCGACCGAGCACCTGGTCCGCCACGACTCCCCGCTCACCCACGCGGGCACTCCGGCCGAGCAGCAGGCGTGGTTGGAGCTGGCCGTGGAGTGCGTGCGGCTGCGCTGCCCGCACCTGCGCCCCGAAGCCACCCTCGCCGCCCAGGAGAACGGCGCCGCGCT
Organism: Aeromicrobium sp. WCS2018Hpa-31; assembly: GCF_031843905.1. Taxonomy (NCBI): domain Bacteria; kingdom Bacillati; phylum Actinomycetota; class Actinomycetes; order Propionibacteriales; family Nocardioidaceae; genus Aeromicrobium; species Aeromicrobium sp. WCS2018Hpa-31. The sequence continues at coordinate 99,489 of NZ_JAVTJF010000010.1, read as the reverse complement.
GTTCGACCCACTCGTCGCGCTGCTGGCCACCGTCACCGAGCCCGGCCAGGCAGGCACCCTGCTCGGCGCCGTCGCCGCACTCATCACCGCCTCCAGCCCTGGTGCCGACCCGCCCGCGGCCGCGCCCGCGCTCGCGCACACCCGGGCGCTGCGCTGGTGGGCCAAGCAGCGGCCCCAGGTCGAAGCCTCCACCCCGTGCGAGCCGTCCGGGTCTCGCTCCTGCCCCGACTGCTGGGAAGGTCACGGTTGCCCCCGCGACACGCTGTACCAGCCGGTGACCCGGATCGCGGTGCTCGGCGAGCAGGGCAGGCTCACCAAGACCGGCATCCGAGACCGCCTCTTCGGCAAGCGCGAGGACCGTCGCATCAACCGCTGGTCACCGACCCACCCGCGCGAGACCGCGTACATGGCTTGGATGGTGTTCACCTTCACCGTCGAGGAGGACCGGGTCCTCGCCGCGAACGACTACCTCGCCGTCGCGATGAGCAAGGGGCTCCACCTGCTCGAGCCGCGCCTGGCCCGAGTCGCGTGCCAGTCGATCGCGGAGACCCGCGGGCTGACCGCAGCGAAGGAGGTCGCGGGGACGGTGCTCGCCGGCCGCACGACCGACCCGGCCTACGATGAGCTCGAACTGTGGATGACCTGGCACGAGCAGGCCGCGGTCGCCACCGCCCGGGCCCAGCAGCCGCGCACCATCACCCACCGGCGCCTCGCCCGCCCCGAAGGGCGCGTGAACCCGAACCCCTACCTGCCGCGCTGATGGACGAACCAGTCGGACATCCCAGCCGGCGTTGTAGCGCGCGCCCGTTCTCCCACCGCGATGAAAGCAATGTTCAGCGCACGCTGTACTATTCAGCACATGCTGACCACTGCTAGCCGTCTTGACGTGATGAACAGGTTGGGTCGGGCGATGGCCGACCCCACGCGCTCCCGCCTACTCATGGCCCTTCTGGAGGGCCCCGCCTACCCCGGCGACCTCGCCCGCGACCTAGACCTGACCCGGTCCAACGTGTCGAACCACCTCGCGTGCCTGCGCGACTGCGGCATCGTCGTAGCCGAACCCGAAGGCCGACACACGCGCTACGCCGTCGCTGACCCGCACCTCACCCGGGCTCTCACTGCGCTCATCGACGTCACCCTGGCCGTCGACGAGAGCGCACCCTGCATCGACCAGCAATGTGTCCTGCCCGGGTGTGGCACCCAAGGGGCCGGCGCCTGATGCTGACCTCCGCAGCGCAGGCCATCGGCCTGTTCATCGCCACCAACATCGACGACATCATCGTGCTGTCGCTGTTCTTCGCCCGAGGAGCTGGACGGCCCGGAACCACGTCGCGCATCCTGGCTGGGCAGTACCTGGGGTTCGCCGGCATCCTCGCCGCGGCAGTGCTCGTGTCGCTCGGCGCCGGAGCCTTCCTGCCCGAGGCCGCGATCCCCTACTTCGGCCTCATCCCGCTGGCCCTCGGCCTCTGGGCTGCATGGCAGGCATGGCGCGATGATGATGACGACGACGCCAAAGTCGCCGGCAAGGCCGTCGCAGTGTGGACCGTCGCCGCCGTCACCTTCGCCAACGGCGGCGACAACATCGGCGTCTACGTCCCCGTCTTCTTGAACGTGGGGCCCGCCGCGACAGCCGCCTACTGCGTCGTCTTCCTCGTCCTCGTCGCCGCCTTGGTGGTCGCAGCCAGGTTCGTTGCCACCCGACCCGGGATCGACGAAGTCCTCGAACGGTGGGAGCACATCCTGTTCCCGGTCGTCCTCATCGGCCTGGGCCTGGTCATCCTTTACAGCGGCGGAGCCTTCGGGCTCTGATGCTTCGCCTGGCCAGCGGTCGAGCACGTGCAGGTAGCGCGGGCCTAGTCGCCGTCACCCTCGACAAGAGAACGCTCCACCGCGCGCCGGTCACGCTCGAGTAGCGCTCGCCGACACGCCGCCCGACCGCTACCTGCCCCCGAGCTCCGCCCATCGCGTGCAGGCTGGAGCCATCGGCTCGGAGGCGCAGACGTGAAAGCGCCCCCCGGTCCGATCGGACCGGGGGGGCGCTTCGATGCGCCATAGGCGCGCCGTGAACCCACACTAAAAGCCGAACAGGCCCACCCGGGAGGGGGCCCTTCGTCGTGGCCGAATCAGCCCTTGAACTTCAGCGTGCCGACGCTGTAGCTCTTGCCGGCGGTGACCCTCTTGGTCTTGGACCCGTCGAAGGTGCGCCCGATGCCGCGCCAGGAGTCGAGGTTGACGCCGATGCGGTAGTTGCCCGACGCGAGGCCGCGGATGACGAACTTGCCGGAGGAACCCGTGTAGGCGGACCGCATGACGAGCGTGCCCTGGGTCGAGTAGACCGAGACGAGGAGCTCCTTGTTGCTCTTGCCCCCGGCGCGGGTGACCTTGCCCGAGATCGTGGCGCCCTTGGACGTCTTGGAGATGTTCGACGTCACCGATCGGTCGGGCAGGTTCACCGTCACGGCGCTGCCCGTGCCGGTGTGGCGGCACGCGTCGCGGTACATCCAGCCCTTGTAGCCCGCGGGAGGCTTCTTCCCGGCGCGCGGGAAGCCCTTCTCGATGGACTTCGCGTACTCGGCCTTCGCTCCGTTGACCGTCTTCCACTTCTCGTGACCCCGCTCGAGGCCCTTGTGGTACAGGTAGTTGTCCTTGTAGATGCTCGGGTACCAGGACGAGCACTGGGTCGTCCGTCCCACCTCCACGACGTACCGGCCCGGGCGCAGCCCGGCGAAGTCGCGGGTGCCCTTGGAGTCGACGAAGCCCGAGGCGACGATCGGCTGGTCGAGGAGCTTGGTGCCGGGCACGTACTCGCGCACGGTGGAGTACTTGTCCCAGCCGCTGAAGCCGGAGAACGTGGGGTCGGTGTCGAAGGTCAGCGTGTTCTTCGACTGGTCGAGGTTCGCGGAGACCGAGGCCATCGCGTCGGCGTCGCGGTCGGCGATCAGGTCGTCGTCCTTCGCGCTCGAGGTGTACTTGGTGGCGGCGTGGCAGTTGGCGTACTGGCCGGAGCCGCCGACGACCCCCTTGGTCTGCCCACCCGTGGGGAGGTACTCGACCAGGTAGCCGGTGGACCCCCCGGAGGTGCGCGGGACGAAGCTCGCGCTGTAGGTGCCGGCCGACGACGCCTTCGCCGAGCCGAACTCGTTGGCGCAGTACGGGACGTCGAGGGAACGCAGGTCCGACGCGCGAGTGGGCCGGGAGGCCGGCGGCGCGATGACGCGGACCTGGGCGCCGCTGGCACCCGGTCCGCTGAGGGCGCCGGAGACCGTGCCGTAACGGAAGTTGGCGGTGAAGTCGCCGTACTTCCCGACGACGGCGGTGGAGCCCTCGCGCACGCGGCCGCCGCCTCCGTAGGTCTTGCCGGTGCCGGCAGAGTCGCCGCGCCAGAACCACTCACGCGTCTGGCCGTCGACCAGCGCGCTGATGCTGAGGCGGTAGGGCGCCGACGAGCGGTTGTTGGTCCCGAGGCCGATCGGGATCGAGAAGCTGCGGCTGCCGTCGAGACGCACGTTCTGGGCCCGCCGCCACGTCAGGCCACTGGCGACCCAGCGGGTGATCTTGACGTCCGAGACGCCTGCCGTGGGACCTGTGACCGTGCCGCGCAGGACCCGGGTCTTCTGCCGACGCTCGAGCCGGACGGTGCGCTCGATGGCCGACGCCCCGCTGCGGTAGACCTTCAGGGTCCGGTTGAACGTGGTGCCGTCGGTGCCGGGAACGGCACCCAGGCCCGTGGGCGCAGGGTTCGCGGCGTCCTTCAGCCAGCGGACCTTGATGTAGCCGGTGGAGCCGGCCGGGATGGAGTACGACCAGGTGCGGAAGCTCGGCTTCTGCCCCAGGATCACCGCTGAGCCCTTGCAGGTGCGCGAACCGTTGCACTTGGCCGACACGTAGACGGGGTAGTGACCGGTGGAGTCCGTGCTCGATTCCACTGCGGCATACGTTCCCGTCACCGTGAGCCCGGACGACGCCTGGGCCGGTGCGCCGAAGGTCACCGCCACCAGACACGACAGGACCAGGCTGGTCAGGACGGCAAGCACGACTCGATGCACGAGAGTTCCCCCGAGAGATGACGACACGATCGCCTCACCCTAACAAGGATGAGGCGATCGAAGCGAAGCGCGCGTACCGGCCCCGACCGTGCAGCTCAGGAGCGGAAGTTCAGCGTGCCCACCGAGTAGCTGCGTCCCGCCTTCACCGTCTTGGAGTGAGTGCCCTTGTGGGTGCGTCCGATGCCGCGCCAGGAGTCGCCGTTGACGACGATCTTGTACTTGCCCGACGCCAGACCGCGGATCGTGAAGCGGCCGGACCGGTCGGAGAAGGCCGAGCGGAGGACGCGCGTGCCGTCGGAGGCGTAGGCCGTCACGAGAATCTCCTTGTTCGACTTGCCGCCCACGCGGGTGATGCGGCCGGAGATCGTGGCGCCCTTGGACAGGCTCATGGAGGTCCGCGCGGGCGAGTCGCCGACATCGACGATCTTCTGCGCACCCGAGGTGACGGTGGTGCACACCGGGCGGTACATCCAGCCCTTGTAGCCCTTGCCGGGGCTCTGCGGCACGTAGCCGTTCTGCCGCGAGATCACGTTGTAGGGGCGCGAGCCGTACTTGCCCTTGATGGTCTTCCAGCGCTCGGACTGGCGCTCCAGACCCTTGTGGTACAGGTAGTTGTCGGTATAGATGCTGCGGAACCAGCCCGAGCAGCTGGTGCGACGGCCGGACTCGAAGACGTACTTGCCCGGTCGCAGCCCGGTGAACGTGGCCTTCTTGTCGGTGCCGGCCCGCTTGGCCGCGACGATCGGGGAGTCGAGGGCCTTGCGGCCGGGCGCGTACTCGCGCAGCGTCACCCACCGGTCGCTGCCGTTGAGGCCGAAGGACGACGTGAGCGAGACGTCGAGCTCGGTCTCGTCCTGGTCGGTGGTCACGGCGGGGACGGTCTTCGTGGAGGCGCCGCCGAAGCCCAGGAGCCGGGAGGAGCCGCCGACGTACCCGGTGGCCTTGTGACAGCTGTCAACGACGTCGCCGCCGTCGACGATCACGGCACCGCGCTGGGATCCGGTGGGCTCGAAGGCCACCATGAAGCTCTGGGGGCCGCCATCGGGGCGTGGGACGAACCGCACCTGGTACTGGCCTCCGGAGACCTGGTCGTCGCCGAACTCGTTGCCGCAATAGGGGACGTCGAGGCTGCGGAGGTCCGAGGCGCGCGTGTACTTGACGGCGCTCGGGGACACGATGCGGACCTCGGCGTTGTTGGCGCCGGTGCCGGTGAGCGACCCCGTGACCGTGCCGTACGCGAAGTTCGCCGTGAAGTTGCCGCCCTTCTGGACGCGCACGATGCCGGACTCGCGGATCGTGCGCCCGCCGCCCGTGAACGCACCGCTGCCGGAGGTGCCGCCTCGCCAGAACCACTCGCGAGCGCTGCCGTCCACCGTGGCGCTGAGGCTCAGGCGGTACGCCTGGCCGGGGGCGTTGTTGCGACCGAGGCCGAACGAGCCGAGGTCGAAGGAGCCGTCGGACGCGACCTCGACGGCCTTCGTACGGGTGGTGCGCAGGCCCGAGACGGTCCAGAGCGTGACCTCGCGGTGGGTGACGCCGTCGGTGGAACCGGTGACGGTGCCGACGATCTTGCGGCTCGCGATGCGCTTCTCGAGCGTCATCGTGCGCCGGAAGACGGCCTTGTTGCTGGGGTCGACGGCGAGCGTGGCCGGGCGTACCTCGCCGGGCCCGATGCCGGTGGGCTGGTCCTGTGCCGCGTTGCTCCACGGCACGGTGACGTAGGCCGACTTGCCGCCCTTGATCGAGTAGCGGGCCGTGCCCGCTCCGGAGCCCTCGAACGTGGCCTTGCCGGAGCACGTCTTGGAGCCGAGGCAGCGCGCGAACACCTCCACGAAGCGCTGGGAACCCGACGCCTGCACCGCCGCGGTGCCTGCCGAGATGGAGACTCCTGTGGCGGCCGAGGCCGGCAGGGGTACAGCGACGAGCAGCGATCCGACGAGGCCGGACACTGCTGCGAGAACGAGACGACGCATTGGCCCCCGAGCCCTTCATTGCGTGGGATGACGGCTCAGGCTATCAACCCGTGGAGGTTTCAGTGGCCATTCGAGTCGAGTCGTCGCAGCGCACCGAGGACGGCGTCGCGGTCGGTGGTGCGCCACAGCGGTGGGAGCGAGGCAGCCAGGAACGATCCGTAGCGTGCCGTGACGAGTCGGGGGTCGAGCACCGCCACGACGCCCCGGTCGGTGGTGCGCCGGATCAGCCGGCCGGACCCCTGCGCCAGAAGCAGTGCGGCATGGCTGGCCGCCACGGTCATGAACCCGTTGCCGCCGCGCTTCTCGACGAGGCGCTGCCGTGCGCTCATGAGCGGGTCGTCGGGTCGCGGGAACGGGACGCGGTCGATGATCACGAGTCGGCAGGTGTCGCCCGGCAGGTCGATGCCCTGCCACAGGCTGAGCGTGCCGAACAGGCTGGTGCGCTCCTCCTCGGCGAAGCGCCGCGTCAGCTCGGACAGCTGTGCGTCGCCCTGGCAGAGGATCTCGTGGTCGGGAAGGCGCGTGCGCACTCCCTCGGCTGCGGCCTCGGCCGCACGTCGCGACGAGAACAGCCCCAGCGTCCGTCCGCCTGCGGACTCCAGCAGGGCCGCGATCTCGTCGAGCTGGGCGTCGGTGATGCCGTCGCGACCCGGCGGCGGCAGGTGCTTGGCGACGTAGAGGATGCCCTGGCGGCCGTAGTCGAACGGTGAGCCGACGTCGAGGCCGGTCCACACCTCGGTGTCACCCGGGCGGAGCCCGACGGCCGCGGCGACGGGGTCGAAGCCACCGCCGACGGTGAGCGTGGCGCTGGTGAGCACGACCGTCTTCTCCTCGAAGAGCTTGTCGCGCAGGCTGGCAGAGACGTCGACCGGAGCGACGTGCAGCACCGGCCCGCGGGTGTCGGAGAGCCACAGCACCTCCGTCTCGCGCAGGCTCGCCATGCGATCGGCGACGAGACGCACCTCCTCGAGTCCGGCCTTCGCCTGCTGGCGGGAGGCGTCGGCCTCGCCGTCGGACTTCTCGCGCGGGAAGGCGGACAGGCAGGCGCGGGCCATGTCGCGGACCCGCGCGAGCGCCTCGGCCAGCTCGTCGTCGAGCACGTCGATGCGGCCGACGTCGACACGGGCCAGGGCGGCCGCCAGGGCGTCGGCGGCCTCGTTGAGGTCGTCGGTCTCCCCGTCGGTGTGGGGACGGGCGCGCCGGGCGGCGCGCTCGATGCCCGCCGGGTCGAGGTCGGAGGTGGCGGCCTGCGTGACGCGGGCGGCGAGCTCGTGCGCCTCGTCGACCACCACGGCGTCGTACTCGGGGAGCATCGGCACGCCGTCGATCGCGTCGATGGCCAGGAGCGCGTGGTTGGTGACGACGACGTCGGCGTGCTGGGCGGACTCGCGGGCCAGCTCCGCGAAGCACTCCGCGGCGTGCGGGCAGCGTGTGGCACCCACGCACTCGCGGTGGTTGACGCTGACCTGCCGCCAGGCGCGATCGGTGTGCGACGGTGCGGACTCACGGTCGCCGTGCGCACCGTCGCCGCTTCCCGGCTTGCCCGCCAGGTCCTCGGCCCACTCGCGCAGCGCCAGCACCTCGGCGCCGAGGCTTCCCTCGGGCAGGTCGACGAGAGCACCCTGCTCGTCGGGCACGCCCTCGCGCACGCGGTGCAGGCAGGCGTAGTTGGCGCGCCCCTTCACGACGGCGTACGACGGCGTGGTGCCCATGGCCTCGCGTGCACCCGCGACCAGGGCCGGGAGGTCGCGCTGGACGAGCTGGTGCTGCAGCCCGAGCGTGGCGGTGGAGACCACCACGCGGTCCTGGTGGAGCAGGCTGGGCACGAGGTAGCCGAGCGACTTGCCGGTGCCCGTCCCGGCCTGGACCAGCAGGTGTCGACCGGAGCCGAGCGACTCCGCGACGGCCTCTGCCATGGCCACCTGACCTGGGCGTTCCGTGCCGCCGAGGGCGCCGACCGCGGCGTGCAGGACCTCGCGGACGCTGGGCTCGGCGGAGGGGCTGTCGGGCATGGTGGCGAGCCTAGACGGACGCCCTGCGCCGGTCCGGCCCCCGTCCACAGCCGAGTGCGCAGGTGCCGGCGTCGCCCAGCCTCAGAGCTCGTTGAGCTGGTGCGCGAGCTCGTCGGAGACGCGGGCGACGAGGTGCGTGCCGTCGGACGCGTGGTCGAGTGTCTCGATCTCACCGGTCTGGTGCACGAGGCTGAGCAGGTCGCCCCGGTCGTAGGGCACCACGACGTCCACCCGCGCCTCCGGGCGAGGCAGGTCCGCCTCGACCGCAGCGAGCAGCTCGTCGATGCCCTGGCCCGTCCGGGCACTCACCAGGACCGCGTGCGGCTCGCGGGCGAGCAGCTGCTTGACCATCATCGGGTCGGCGGCGTCGGCCTTGTTGAGCACGATGATCTCCGGGACGCCGGTCGCGTCGATCTCGGCGAACACCTCGCGGACCGCGGCGATCTGCCCCTCCGGGTCGGGATGGGACGCATCGACGACGTGCAGCACCAGGTCGGACTCGGCCACCTCCTCCAGCGTGGAGCGGAACGCCTCGACGAGCTGGTGCGGCAGGTGACGCACGAAGCCGACGGTGTCGGACATCGTGTACACACGTCCGTCGCTGGCCTGGGTCTTGCGGGTGGTGGGGTCGAGGGTCGCGAACAGGGCGTCCTCGACGAGCACGCCGGCACCGGTCAACCGGTTGAGCAGGCTCGACTTGCCGGCGTTGGTGTAGCCGGCGATGACGACGGCGGGCACGGCGTTGCGCCGACGCTGGGCCTTCTTGATGTCGCGCGTGGTGCGCAGCGCCTTGAGCTCACGGCGCAGCTTGGCCATCTTGGCCTGGATGCGACGGCGGTCGGTCTCGAGCTTGGTCTCACCGGGGCCACGGCCACCGATGCCCTCACCGCCGGCGGCACGGCCACCGGCCTGGCGCGACAGGTTGCCACCCCAGCCGCGCAGACGCTGGGTCTGGTACTGCAGCTGGGCCAGCTCGACCTGCGCCTTGCCCTCCGCCGACTTCGCGTGCTGGGCGAAGATGTCGAGGATCAGGGCGGTGCGGTCGACGACCTTGACCTTGGTGCGGTCCTCGAGGTTGCGCAGCTGGCTGGGGGCGAGCTCGCCGTCGCAGATGATCGTGTCGGCACCGGTGGCCTGCACGGCGGCCGTGAGCTCCTCGACCTTGCCGCTGCCGATGAAGGTGGCCGCGTCGGGTCGCTGACGGCGCTGGAGCAGCGCGTCGAGCACCTCCGAGCCCGCGGTCTCGGCGAGCAGCTTGAGCTCGGCCAGGGAGTTCTCGGCGTCCTCGGCCGATCCGTCCGTCCACACACCCACGAGGACGACGCGCTCGAGCCGCAGCTGGCGGTACTCGACCTCGGTGATGTCCTCGAGCTCGGTGCGCAGACCGGCGACGCGGCGCAGCGACTGGCGCTCCGCCAGCTCGAGCCCCTCGTGGGCGCCCTCGGTGGCCCGCTGCGACTCCGCGTCGACGTCGGGTCCGGGGGTGGGGGTAGATCGACTCATGCCATCCATTCCATGTCGCCACGGGCGACGATCTCGGCGGGACCGGCCAGCAGCACGCGGCCGTCCGCGGTCCAGGTGACGCGGACCGTGCCGCCGGGCACGTCCACGCGATAGGTCGTGGGCAGGGTGTCGGCCTGCACCGAGGCGGTCGCGACAGCAGCGGCACAAGCGCCGGTGCCGCAGGACCGCGTCTCGCCGGAGCCGCGCTCGTGCACCCGCATCGCGATGTGGTGGTCACCGCGGACGTCGACGAACTCGATGTTCACGCCGTCGGGGTACACCCGCGTGTCGTACTCGGGCTCGGTGAGCAGGGAGCCCGCGTCGTCGAGCCGGTCGACGAAGGCGACGGCGTGCGGGTTGCCGGTGCGGACGCCGACGGCCTCCCAGGCGCGCCCGTCGACGACGACCTTGCTGCCCTCGACGAACGTCGCGCCGCCCATGTCGACGACGTAGTCGTCGCCGTCGAGCGTGACGATCTTGTCGCCGTCGCGGGTCCCGACCACGACCGGCTCGCCCTCGGGCACGAGTCCTTCGTCGAGCAGATGCCGGGCGAAGACGCGGACGCCGTTGCCGCACATCTCGCTGACGGTGCCGTCGGCGTTGCGGTAGTCCATGAACCACTCCCCCGCGCTGGCGGCGGCCTGAGGCTCGTCGAGCGCGGCCGACCGCACCACGCGGAGCACGCCGTCGGCGCCGATGCCGCTGCGTCGCGCGCACAGCGCGGCCACGAACGCGGGATCGAGGTCGCCGTGCACCGTGCCGTCGTGGTCGGGGAGCAGGACGAAGTCGTTCTCGGTGCCGTGCCCCTTGAGCCAGGGGAAAGTCATGACACCAGTCTACGGCCGCGGGCCCGACGGATCCGCGGCGTCGCCGGGCTCCCCGCCCCGTGCCACGTGGTCCAGCGCACGGGCCAGCAGGTCGGGCTCGTCGTGGGGCAGCCAACGCACCCGTGGGTCCTGGTGGAACATCCGGTCCTGTCGCCGGGCGAACGCGCGGGTGCCCCGCACGGTCTCGGCGCGGGCCTCCTCGTCGCTCAGCTCACCACGGAGCAGCGCGAGCACCTGCTGGTAGCCGATGGAGCGCGACGCCGTGGGCGAGCCGTCGATCCCGGCATCGAGCAGGCCGCGCACCTCCTCGACGAGTCCCTGCTCCCACATGGCATCGACCCGACGCACGATGCGCTCGTCGAGCACCGGACGCGGGACGTCGAGCCCGAGCAGGGTCACGCGTCGGTAGATCGAGCGGTGAGCCGGAAGGCTCGCGACGAACGGTCGGCCGGTCATCTCGGTGACCTCCAGTGCGCGTACGAGCCGGCGGCCGTTCGAGGGGAGCACCTGGTCGGCAGCCTCGGGAGCCACCCGCCGCAGCTCGGCGTGCAACGCCTCGGCCCCCTCGGTCTCGAGCCGACGCTGGTAGCGCTCGCGCACCTCGGGGTCCGTGCCGGGGAACTCGAAGTCGTCGATCACGGCCCTCACGTACAGCGACGACCCGCCGACGAGCACCGGCGTCACGCCACGACGCAGACAGTCCTCGATCGTGGCGCGGGCGTCGCGCTGGAAGGTCGCCACCGACGTCGCCTCGTGCACGTCGAGCACGTCGAGCAGGTGGTGCGGGACGCCGCGCCGCTCGGCCTCGGTGACCTTCGCGCTGCCGATGTCCAGGCCACGGAACAGCTGCACGGCGTCGGCGTTGACCACCTCTCCACCGAGGGCGAGCGCCAGGTCGACCGCCAGCGCCGACTTGCCCGACGCCGTCGGACCGACGACGACCACGATGCGATCGAGGCTGCTCACCCGTGGAGTCTTTCAGTAGCCTCGGGGCAAGCGGGGCAGTGCGCCCCTGGACCGAGGAGAGATCTGATGGGCTTCCTGGACAAGCTGAAGAAGAACGCCCCCGAGCTCAAGGCGAAGGCCGCCGAGCTGGCGAAGACCCAGAACGACAAGATCGACCAGGGCATCGACAAGGCCGCCGGTCTCGCCGACAAGGCGACCAAGGGCAAGTACACCGGCAAGATCGACGGCGCGGCCGGCAAGGCGAAGGATGCCGCCGACAAGCTCGCCGAGGAGGACAGGGGCGGCGGATCAGCCGGACCCCGCGGCCGCGCCTGAGCCTGAGCTAGGAGACGTTCCACTCGGCGACGAACCAGCCGACGCCGAGCGGGGCGTCGTCGAGGTGCAGTCGCGCCTCGACCCCTGCGCGGTCGACCGTGACGCCGTCGACCGGCGCACCCTCGGAGGCGTGCAGTCGAGCGGACACGGCATCGCCCACCGTTCGCCAGGCCCGTGCCCCTGCGCACAGCAGGGAGTCCGCGAGCTCGAGGTCGATGCCGCCCAGCGCATCGGCGTCGCCGTCGGCCAGAGCCGCGGCGATCGTGGCGTCGAACGGCTCGGCCCGATCGTCGAGGTGTCCGGGCGCGCGCTCGGAGCGCCGGGCCGAGCCGTCGGCCAGGACCAGCACGGCGGCGTCGTCGAGGTCGGACGCGTGCACCTCGTGCACGTACGCGCGCGAGCCCGTCCAGCCTGCTTGGTCGAGCAGCCACGCACCGACGGTGTGGGCCAGCCCGAGCCCGGCGTCGGGGCCGCCCGCGGTCACGTCGATCCCGTGCGGCGCCAGCGAGCCGCCGGCACGCTCGTCCGCCGGAGCCGGCGGTGCGTCGGGCCCGACCACGAGGACGCGGGCCGGGGCGTCGTCGACGAGCCTGCGGACGGCGGCGAGCGCCTCGACCCGCACCGCCTCCATCTCGACGACGTCACCGACGAGAGCCCCTGCGGCGAGCAGGGGCGAGCAGGGGCAGAACACGACGCTGGGCACGGGGCGAGCGTAGGCGGTGCGCGCTCGACCCGCCGGACGAGCGCCCCCGTGGCACCATGACCTGGTGCCCGCCTACCTGCCCGACGAGGACGCGTGGCGGTACGACCTGCCGCCGGTGTCTCCCGGGTGGCGGTGGATGGCCCTCCTGGCCCCGCTGGTCGCGCTCGCCGTGGCTGCGGCCGCCACGTTCTCCCTGCTGCACTCCCTCGAGGAGGACGAGCGCGGCTACCTCGACGACCCCGAGGTCACCGGCGTCGTCACCATCGCCTGCGCGATCATGAGGTCGACCGTGGAAGGACTCCGGGTCGGCGGGCCGCCGCGACGGCAGGCCGCCGTGCTGGCCGACCAGAACCTCGCGGTCGAGCGAATGATCGACACGGTGCGCCGCATCGACGCTGCAGACCGACGGTCCGACCGCCCCCTGGACGCGTGGCTCGAGGACTGGGACAACCTCCTGCGTGCACGTGACCGCTACGCCCGTCAGGTGAGCACCGGCTTCGACGCGACCTTCCGCGTGCCCACCGGACCCGACGACCGTCCGGTCGTCGAGCGGATGGACCGCGCCGCCGACGGCACCTGCCGCGTGCCCGACGTGCTCGTCGATCCGTTCTCCGCCGGCGACCAGGACGTCTGACGCCGCAGCGCTCGAGCGCGCCGGCACCTACGCCTGGGCGGCCTTCGCCTCGGCCTTCTTGGCCTTCTTGAACTGCCGGACCTTCTGCAGCGAGTCGGCGTCCACGACGTCGGCGACCGAGCGGTAGCCCTTCTTGGCGTAGTCGCCCGAGGCCTTCGTCCAGCCGCGCGGCTTCACGTCGAGCTGCTTGGCCAGCAGGGCCGTGAAGATCTTCGCCTTCTGCTCGCCGTAGCCCGGCAGGGCGGTGAGCCGCTTCATGAGCACCGGTGCGCTGCCGACGTCGGACCAGATGCGCGCGGCGTCGCCGTCGTACTCGTCGACCACGACCTTGGCGAGCGCCTGCACGCGCCCGGCCATGGACCGGCCGTAGCGGTGGATGGCCGGCGGGGTGGCGCAGAGGTCGGCGAAGGCGTCGGGCTCGGCGTCGGCGATGGCCGCCGGGTCGAGCGTGCCGAAGCGCTCGAGGATCTTGGCCGGCCCGCGGAACGCGTGCTCCATCGGGTACTGCTGGTCGAGCAGCATGCCCACGAGGAGCGCGAACGGGTCGTCGCTGAGCACGCGGTCGGCTGCGGGGTCCTGCGCGATCGTCACCATGGACCCATCATCCCAGGTCGAGCGGACCGCGACGGGGCGTGGCGGGTCAGACCGGCTCGGTGAGGGCGAGGAGCATCCGGGGCAGGGTCGTGCGCAGCGTGTCGATGTCGACCGGACGGTCGTCGACGAGCGAGCTCAGCACCATGGCGTCCCACATGCCCATGAGGATCACGCTGACGTCCTTGACGTCGAGGGTGAGGCGCAGTCCCACCGCGTCGAGGGCGACCGTGAGGACGTCGGAGATGCCGTCGATGACCTCGTGCCACCAGCCGACGAACACGTCGCCGCCGACGTCACCGCGCAGTCCGCGCGTCTGCAGCTCGAGGTGGAGCAGGAACATGTCGAGGTCCGGCGGCTGCAGCAGCACGAAGCGCTCGAGGATGGCCCCGGCGGCCTCCTCCGGCTGCAGCCCAGCGAGCGTGGAGGGCTCGGCCGCCTCGCGCAGGGTCTTCAGGATGGCCTCCTTCTCCCGCATGACCAGGGCGACGACGAGATCGTCCTTGGACTCGAAGTTGGAGTAGAAGGCGCCGCGGGTGTAGCCGGCCTCCTCGCACAGCCGCTCCACCGAGACGCCCTGGAGTCCCTCGCGCACCAGCAGGGTGCGCGCAGCATCGAGCAGGCGCTCGCGCGTGGCGGCGCGTCGTCGGGACACGGGATCCGGGCTCGCGGCAGACGTGGTGGACACGACACTCACGATACATTGCTGTATCGGATACAGAAACGTATCGTTGCTCTCATGTCCACGTACCTCTACGAGCTGGGGCGCCGCTCGTTCGTCCACCACACGCGCGTCCTGCTCGCGTGGATCCTGGTGGTGATGATCGGCGCCGGCGCCGCGCTCACCCTCGGCGACGGCACGCGCGACGAGTTCGACATCCCCGGCTCGGAGGCCAACGACGCGTTCGCCGACCTCGGCCGCACCTTCCCCGAGCTGGCCGGCCTGTCCGCCTACGTCGTGGTGGTGGCGCCGGACGGCACCTCCATCGACTCCGAGAAGTCACGCGCCCTCGTGGAGCGAACCGTCGCCGACCTCGAGCGCGTGGAGGGCGTCACCGACGTGACCTCGCCGTACGACGAGATGGCCCGCGACGCCTCGATCTCGAAGGACGACAGCGCGGCCCAGGTGCAGGTCCAGCTGTCGGGCGGCTTCGAGAACGTGACCGAGAAGCTGAAGACCGACCTGCAGGACACCGGCTCGAGCCTGGAGGACGCCGGCTACACGGTGGCCTTCGGCGGTGACGCCTTCTCCAACACCGGGCCCAAGCTCTCGATCATCGAGATCATCGGCGTCGTCGTCGCGCTTTTCGTGCTCTACCGGATGTTCCGGTCGTGGCGTGCGGCGTTCCTGCCCATCATCACCGCCCTCGTGGGCGTGATCGTGTCGATGGAGCTGATCTGGACGGCCACGGGCTTCCTGTCGGTCTCGTCGACCGCTCCCCTCCTGGCCCTCATGATCGGGCTCGCCGTCGGCATCGACTACGCCTTGTTCATCCTGTCGCGGCACCGCGAGCTGATGAGCGAGGGCGTGCCCGCGGAGGAGGCGGCCGCCCGGTCCGTCGCCACCGCCGGCTCCGCCGTGGTCTTCGCCGGCGTGACCGTCATGATCGCGCTCGTGGGCCTCGCCGTGGCCCGCATCCCCTTCCTCACCGTCATGGGCATCGGGGGTGCGCTCGCCGTGGCCGTCGCGGTCGCCGTGGCGCTCACCCTGCTGCCGGCGCTGCTCGGCCGCGCCGGCGACCGGCTCAAGGCGAAGGAGGGTGAACGTCCCCCGGGCGGGTTCTCCCGACGTTGGGTCCTGCTGACCACCAAGTTCCCCGCCGTGGCCATGGTGCTCGTGGTCGGCATCCTGGCCATCGCCACCCTGCCCGTGAAAGACCTGCAGCTGGCCCTGCCCGACAACGGCACCGAGCCGGTCGGCACGCCGCAGCGCGACTCCTACGACCTGGTCGACGAGTACTTCGGCCCCGGCTACAACGGTCCGCTGCTGGTCACCCTCGACGTGATCACCTCGCGCGATCCGCTCGGGGTGGTCGACGACGTCGAGAAGGACCTGCGCGCGACCCCGGGCGTCGAGCAGATCGGCCTGGCCACGCCGAACCGGACTGCCGACACCGCCGTCGTGCAGGTGATCCCGTCGACCGGCCCGGCCGACGCCGCCACGGCGGACCTCGTGGACCGCATCCGGGCAGAGGCGCCGCGCTGGGAGAAGGAGCACGGCGTCGCCGTGTCGGTCACCGGTCTCACCGCCGTCGGCATCGACGTCTCCGAGCGGCTGCAGGGGGCGCTGCTGCCCTTCGGCGTGCTCGTGGTGGGTCTGTCGGTGCTGCTCCTCATGGTGGTGTTCCGCTCGGTCCTCGTGCCGGTCAAGGCGACGTTGGGCTTCATCCTCTCCACGGGTGCGGCGTTCGGGGCCGTGGTCGCGGTGTTCCAGTGGGGCTGGTTCGCCGACCTCGTCCACCTCGACCAGACCGGCCCGCTCATCTCCTTCCTGCCGATCCTGCTGATGGCGGTGCTGTTCGGCCTGTCCATGGACTACGAGGTCTTCCTCATGTCGCGCATGAAGGAGGAGTACGTGCGCACCGGCGACGCCGACCGCGCGATCATCGACGGCTTCGTCGGCAGCTCACGTGTGGTCACGGCCGCGGCGGTGATCATGCTGGCCGTGTTCGCCGCCTTCGTCCCCGAGGGCGACGTGAACATCAAGCCGATCGCGTTCGCACTGGCCATCGGCGTGTTCGCCGACGCCTTCCTCGTGCGCATGCTCTTCGCCCCGGCGGTCATGCGCTACGCCGGCGACCGGGCGTGGTGGATGCCCGCGCGGCTCGCGAAGGTCCTCCCCCACGTCGACGTCGAGGGCGAGGCCCTGCACCGCAGGGTCGAGCTGGAGTCGTGGGCGCGCCGCGACCCCACCGCGGCCGTCTCCGCTGCCGGACTGACGCTGCAGACGCCGGAGGGCTTCGTCTACAACGACGTCACCCTCGAGGTGCCGGCCGGCGACTGGCTGGTCGTGCACGGCCCCAGCGGCAGCGGCAAGACCGCCCTGCTGCTCACGATCGCAGGCCGCATGGCCTTCGACGAGGGCCGGTTGCGCGTGGCCGGGCACCTGCTCCCGCAGGAGTCTCCGGCCGTCCGCGAGACCGTGGCCCTCGCCGAGTTCCGCGACGTGAACGACCTCGACCCCAACCTGACCGTGGACCAGCACATCGCCGAGCGGCTCTCCATCCGCACGTTCGGGCTGTGGGTCTCGCGGTCGAAGGTGACACCCGTGCGGAACTCGATGAACCGCGCGCTGGAGGCGGCCCACGACGAGGCGGGCCTGCCCTTCCAGGAGGTCGCCGGCACCAGGCTGGTGTCCGAGCTGACCCGCCTGGAGCGCAAGACGCTCGGGGTCGTGCTGGCGCTGCTGGCCGACCCACAGGTCGTGGTCGTCGACGACGCCGACGACCTGCGCGCCACCGAGCACATCGACCTGCTGTGGTCGACGCTCGCCCAGCTCCTGGAGCACCGGTCGACCGCGCTCGTCGCGGGCGTCCAGGCCGCGTCGTCCGCCCCTGCCCAGAACTCCTCGACACCGTCCCCTCGGCTCCACCTGCTGGAGCTCGACACCCGTCGCACCCTCGATGAGCTGATGATCTGATGTTCCCCTCCCCGTCCCTGCCCTGGTTCGAGCTCGCGCGGTTCCGCCGCAGCCGGATCACCCGCGCCGCCGTGCTCGCGGTGGCGATCGTGCCGCTGTTCTACGGCGCCCTCTACATCTGGGCCAACCTCGACCCCACCGGGCGGCTCGACAACGTCCAGGCCGCCGTCGTCAACGAGGACGAGATGATCGAGGTGGCCGGTCAGGACGGTGAGAAGCAGCCCGTCGCCGTCGGCCGCGAGCTGGCCGCGAACCTGATCGGCGACGACTCGCGGAACAACTACGACTGGCTGCTCACCGACGCGGCCGACGCCCGCGCCGGGCTGGCGGACGGCACGTACAAGGCCGTGCTGACCATCCCGAAGGACCTGTCGAAGGCGGCCACCTCCACGAGCGGCGACCCGTCCGCGGCGGTGCAGGGTCGGCTCGACCTCAAGACCAACGACGCCGTGAACTTCGTCAACGGCCAGATCGCCGACCGCATCCTCGACGCCGCCAAGTCCTCGCTCAACGCCCAGGTGACCGAGACGTACCTGGGCAACCTCTACCTCGGGTTCACCGACATCAAGGCGTCCCTGGAGGAGGCCGCCGACGGCGCCGGGCAGCTGGCCGACGGTGCCGGAGAGCTGACCGACGGCGCGAACCAGCTGAGCGACGGGACGGCGCAGCTGGCCGACGGGGCCACGACGCTCGCGGAAGGCACGCGTCGGCTCGCCACGGGAGCGAACCAGCTGGACGACGGCGTCGGACAGCTCGCCGGTGGGCTCGGCCAGCTCGAGGACCGCACGGCTCCCCTGCCCGGCCAGACCGAACGGCTCGCCGACGGTGCCGAGCAGGTGGCCACCGGCGTCGCCGGGTTCGACCGGATCGTGCAGCAGGTCACGGGTGCCATCTCCGGCAGCACCGACGAGATCGACCAGCGGCTCGGGACGCTGGAGCAGAGCCTGCGCGACGCGGCCACCACGTGCCGCGAGAGCGGTGCACCCGCCGCGCAGTGCTCGGACCTCGACGCCGCGGCCGACTCCGCCGCCACGGCTCGCACCCAGCTCGACGGACTCGTCGGGCAGGCAGGGACGATCGGTGAGCAGTCGGCGGCACTGAGCCGGGGCGCTCGCCAGGTCGCCGACGGCAACCGCGAGCTCGCCGACAACGTTCCCGCCCTCGTCGGGGCGATCGGTGACGCCGCCGACGGCGCCGACCGCCTTCGCTCCGGCACCTCCCAGCTGGCCGACGGCGCCGAGGATGCCGCCACCGGTGCCGATCGCCTGGCCGACGGAGCCGGTCAGCTCACCGACGGGGCGAACCAGCTGGCCGACGGCGCGGGCGCGCTGCGCGACGGTGCTCTGGAGCTGCAGTCGGGGCTCAGCGACGGCAGCGAGCAGGTCCCGGACTACACCGAGGACGAGCGCGACCAGCTGGCCAAGACCGCGGCCACGCCGGTGACCGACGCCGCCGACCGGCTGAACAAGGTCTCGTCCTACGGCGAGGGACTCGCGCCCTACTTCATGGCCCTGGCGCTGTGGGTCGGTGCGATGTCGATCTACCTGCTCCTACGGCCGCTCTCGGCGCGCGCCGTCGCGTCGGCCGCCGGCAGCATGCGCACGGCCCTGGCCGGGTTCGTCCCCGGTGCCGCGCTGTCCCTCGTGCAGGCCGTGCTGCTGGTGGGCGTGCTGCTCGGGGTGGTCGGCGTCGGTGCCTCGCAGCCGTGGCTGCTGCTCGGTCTCGCCGTGCTCACCGGCCTGGTCTTCACGGCCATCAACCAGACGTTCATCGCCTGGTTCGGCGGGGCTGGACGATTCCTCGCGATCGTCTTCGTCTGCCTGCAGCTCACGGCCGCGGGCGGCACGTACCCGATCGAGACCTCACCGTCGTTCTTCGGGTTCCTGCACTCGTTGCTCCCGATGACCTATGCGGTCCACGGGTTCCGGGCGGCCACCGCCGGTGGGACGCAGGGCGTCGCGTTCGACGCGTTCGTCCTCGTGGTCTTCGCACTGCTGGCCCTGGGCGCCACGGCGCTGGCGGCGAGGCGGCGGCAGCGGGTCTCGATCACGAGACTGCACCCGACCCTGCAGGTCTGATCGGTCTGCGAGGCACGGCGATCTCAGCCGCGCACGGGTTGCTACCCGTGCGCGGCTGAGATCTTCGTGCACCGTGGAAGATTCCCAGGTCGACCTGGGAATCTCGGTGCGGGAGCGCCGGGAGGGGTCAGCGGGCGCAGGCGGGCGCGTCAGCGACCGGGAGCGGGGCCGGGACGCCCACCGCGGGCATGCCGAGGGAGACGGCGGGGCGCACCTCGGTGCGACCCTGGCGGGCCTCCCACGCGTCGCCCGCACGCGTACGCCGGTACGACACCGGCTCGGCGTCGCTGACGAGGTGGTGCGGTGCGGCGTGCGTGACCGTGACCTCCACCAGGTCGCCGGGGCGCACGGCGTGGTCGCCGGGGACGAAGTGCACGAGGCGGTTGTCGCGCGCGCGGCCGGTGAGGCGCTTGGTCTCGTGGTCCTTGCGGCCGCCGGCGGCGCTGTGGTCGGAGACGAGCAGCTCGACGGTGCGACCTTCGAGCCGCTGGTTCTCCGCCCACGACGTCTCCTCGACGAGGGCCGCCAGGCGCATGTACCGCTCCTGCACGACCTCCTTCGGCAGCTGGTCGGGCAGCGTCGCCGCGGGCGTGCCGGGGCGCTGGGAGTACTGGAACGTGAAGGCGCTGGAGAACCGGGCCTGACGGACGACGTCGAGCGTGTGCTGGAAGTCCTCCTCCGTCTCGCCGGGGAAGCCGACGATGATGTCGGTCGTGATCGCGGCCTCGGGCATCGCCTCACGGACCCGGTCGAGGATGCCGAGGTACTTCTCCTGGCGGTAGGAGCGACGCATCGCCTTGAGGACGCGGTCCGAGCCGGACTGCAGCGGCATGTGCAGCTGCGGCATCACGTTGGGCGTCTCAGCCATGGCGGCGATGACGTCGTCGGTGAAGTCCTTCGGGTGCGGGCTGGTGAACCGCACGCGCTCGAGGCCCTCGATCTCGCCGCACGCACGCAGCAGCTTGGCGAAGGCCTGGCGATCGCCGAACTCGACGCCGTAGGCATTCACGTTCTGGCCCAGCAGCGTCACCTCGACGACACCGTCGTCGACCAGCGCCTGCACCTCGGCGAGGATGTCGCCGGGCCGACGGTCCTTCTCCTTGCCGCGCAGCGCGGGGACGATGCAGAACGTGCACGTGTTGTTGCACCCGACGCTGATCGAGACCCAGGCGGCGAACACGGAGTCGCGCTTGGTCGGCAGCGTGGACGGGAAGACCTCGAGCGACTCGAGGATCTCGACCTGCGACTCCTCCTGCACGCGTGCGCGCTCGAGCAGCACCGGCAGCGACCCGATGTTGTGGGTGCCGAACACGACGTCGACCCACGGCGCCCGGTCGGTGATGGTGTCACGGTCCTTCTGCGCGAGGCACCCGCCGACGGCGACCTGCATGCCGGGGTTCTTGGCCTTGAGGCTCGCGACGTGGCCGAGGTTGCCGTAGAGCTTGTTGTCGGCGTTCTCACGGACCGCGCAGGTGTTGAACACGACGAGGTCGGGGATGGGCGCGTCGGCGCCGTCACCACCGTGCTTCTCGTAGCCCGCGGTCTCCAGCAGGCCCGACAGCCGCTCGCTGTCGTGCACGTTCATCTGGCACCCGTAGGTGCGCACCTCGTAGGTCTTCGCTCCTGGCGACGTCGCTGCAGTCATGACCGGTCGATCCTACGCGGCGAACCTGCCACGACCAGCCACGGCCGGACGCCGCCGCGGTCGTCACGCTGCAGGGGCGGTGATCTCCAGGGCGATGCCGTCGGGGTCGCGGAACTCCAGGATCAGCTGGCCGCCGAGGTCCTTGACGTCCTCGTGGCGGATGCCGAGGTCGTCGAGCACCGCGACGGCGTCGTCCAGGGCTGCGCGGTCGGCCACGGCGAAGCACAGGTGGTCCAGCCCCGTCCGGTCCTCGTCGAAGGAGTCGTGACCCGGAGCCACGGGACGCAGGCCGAGGAGGCCGCCGGGGAACTGGTAGATCACGCCGCCGAAGAGGAACGCCAGCTGCTCACGGGTCTCCGCGTCCGGGTTCTCCGGGAGCTCGAACGCCACGTCGAAGCCGAAGACGGAATCGTAGAAGCGACGCGAGGCGTCGATGTCGCGGACGGTCAGGCGAACGTGGGCGTAGTCGGTGGCGGCGATCGGCACGGGGTCTCCTCGGGTGCGGTGGGGTGTGCTTCCACGCTCACACGACCCCGGCTCCCCCGCAGGCCGAGTCGACCCGCTCAGAGGTCGGCGAGCAGCTGACGCATCCGGTCGATCTCGGCCGTCTGGTCGGCCGCGATGCTCGTGGCCAGCTCGTTGACCTGCAGGTCCGCACCCTGCCGGACGACGTCGCCGACCATCTCGATCGCGCCCTGGTGGTGCATGACCATCAGCTCGAGGAACTGCCGGTCGAACGCGTCACCCTTCGCCCTCGCGAGGGCGGCCATCTGCGCCTCGCTGGCCATGCCGGCCATGTCGTGCACGTCGCCGCCGTGCGACCCGTGCCCTCCGTGGCGACCCATCGGGATGTTGCCGCCCTCGATCTGCTCCTTCGTCGGCGCGTCGAGGCCCTGGTCGGTCAGCCAGCCCGCCATGTAGACGATCTCGGGACGCTGGGCGCCGTCGATGCGGTCCGCCATCGTGCGCACCGCCTTGCTGCCCCCGGCCTTCGGGGCGAGCTGCGCCATCTCGAGCGCCTGGGCGTGGTGCGGGATCATCATCTGCACGAACTCGATGTCGGCGTCGTTGGCCCGGGCACGCTCGATCTCCGGGGCCTCGTCGAGCTCCTCGGAGTCCTCCCCCGGCATGCCGGGCTGGATGATCGTGCCGTCGACCTTCCGCGACGGATCGTCCCCGGAGCACCCGGTGGCGAGCGCGGCCACGGCGACGAGTGCGGCGGCGGCTCCGCGGCCGAACGTGGGACTCGGACGACGCATAGGTGGTTCCTTCCCCCGAAGTGTCGCCGTCACGGGAACGTCACGAACGAGTCCGCGCGTCGCCCTTGTCGTCATGACGGCTTTCAGCGAGGATAGCCACACTTCGGGGGAAGGACACCTATGCGTATCTCGCGCACACGGGCCACCACGGCCCTGCTCGGAGCCGCCGCCACCGGCGCGCTCACCGCGGCACTGCTCTCACCCATGGCCGCCACGGCCGAGGTGCAGGCCCGCGACACCACGTCCGACGAGTGCGACGGCGAAGTCGTGCTGTCGGAGGCGGACCGCCTGGCAGGCAACTGCCTCCCGGGCAACGACACCGCTCGGATGAACGCCAGCGGCGCCGACCTCGCACCAGGCGAGGAGGCGAACAGCAAGAACGTCGAGCGCATCGCCACCATCGCCAAGCAGGGCGCGTTCGCCACCGAGGACGCCCTCAACAGCGACCTCGCGTTCCAGGGCAAGTACGCCTTCGCCGGCAACTACAACGGCTTCATGGTCTACGACATCTCGAAGCCCGCGAAGCCGAAGGTCGTCACGCAGGTCGTGTGCGCGGGCTCGCAGAACGACATCTCCGTGTACGACGACGTGCTGATCCTCAGCACCGACTCCTCGCGCAGCGACGCCTCGTGCCAGAGCACGGCGCAGTCGGCCACCATCAAGGACTCGTGGGAGGGCGTCAAGGTCTTCGACATCTCCAACCCGCGCAAGCCGGAGTACGTGTCGGCCGTCGAGACACCGTGCGGCTCGCACACCCACACCCTGGCTCCCGGCAACGGCAAGCCGGGCAAGGGGAAGGGCGGCAAGCCCGGCAAGGGCTCGAAGAACGACCTCTACGTCTACGTCTCGTCGTACGCGCCCGACGCCGCGTTCCCCGACTGCCAGCCTCCGCTGGACTCCATCAGCATCGTCAAGGTGCCGCTGAAGAAGCCGTCGGCAGCGACGATGATCGCCCAGCCCGTGCTGTTCCCCGACGGGGGCAACCCGGCCGGCGGCTACTCGCGCGAGACCAGCGGCTGCCACGACCTCACGGCCTACCCGAGCAAGGACATCATGGCCGGCGCCTGCATGGGCGACGGCATCCTGCTCGACATCCGTGACCGTGAGAAGCCGAAGGTCACCGAGAACGTGCGCGACACCGAGAACTTCGCGTTCTGGCACTCCGCCACGTTCAACAACGACGGCACCAAGGTCGTCTTCACCGACGAGCTCGGCGGCGGCGGCGCGCCCACCTGCAACCCCACCGTGGGTGACACCAAGGGCGCGAACGGGATCTACGACATCACCCGCAAGGGCGACCTGCAGTTCAAGAGCTACTACAAGATCCCCCGCACCCAGGCGAACACCGAGAACTGCGTGGCCCACAACGGCTCGCTCGTCCCGGTGAAGGGCAAGGACATCATGGTCCAGGCCTGGTACCAGGGCGGTTGGTCGATGTTCGACTTCACCGACTCGGCCAACCCCAAGGAGATCGCCTGGCACGACCGTGGCCCCAACGACGCACAGCGTCTCGTGGTCGGCGGCCCCTGGTCGACGTACTACTACAACGGCTACGTCTACTCCAACGAGATCCAGCGCGGCTTCGACGTGTTCAAGGTCGACGACCGTCGGATCAAGGGTGCGGAGCGGGTGCGCTTCGACGAGCTGAACCCGCAGAGCCAGCCGCGCTACCGCGAGTAGGGCTCGGTCGCACGACCGCGAGCCGGCACTCCCACCCTCGCGGACCCGAGACGTCGGCCGTCGATGCAGCTCCCTGCGTCGACGGCCGACGTGCGTCCCCGTGCGTGTCCCGGCGCGCGTGTCCACGGCGTTGCCGCGTCCCCGCCGCAGGTGACGATTCGGTTGCGGACTTGCAAGGACGACCAAGGACGCCGATAGGTTGTCCCGCATGGCTGACACACCCATGGTGGCCATGCAGGGGGTCCAGAAGCACTTCGGCTCCTTGCATGTGCTGCAGGACATCGAGCTCGACGTCGCCCAGGGCGAGGTCGTCGTCGTGATCGGGCCCTCGGGCTCGGGCAAGTCGACGCTGTGCCGCACGATCAACCGGCTCGAGACGATCGACGAGGGCCAGATCCATGTGGACGGCCAGCCGCTCCCCGCCGAGGGCAAGGCCCTCGCGCAGCTGCGCGCCGACGTCGGCATGGTCTTCCAGTCGTTCAACCTCTTCGCGCACAAGACCGTGCTCGAGAACGTGACGCTCGGCCCGATCAAGGTCCGCGGCCACGCCAAGGCCGACGCCGAGAAGCGCGCCATGGAGCTGCTCGAGCGGGTCGGTGTCGAGTCGCAGGCCAGCAAGCTTCCCGCCCAGCTCTCCGGCGGCCAGCAGCAGCGGGTGGCCATCGCCCGCTCGCTCGCGATGGAGCCCAAGGTCATGCTCTTCGACGAGCCGACGTCGGCGCTCGACCCGGAGATGATCAAGGAGGTCCTCGACACCATGATCGACCTCGCCAAGGGCGGCATGACGATGATCGTCGTCACCCACGAGATGGGCTTCGCGCGCACCGCCGCCGACCGCGTCGTGTTCATGGCCGACGGACGCATCGTCGAGCAGAACACCCCCCACGAGTTCTTCAGCGCTCCGTCGTCGGACCGCGCGAAGGACTTCCTGGGCAAGATCCTCAACCACTGATCCACCTGTTCGAACCCAACCAACCGATCGAGGGGAAGCTCCCATGAAGGTGCGCAGCATGAAGCTCGCGGCAGTCGCCGCAGCGGTCGTCCTGGCCGCCTCGGCCTGCGGCAACGCAGGCGAGGACGACGGCACGGCGGCGTCCGGCAACGAGTACGAGGTCGTCGACAGCCCCGACTTCGAGGCAGGCTCGCGCATGGCCGAGCTGGCCGAGGCCGGCAGCGTCAAGATCGGCGTCAAGTACGACCAGCCCGGCGTCGGCTTCAAGGCCGCCGGTTCCGAGACGCCCACCGGCATCGACCCCGAGCTCGGCAAGATCATCGCCGGCCAGCTGGGCATCGAGCCCGACAAGATCGAGTGGGTCGAGGCGATCTCCGACAACCGCGAACCGTTCCTGCAGAACGGCACGGTCGACTTCGTCATCGCGTCGTACTCGATCACCGACGACCGTCGCAAGGTCGTCGGCCAGGCCGGCCCGTACTACGTCACCGGCCAGAGCCTGCTCGTCGCCGCCGACGACGACTCCATCAACGGCCCGGACGACCTCGAGGGCAAGAAGGTCTGCTCGGTCACCGGCTCCACGTCGATCAAGACGGTCGAGGAGGAGTACGGCGCGACCCCGGCCGGCTTCGACACCTACTCCGAGTGCGTCGACCAGCTGAAGAACGGCTCCGTCGACGCCGTCACCACCGACGGCGCGATCCTGCTCGGCTATGCCGCGCAGGCGCCCGACGAGCTCAAGGTCGTCGGCGAGCCCTTCTCCGAGGAGCGCTACGGCGTCGGCTACAGCAAGGACGCCCCCGAGCTGTGCCAGTTCCTCAACGACACGATCGAGAAGGCGTACGACGACGGCGACTTCGAGAAGGCCTTCGACGCGACGCTCGGCAAGTCGGGCAACGACGTGCCCGAGAAGCCGACGCTCGACGCCTGCGCCTGATCCGACCGACCGACCGGTCGCCGGGCCTCACCGCCCGGCGACCGGTCGACCATCCTGCGACTGTCGCTCGACGACGGAGGTGACGTGGAAGCCCTCAGCGAGAACTTCGACCTGGTGCTCTCCGGTTTCGGTGAGACCCTGAAGCTGCTCGTCGCCTCCGGGGCGCTCGCGCTGGTGGTCGGCACGCTCGTGGCCGTCGCACGCGTGTCACCCGTGCCGGTGCTGCGCGGCGTCGGGATCGGCTACGTCACGATCTTCCGCAACACGCCGTTGCTGGTGCTGATCCTGCTCACCTACTACGGGCTGCCCGAGGTCGGCATCGACTTCGGCTTCTTCGTCATGATCACGCTCGCGATGGGCCTCTACACCGCGGCCTTCGTCACCGAGGCGATCCGCTCGGGCATCAACGGCATCGGGCTGGGCCAGGCCGAGGCCGCGCGGTCGATCGGGATGCCCTTCTCCCTGACCATGACGCAGGTCGTGCTCCCCCAGGCGTTCCGGCTCACGGTCCCGCCGCTGGCGAGCGTGTTCATCGCCCTGACCAAGAACACCTCGCTCGCCGCGGTGTTCGGCATCGCCGAGGCCACCTTCCGCATGAAGGGGCTCAGCAACGACTACGCCAGCGAGCGCATCGTCATCTTCCTCGGGATCGCCCTCGGCTACATCGTCATCGTCGAGCTGATCTCCTTCGGCGCGTCCCGCTTCGAGAAGGCCTGGAGGGTCGCATGAGCCAGGCATCCGTCCTCTTCGACGTCCCCGGACCGAAGGCCGCCCGCCGCTACCGGCTGCTGGGCATCGCCACCGTCGTCGGCGTCGTCGCCCTGGTCGCCCTCGTCGTCTGGAAGCTCTACAGCGAGAACCAGCTCACCGCCCAGCAGTGGGAGCCGTTCGTCACCCCGCGGATCGTCGACGTCCTCGTGCAGGGCCTCATCGACACCCTGCGTGCGGCCGGGATCGCCATCGTCGGCGCCGTCGTGTTCGGCGTCCTGCTCGGTGTCGGCAAGCTGAGCGACAGCCGGCTCGTGCGGTGGCCGTCGTGGACCGTCGTGGAGTTCTTCCGCGCGGTGCCGCTGCTGCTGCTCATCATCTTCATCTGGGGACTCGCGTCGTACCCGAACGGTGTGCTGTTCCCCCTCGTGATCGGCCTGATCCTCTACAACGGATCGGTGCTGGCCGAGGTCTTCCGCGCCGGCATCAACGCCGTGCCGAAGGGACAGGCCGAGGCGGCCTACGCGCTCGGTCTGCGCAAGAGCGCGGTCACACGCATCATCCTGCTGCCGCAGGCCGTGAAGATCATGTTCCCCTCGATCATCAGCCAGTGCATCGTCGTGCTGAAGGACACCAGCCTGGGCTACGCGATCCTCGCCCCGGGCCTGACGGTGGCCGGGCGCGAGGTGTTCCGGACCTTCGACAACAGGCTGGCCACCGCCATCGTGCTCGCGGTCGTCTACATCACGATGAACCTGCTGCTCACCTGGCTCGGTGGGTGGGTGCAGCGGCGCTACATCGGCCAGCGGAAGTCGCCCGGGCTCGTCGGCGGCGTCGTGCAGAGCCAGCCCGATGGTGGTGCCGGTGGCACCGGCGCGCCGGGTCTGGCCTGACCCGGCTCAGCGCTTCTTCGGGGTGACCCAGAGATGGATGGTGCCCTCGACCGTGACGGTGCCGTCCTTCAGCGCCGCCTTCACACGGATCGGGACGTCGGGGCCGTTGGCCCAGTCCTCGGGGCTGGACTCAGCGGTGCAGTAGAGGTCGCCGGCCGACTTCGCCAGGTACTTCACGTCCATGCCCTTGGGCAGCCAGCGGGAGTCGCTCGGACAGGTGGCCTCGGCGAGCAGGCCCATGGCCGCCTCCAGACCGTTGCAGGCCGCGATCGCGTGCACGGTACCGATGTGGTTCTGCACGCTGCGCCGCTTCGGGATCGTGATCTCGGCGAAGTGCGGCCGCATCTCGCGCACGGCCATGTGGATCGACGCGAAGTACGGCGCCTTCTGGCCGTAGAAGATGGAGAACAGTCGCTTCCCCTGCGGGAGGGCCGACATCTTCTGGTACACATCGAGGGTGCTGGGCATGCGCGTGAGTCTAGGACCCTGACAGCGACGCTGTCTGCGTCGGCACGGGCGATGTGGCGAACGGCTCAGTAGGGTGAGCGGCGTGAACCTGTCGATGACCTCGTACGCCATCCTGGGGCTGCTGGCCTTCGACGGGGAGTCCGAGACCAAGGGCCTCACGGGCTACGAGCTGAAGCAGCGCGCCGACCGCACGCTGCGGTTCTACTGGACGTCGCCGGCGATGAGCCAGATCTACACCGACCTCGACAAGCTGCTCCAGGGCGACCTGGTGCACGCCGTGGAGCACACCGAGGGGCGACGCACCACGCGCCGCTTCAAGATCAGCGACGAGGGACGCACCCAGGTGGAACGGTGGCTCTCCGCACCGGTGGACGACCCGTTCCCAGTGCTCAAGCACCCGGTGGCCCTGCGTCTGCTGATGGGTCGGCTCACCTCGACCGAGCACGTGCAGGAGATGCTCGACGACTACCTCGAGCGGCTCGCCGTGCAGCGCAAGGAGCTGGAGGCCGTGCGCGAGATGCTCGGAGACGTCGAGGAGCTCCGCTACGCGGCTCGCGTGGCCGACTGGGGCATGTCGTACTACGACAGCGAGAAGGACATCGTCGAGCGGATCCGACGCGACGTGGAGGAGCGCGGCTGAGCCGCACTCCCCCACACCACACCCGTTGCTGCCACCAGCTCAGGTGGAGACGAGCGGCTCCACGTCGGCCTCGAGCTCCTCGCGGACCACGTCGAAGGCGACCTGGGGCGAGTAGCCCTTGCGCGCCAGCATGCCGGTGAGCCGACGGATCCGGGTGGTGTCGTCGAGGCCGCGCATGGAGCGCAGCTTCTTCTGGACCAGCCGGTGGGCCGCCTCACGCTCGGAGTCGGGATCGACGTCGGCCAGGACCTCCCGCGCGATCTCGTCGGCGATGCCCTTGCGCCGCAGCTCGAGCGCCAGCACCTTGGTGGCCAGGCCCTTGCTGCGCGAGCGCGACTCGACCCAAGCCCGCGCGAACGCGGCGTCGTCGATCAGACCGACCTCCTCGAACCGGTCGAGCAGCCGCGTCGCGACGTCGTCGGGCACGTGCTTGCGCGCCAGCGCCTCGGCGAGCTCAGCCCGGCTGCGCGGGGAGTCCGTGAGCTTGTTGAGCAGGATGGTGCGAGCCACCGACTCGACGTCGGCATCGGGATCCTGCGGCGTGTCGCGCACCGGCTCGTCCGAGACCACGGGCGGCTCCTGCCCTCGCGCCTGTCCCCCGGGCACGCTCAGAACTCCGTCGCGGGCAGGTCGACGTCGTCGGCGACCTCGTCGTCGATCGTGGCGCCGACTCCCAGGTGCTCCTTGACGCGCTTCTCGAGCTCCTCGGCAAGGTCGGGGTTGTCCTTGAGGAACTGGCGGGCGTTCTCCTTGCCCTGGCCCAGCTGGTCGCCCTCGTACGTGTACCAGGCGCCGGCCTTGCGGACCATGCCCGTCTCCACGCCGACGTCGATCAGGCTGCCCTCACGGCTGATGCCCTGGCCGTACATGATGTCGAACTCGGCCTGCTTAAACGGCGGGGCGAGCTTGTTCTTGACGACCTTGACGCGCGTGCGGTTGCCGACCATGTCGGTGCCGTCCTTGAGCGTCTCGATGCGGCGCACGTCGAGCCGGACGGAGGCGTAGAACTTGAGCGCCTTGCCACCCGTGGTGGTCTCGGGCGAGCCGAACATGACGCCGATCTTCTCGCGCAGCTGGTTGATGAAGATCGCCGTGGTGCCCGAGCCGTGGATGGCGCCCGTCATCTTGCGCAGGGCCTGGCTCATGAGGCGGGCCTGCAGACCGACGTGGCTGTCGCCCATCTCGCCGTCGATCTCGGCGCGAGGCACCAGGGCCGCCACGGAGTCGATGACGATGACGTCGATGGCGCCCGAACGGATCAGCATGTCGGCGATCTCGAGGGCCTGCTCACCGGAGTCGGGCTGGGAGATGAGCAGCGCGTCGGTGTCGACACCCAGCTTGCGGGCGTAGTCGGGGTCGAGCGCGTGCTCGGCATCGATGAAGGCCGCCACCCCACCGGCCTTCTGGGCGTTGGCCACCGCGTGCAGCGCGACCGTGGTCTTGCCCGAGGACTCCGGGCCGTAGATCTCGACGATGCGCCCGCGCGGCAGACCGCCGATGCCGAGCGCGATGTCGAGCGCGGTGGCACCCGTCGGGATGACGTTGATGGGGACCCGGCCCCGCTCTCCGAGGCGCATGACGGCGCCCTTGCCGTAGTTGCGGTCGATCTGGGCGATCGCGTTGTCGATCGCCTTCTCGCGCTGGTCGCTCGTGACGGCGGTGACGGGGGTCAGTGGTGCCTTGGAAGCCATGGGCTGGTCCGTTCTGCTCGGTGGGGGCCGGTCATCTGCGACGCTAGGGGCCGCCTCCGACATCTGGGGCCTCGTCGACCCCGCCTGTGGACAGCGACACACCTTCGCGTCAACCGTGTGGACAACGCTAGTACGAACACCTGTTCGATCGGATGCGACACGCCGTGTCGGCCTCGCCGGTGCCGGCACGCGTACGACTCCCCCACCATCGGTGGATCCTCAACCGCAGGACGCTCGCTGCGGTTGAGGATCCACCGATGACGCCCCAGATGTTGAGGATCCACCGATGGGGGGAAGGGCTGGGCGGTCAGCGCTCGCTGGCGGGAAGCTCCAGCCGGGCGTGCACGGCACGCCACACGGTCTTGGGGTCGACCCCGGCGTCGAGGGCCTCGCTGGCCGTGCGACCACCCAGGTCGGACATGACCTGCGACTCCGCCCACGAGCGGGCGTACGCCGGGCCGAGGTGGATCCGCATCCGCTCCCAGAACTCGCTGTGCCTCATCGCGGCCAGCATGCCACGGGGCGCACAGGCGACGGCGACGGCCTCGGACGGACCTCGGAAGCCGCTCGGTCCGTCGGTCGGGTTCAGCCGAGCGCGACGATCGCCGCGAGGAGTGCCGGCTCGAGGGCACGGTCGGCGTGGATCACCCGGTCGGGGCCGTGGGTCCACGGCTCGGTGTGGACGTGCTCCAGCCCGGCCAGCTCGCTCACGCGCGCCGAAACGGGGTTGGTCGAGACCGACCGCGCCACGACGGGCCACGTCGGACGGGTGCGGTGGGCCGCGCCGAGGCCCACGCTCGCCACCCAGGTGCCGAGCCCGTGGCCCCACACGCTGGGAGTGAGTCGGAAGCCGAGGTTCCACCACCCGTCGCGGGGCATGGCGCCGCCGGCACCGACGAGCTCGCCCGCGTGCAGCACGGCGTACTGGCCGAGCCCCACGTCGTTCCAGTCGGCGACGGCCCGCTCGACGACCTCGAGGGTCTGCTCGCGCTGCGTGAAGACGCCCGACGGCAGGTGCTCCCAGGTCCCGGCATCGGCGAACACGGCGTGCAGCGCGTCGACGTCGTCGAGGACGAGCGGCCGCAAGCCCCAGTCACTGGGATCCACCGGTACCCCCGCCTCGTCTTCGCTGGTCGTACGTCCGTGACACCGCGGACGGGCCGTGCTCCGGTCCTTCGCTGCCGTCGGCCAGCATGCCAGGGCCGTGACGCCGATCGCCTGGCAGGCTTGACCCTCACGCAACGTGAGGCCCCAGAGTCGTGGTCGAGCCCGGACGAGAGGAGGACGAGGACGATGCAGGAAGCCAGCTACACGGTCGGCACGCTCGCGCGCCTGGCCGGTGTCACGGTGCGGACGCTGCACCACTACGGCGACGTCGGACTGCTGTTGCCGCGCGCCCGCAACGCCGCAGGGTACCGCCTGTACGACGCCGCGGACGCCGACCGACTGACCCGCATCCTGTACTACCGCGACCTCGGATTCGGGCTCGACGACGTCGCCGCCCTCCTGGACGGCGACACCGACACGGTCGATCACCTGCGGACCCAGCACCGGCTGCTCACCGAGCGGCTGGCCCGGGTCCAGGAGCTGGTGACGGCCATCGAACGCGAGATGGAGGCACACATGTCCGGCATCAGACTGACCCCGGAGGAGCAGCTCGAGATCTTCGGCGAGACGTGGGACCCCGCGTACCAGGCGGAGGCAGAGCAGCGCTGGGGCGACACCGAGGCCTGGGCGCAGTCCCAGGCGCGGACGGCGCAGTGGACCAAGGAGGACTGGGAGCGGGTCAAGACCGAGGGCGACGCCCTCAACGCCCGACTCGCCGAGGCGTTCACCGCCGGCGTGGAGCCCGGTTCGGACCGGGCGAACGCGCTCGCGGAGCAGCACCGTTCGGAGCTGAACCGCTTCTACGACGCGGACCACGAGCTCCACCGCGGTGTCGTCCGCTTCACGACCGGGGACGAGCGCTTCCGCGCGCAGCTCGAGGAGCTGGCACCGGGACTGGCCGACTGGCTCCGCGCGATCGTCGAGACGAACGCCGAGCGGCACGCCTGAGCGCCCTTCAGGCGTCCGGGCTCGCCGGTCCCATGCTGTGGGGCTGGCGGGTCAGGCCGCGGAGACCTCGACCTCGCCGGGGGCGATGGACGACACGCTCGCGAGGTCGGTGGCTTCCTCGATGGCCAGCAACGTGCTGACGTCGAGGAGCACCTTGCTCAGCGGCACCTCCAGGGCGGCGGCGAGGGCGGCCAACAGCTCCGAGCTGGGCTCCTTCTGGCCGCGCTCGACCTCGGAGATGTACCCGAGGGAGACCCGTGCCTTGGCGGAGACGTCGCGAAGGGTGAGCCCCTGGGCCATCCGGCGGGCGCGCAGCACCTCACCGACCAGCTGCCTCATGGCCGTCATGGTCCACCTCCGTCCGCCGTGCTCCGTGAGAGATCACCGCATTCCTGCGAGGGTCAACGCGATGGGCTCGGGTGTGATTCCCGACTCTCTGGATCCAGCCTAGCGACCAGGTGCGACAGCGCCGCAGCGACCGTCGCCGCGCGGACCTCGTCGCGGTCGCCCGACAGCGCGAGCGGCACCGACACCTCCCGGGACCCCGGTCCGTCGATGCCGACGTGGACCGTCCCGGCGGACTTGCCCTCGCTCGGACCCGGCCCGGCCACGCCGGTGGTCGAGACGCCCCAGTCGGAGCCCAGCAGGTGGTGCACCGACGCGGCCATCGCGACGGCGACGTCGGGATCGACCGTGCCACGCGCGTCCACCAGGTCGGGGTCGACCCCCAGCACGTCCGTCTTGACCTGCGTGGCATAGGCGACGAGACCGCCGACGACCACGTCCGACGCGCCCGGCACGTCCACGAGGGCCGCGCACAGGAGACCTCCCGTGAGCGACTCGGCGGTGGCGATCGTCTCGCCGCGCTCACGGAGCAGGCGCACGACCTCGACGGCGTCGGGGCCGGGACTCACGACTCGGGGCTCACGACTCTGGGCTCGGGGCCGACGCCTTCGCGTCCCGCCGCAGCACGATCGCGTCGCGCACGTACTGCACCGCCGTGACGATCGTGATGGCCAGGGCGGCCGCCATGATCAGGTGCGTCGCCCACCGCAGCACGTCGCTGGCGGTGTTGTCCCACAGCTCGAACGGGAGCACGTAGCCACCGATCGCGAGCGCCTGGAGCGTGGTCTTGATGCGCCCGCCCTGGCTCGCCGGCATGACGCCGTACTTCTTGACCACGAACCGCATGACCGTGATGCCCCACTCGCGCACCAGCAGCACGATCGTGACCCACCACCAGAGCACGCCGATGATCGACAGGCCGACGAACGCCATGCCGGTGAGCGCCTTGTCGGCGATGGGGTCGGCGAGCTTCCCGAAGTTGGTGACGAGGTTGCGGCTGCGCGCGAGGTCACCGTCGATGCGATCGGTGATCATCAGCAGCGAGAAGGCCACGAACGCCCAGACCCGCGTCGAGACGTCGGACCCGTCCTGCGTGAGCAGCAACCAGCCGAAGAGCGGCACGCCGACGATCCGCAGGACCGTGAGGGCGTTCGCGATGTTCAGGTTGCTGGGAGCGTGCTCGGGCGTCGGATCGTGGCTGGCGTCGGCCGGCTGCATGCATGCCTCTCGGTGGCGGGGCGGACGTTTCAGTATGGAGCAGGGCTCCGGCGCCTGGCCACCTGGACCTCGGCCTCCTCGGCCGAGACGGTCGTGCCGAGGCCCAGCGGGGCGGTGTAGATCTTCTGGCCGTCGGGGCTCACGACCTTGACCCGCGCGTCGAGCAGCCCCTCGCGCGGCTCGACACGGATGTCGGCCATCTCGCTCCACAGCAGCCCGACCCAGCCGTCACCGTCGCGCATCCTCACGCCGTGGGCGTCCGCCACGAACAACGGGGTGCGGGCGTCGCGGACGCCTTGCAGCACCGCGAGCGACAGCAGTGCGAGCACCGCGGCAGGCACCCACAGCAGCACGTCGTCCCGGTCCCAGGCCAGCCAGGCGAACCCGGCCGCGACCCCGAGCGCGGCCAGCCCCAGGAGCGCGAACAGGGCGATCCGTCGACGGATCTCGAACGGCTCGTCGGAGGCGGCCTCCCCGGATCCTGGCGCGTCGGGACGCTCGTCGACCATGGGCACGCTCAGCCGACGCTGATCGAGGCGAGGACGTCCTCGAGGTCGTCGGGCTTGATCAGCACGTCGCGGGCCTTGGAGCCCTCGCTCGGGCCCACGACGCCGCGGCTCTCCATGATGTCCATGAGCCGGCCGGCCTTGGCGAACCCGACGCGCAGCTTTCGCTGCAGCATCGACGTGGAACCGAACTGCGTGGTGACCACGAGCTCGACCGCCTGGATGACCAGGTCCATGTCGTCGCCGATGTCGTCGTCGAGGTCGCGCTTGGCCTGCGCGGGCGCCGTGACGTCGTCGCGGTAGTTCGGCTGCAGCTGCTCCTTGCAGTGCTTGACCACCTCCGCGATCTCCGCCTCCGTGATCCAGGCACCCTGCATGCGCATCGACTTGTTGGCACCCATGGGCAGGAACAGTCCGTCGCCCTGCCCCACGAGCTTCTCGGCGCCGGGCTGGTCGAGGATCACGCGGCTGTCGGCGAGGGAGCTGGTGGCGAAGGCCAGACGGCTGGGCACGTTGGCCTTGATGAGGCCGGTGACCACGTCGACGCTGGGTCGCTGGGTGGCGAGCACCAGGTGGATGCCGGCGGCGCGCGCGAGCTGCGTGATGCGCACGACCGAGTCCTCGACGTCGCGCGGGGCGACCATCATGAGGTCGGCGAGCTCGTCGACGACGACCAGGAGGTACGGGTAGGGGGTGAGCACGCGCTCGCTGCCCGGGGGCACCTTCACGGAGCCGGCGCGCACCGCCTTGTTGAAGTCGTCGACGTGCCGGAAGCCGAAGTTGGCGAGGTCGTCGTAGCGCTGGTCCATCTCGCGCACGACCCACTGGAGCGCCTCGGC
This sequence comes from Aeromicrobium sp. WCS2018Hpa-31, assembly GCF_031843905.1. Taxonomy (NCBI): domain Bacteria; kingdom Bacillati; phylum Actinomycetota; class Actinomycetes; order Propionibacteriales; family Nocardioidaceae; genus Aeromicrobium; species Aeromicrobium sp. WCS2018Hpa-31. The sequence continues at coordinate 64,365 of NZ_JAVTJF010000010.1, read as the reverse complement.
CGCCTTCTTGGGGTTCGTGATGATCGGCGTGATGAGGTGCGGGATGCCCTCGTAGGCCGTCAGCTCGACCCGCTTGGGGTCGACCATGATCATCCGCACCTCGTCAGGCGTCGAGCGCATCAGCAGCGACGCGATCATGGAGTTGACGAAGCTCGACTTGCCGGAGCCGGTGGCGCCGGCCACCAGCAGGTGGGGCATCTTGGCGAGGTTGGCGACCACGAACCCGCCCTCGACGTCCTTACCGAGGCCGATGACCATCGGGTGGTGGTCGCCGCGGGCCTTGGCCGAGCGGAGGACGTCGCCGAGGGAGACCATCTCCTTGTCGACGTTCGGGATCTCGACGCCGATCGCGGACTTGCCGGGGATCGGGCTGAGGATGCGGACCTCGTTCGAGGCCACGGCGTACGAGATGTTCTTGCTCAGCGCGGTGACCTTCTCGACCTTGACGGCCGGTCCGAGCTCGACCTCGTAGCGGGTGACCGTCGGTCCGCGGGTGTAGCCGGTGACCTGGGCGTCGATCTGGAACTGCTCGAGGACCTCGGTGAGCCGCTCGACGACCTCGTCGGAGGCCGCGGAGCGCGCCTTGTGCGGGCTGCCCTCGCGCAGGACCGTGGAGTCGGGCAGGGAGTAGACGACGTCGCCCGAGAGCGCGAGCTGCTCTGCACGCGCCGGCAGCGGCTCCATCGGCGGCAGCACGACGTCGGTGGTGTCCTCGGTCTCCGGTGCGTCGTCGACCTCCGCCGCGTTCGCAGCCGCGGCGGCAGCGTCGGCCTCGGCCTTCTCGGCCTTGCGGCGACGTCGGGCCGAGACCTGGCGGTCCTCGTCGGGACCGTCGACGAGCGGGTTCTCGTACGGCTCGTCGGCGACGGTGCGGGGGTGACGCTTGCGCGGGCTCGCCTCCGGCTCCGCCTCGGCGTCCTCGACGTGACGTCCGAGGGCACGATCGCGGGCCTCCTGCAGTCGCGTGGGCACGGCGTGCAGGGGCGTGGCGGTGACGACGAGCAGACCGAAGAGGACGACGAGCACGAGGATCGGGGCCACGACGTACTCGGTGCGCAGCAGGTCCATGGGGATGGCGGAGAACAAGAACCCGACCGCTCCCCCGGCGTCGCGGACCTCGGTCATGTCCTCCGGGCGCGGCACGCCGTGGGCGAGGTGCACGAGGCCGAGCACGCCACCGCAGATGGCCGACCAGCCGATGACCTGACGGCCCACGGGGCCGTTGCGGTCGGGGTGGCGCAGCGTGCGCCAGGCGATGACGGCGAACAGGATCGGCACGGCCCAGGCCAGCAGACCCACCGTGCCCGTGGTGGCGGCACGCACCGCGTCGGCCACCGGACCGGGGACCTGCCACCAGACGGCGGCGGCCACGACGATGGCGAGCGCGACGATGCCGAACCCGACGCCGTCACGGCGCTGCTCGGGCTCCAGCTCGGCCGCGGAGTGCCCGATGCTGCGCGCGACCGCGCCGACGGCTCCGGCGATGCCCAGCCAGACGGCTGCGCAGGCACGGGCGAGCCCGCCGAACACCGCGGCCACGGGACCGGGTCCGGTGCGCCTCGGGGCAGGCTTGCGCGCCGCGGGCTTGCGCTTCGCGGTGCTGCGGGAGGCAGGCTTCTTGCGGGCCTGGCTGCCGGACGGCCGCTTGCGCGGCGGGGAAGACGTTCGGGTCGCCATGGCGAGAGCCTAAACCAGAAGTCGAGGGTCGGCGTGCACCCACGCCGTCGACCCGGCGGGGATTCCCGGCGCGTCAGAGGTAGGTGTCGCACCGCATCGCCACGTGGGAGGTAGGTGTCGCACCTTTCGAGACCGTCCTTCGGTGCGTCTCCTACCTCTGACGGCGCGGATACGTGCGTCGCCTACCTTTGACGGCCCGAGGACGGCCCGGGAGCCCGGCCGGTCCCCTCCCGGCCGCCCGGTCGAGGCCCGTTCGGAGAGCGGCCCCGCTCGAGGCCCGGGCAGTGCAGCCGCAGGTCGTCGCGAAGACCGGAGGCAGCGCAGCCGCCGGACGACCTCAGAGCGCGGCGACGCCCAGCCCGAGGGCCTGGTGGAACCGAGCGAGCACGAGGTCGACGACCCGTCGGTCGGGCAGGCCTCCGTCGAGCACGGGCGCCGTCACCAGGTCGGCACCGCAGTGGCGCAGCATGTCGGCGTCGCAACCCGGGGTCAGCACGTAGGACGAGACGACCACTCGCTGACCGTAGGCCCGCGCGATGTCGACCGCGTCGGTGAGCGGCGTGTCCTTCCCACCGATGGAGCCGATGTGCACCGGCCCTCCCCACACGGCGCTGACCAACCGCGCCATCCGGGAGTAGCCCGTGATCGCCGCGTCGTCATGGGCTCCCGAGACACCCAGGACGATCGTGTCGTCCTTGCGGGCACCCGCCTCGATCAGTCGCTGCACGCACAGCTCGGCCAACGTCCAGTCCGGGCCGATCGGGTGCGCGACCACGAGGGACGGGTCGTGCCGAGAGGCGGCCGACAGCGCGGCCGCCACGGCGGTCCCTCCGGTCAGCGTCAACGGCACCGCCACCCGCACGGGCGGCCACGCGTCGTCGAGGGCCATCAGGTCGACCGGGGTGTCGCGCACGTCGACCGACGGAGCGTCGCGTCGCACGGCGTTGACCAGGCCCTGCAGGGCCACCCGTTCGGCCGGATCGGCATGTCCGGAGGAGCAGGCGAGCAACACCTCGTCGGACCTGCGTGACGTCACTGACCAACCCCCTCGTGCGGGGAGATCGGCGTACGGCCGGCACCGTCGTGCGTAACGACGTTGCCGGCCGCAACCGGTGTCCCACCACGGTTCGGCCCCGCGCCGAACTCTTGATGACGACGTTAGTCAGCGCGTGTTTCGGCACCACCGCCCACAGGTTTCACCTGCGTAACAGTCCGAAGGTCCTCGATCGGACCGGGTCGGACGGCTCAGGCCTCGAGCACGATGGGGATGATCATGGGCCGACGCCGCAGCTTTCGGCCGGCGAACGAGCCGAGGACACGGCGCACGACCTGCTGCAGCTGCTGCGTGTCGTGGGTGCCCTCGCGCAGCGCCTGCTCCACGGCGTCGACGATCTTCGGCGTGATCTCGTCGAAGACGGTGTCGTCCTCCGCCAGGCCGCGGGCGTGCACCTCGGGGCCGGACACGATCTTGCCGTTGGTCGAGTCGACCACGACCACGACGGAGATGAAGCCCTCGTCACGCAGGATCCGGCGGTCCTTCAGCTCGCTGTCGGTGATCGCGCCAACCGACGAGCCGTCCACGTACACGTAGCCGCACTCGACCGCGCCGACGATCGACGCGTGCCCGTCGACGAGGTCCACGACGTAGCCGTCCTCGGCCAGCAGCACGTTCGGCACACCGGTCTGCGTGGCCAGGGCGCCGTTGGCGTGCAGATGGCGGATCTCGCCGTGCACCGGCAGCACGTTCGTGGGCTTGACGATGTTGTAGCAGTAGAGGAGCTCCCCGGCGGACGCGTGGCCCGAGACGTGCACGAGCGCGTTGCCCTTGTGCACGACCCGCGCGCCGAGCCTGGTGAGCCCGTCGATGACGCGGTACACGGCGTTCTCGTTGCCCGGGATGAGCGACGACGCCAGCAGCACCGTGTCCCCCGGCTCGAGGCTGACCTGCGGGTGGCTGCGGTTGGCGATGCGCGACAGCGCGGCCATCGGCTCGCCCTGCGAGCCGGTCGACATGAGCACCATCTGCTCCGGCGGCGCGGCGTCGATCCGGTCGACGACGACACCGTCGGGCACGTGCAGGTAGCCGAGGTCGCGGGCGATCTGCATGTTGCGCACCATCGACCGACCGACGTACGCCACCTTGCGCCCGTGCTTGGCGGCGGCGTCGAGCACCTGCTGCACGCGGTGGATGTGCGAGGCGAACGAGGCCACGATGACCCGCTGCGTGCTCGAGGCGAACACGGCGTCGATCGCCGGGGTGATGTTGCGCTCCGCGACCGTGAAGCCGGGCACGTCGGCGTTGGTGGAGTCGGTGAGGAAGAGGTCGACGCCGGCCTCGCCGAGCCGCGCGAAGGCACGCAGGTCGGTGATGCGGCCGTCGAGCGGCAGCTGGTCCATCTTGAAGTCGCCCGTGTGCAGCGCCACGCCCGCGGGCGTCTTGACCGCGACGGCGAGGGCGTCGGGGATCGAGTGGTTGACGGCCACGAACTCGAGCTCGAACGGCCCCAGGTGCAGCGTCTCGTTCTCGGCCACCACGTGCTGCGGCACGTCGCGCAGCCGGTGCTCGCGCAGCTTCGGCTCGACGAGGGCCAACGTCAGCTTCGAGCCGACCACGGGGATGTTCCCGCGCTCGCGCAGCAGGTACGGCACACCGCCGATGTGGTCCTCGTGGCCGTGGGTCAGCACGACGGCGACCACGTCGTCGAGCCGGTCCCGGATGGGGCCGAAGTCGGGCAGGATCAGGTCGACGCCCGGGTGGTGCTCCTCGGGGAACAGCACCCCGCAGTCGACGATCAGCAGCTTGCCGCCGAACTCGAAGACGGTCATGTTGCGACCGATCTCGCCGAGTCCGCCGAGCGGGGTGACGCGCAGGGTGTTCGAGCCCAGTGCCGGGGGCGGGCCCAGCTCCGTGTGCATGTGACTCAAGGAGTCCGTCCGTTCAGTCGATCAGGTCTGGTCGATCAGGTGGGAGGCGACGAGGGCGTCGCGCAGCATGGCGACCTCGTCCTCGGTGGCCTGGGGCAGGGGCGCGCGGGTCGTGCGGTTGTCGAGCACGCCCAGGATCTGCAGCACGGCCTTGGCCGTGATGACGCCCTGGGTGACGGTCATCATCGCCCGGTCGATGGGGAGGAGCTGCCGCTGGATGGCGCGGGCCTCGTCGAGGTCGCCGGCGTCGACCGCGGCGACGAGGTCGGCGAGACGACGGGGCGCGGCGTGCGAGACGACGCTGACGATGCCGCAGGCTCCGTACGCGAGCCAGCCGAGGTTCAGGGAGTCGTCGCCGGAGTAGATCGTGATGCCGGTCTCGCGCATGAGCCACGCACCGCGGTTGAAGTCGCCGACGGCGTCCTTGACCGACAGCACGAGCGGGTTCTTGCGCAGCTCGACGTAGGTCTCGGTCGCCAGCATGACTCCGCTGCGCCCGGGGATGTCGTAGAGCATCACCGGGACGTCCTCGCCGGCCTCGGCCACGGTGTTGACGTGCGCGACGATGCCCGACTGCGGCGGCTTGGAGTAGTAGGGCGTGACGACCAGCAGGCCGTGGGCGCCGGCCTTGCGGGCCTGCTGCGCCAGCTGCACGGAGTGACGGGTGTCGTTCGTGCCGACACCGGCCACCACGGAGGCACGGTCACCGACGGCCTCGACGACGGCGGCCAGCAGCTGTCCGTCCTCCTCGACCGTGGTGGTGGGCGACTCGCCGGTGGTGCCGCTGACGACGAGGCCGTCGTTGCCGTGGTCGACCAGGTGCTTCGCCACCTTCTGCGCCGCAGCGAGGTCGAGGTCGCCGTCGGGCGTGAACGGCGTGACCATGGCGGTCAGGACGCGCCCGAACGGCGCGGCGTCGCTGGCGAGCGGGGAGGTCATGGACCGAGGTTACCGCTCGACGCTGCGGCGTCCGGTCCGGCCCGCTGAGCACGCAGGAGGATGCGACCGGGTCGATCAGGTGGTCCAGGTGCCTCGTCGCGCGACGTCCACGCACGGCACCGCGCGTGCGGGCGAGTCTGGGCGCGTCGCTACCGTCAGCCCATGACGACGTACGAGCTCGACCGTGCCATCGCCTCGACGCCCGGCGACGACGGCCTGCGCCACCTCGTCCTCACCGCGGACTGGAACACCCCCAACGGGACGGCCAACGGCGGCTACGTGCTCGCCGTGCTCGCCCGCGCCACGCTCGACGAGGCCGCCACCACCGCCCCTGCGCACCCTGACCTGCTCACCGTCTCGGTGAGCTACTTCAAGCCGCCGACGCCGGGCGATGCCGCGGTGGAGGTGACCACGTTGCGCGTCGGTCGACGCGTGTCGGTCCACCAGGCAGTGCTCCTGCAGAACGGCGCCACCGTCGCGCACGCGGTCATCTCCCTGCACGACTGGGACGCCGCCGGCTCGGCCGAGCACACGCCGCACGGCGCACCCCCCGTCGGCGGGCCCGACGACGGCGTCGACGTCTCCGGGTACGTGCCGTCCGGGGCGGTCCCGATCGTCGACCGGTACGAGGTCCGTCTGCCCGAGGTCCCCGGCTGGCTGCGTGGCGAGCCGAGCGGCGATCCCGAGGCGAGCGTGTGGGTCCGACCGAAGGACGGTCGACCGATCGACGCCGTCGCGGCCGCCGCCATCGTCGACGGCTACCCGCCCGTCACGGCCGAGCTGGGACTCCTGGCCTCCGCCACCGTCCAGCTGACGGTGCACCTGCGCCGCCGCCCCGAGACGGCGTGGGCACTGATGCACGTGACGACCCGCCACGTGGTGCACGGCTACCACGACGAGGACGTCGAGCTCTGGGACGACCAGGGCCGTCTCGTGGCACAGAGCCGCCAGCTCGCCGTCCTGTCCTGACCTTCGGGCCCACGCCTCCGGCGTGGCCCTCAGGGCTGGTTGTCAGGGCTGGTTGTCAGGGCTGGGGCACGACGGCGGCGTCGACGACGCGCCCGACGCCGATGACCGCGGCCGCGGTCGCCAGGACGGCCAGACCCGCCACACCTGCGGTGACGGCGTCGTGCACCACGAGCTGCGGGATCGCGCGGTCCGGCACCGCCGCCGCGGCGATGCCGGCACCCACCAGCCCGATCCAGTTGCCCGTCATGGCCGACCGGTGGTCGCGGATACGACCTTGCCGTGCGCCGAGGATTCCGAGCGGAACCGTGACCAGCGTGACCACCGAGAGCGCGTGCAGGGCACTGAAGTGCCCGGGCCGGATCTCCTGGATCCAGAACGACGAGGCGGCCACGAACATCAGCGCGACGACCCACACCCGCCCGGCCACGCGATGACCCTGGGTGCCGCGCGGGCCCCAGAAGAGCTGCCACGCCCCGACCAGGAGCGCGACGACGGCGGCGAAGGCATGGGTGGCGATCAGGGGGGTCATGACAGCTCCGGCTTCAGGAGGGCGAGCAGGGGGTCGGTGACCGAGCGCACCTGGTCGGCGGTGACGGTGGTCGCGGCCAGGAGCTGCTCGAACGAGGACTCCAGCAGCCGTCCCCCGTCGGCGACGAGCGTGGATCCCGCGTCGGTGAGCTGCACGACTCGACGATTGCCCGCCCCGTCCGTCCGGGTCGCGGTGACGAGCCCCGCCTCGACCAGCGACTGCACCATCCGACTGGCCGCGGGTGCGGAGACGCCACGGGCTCCGGCGAGCTCGACCTGCGTGGGCGCGCCGAGCGCCTGGATCGTGACCAAGGTCAGGAACCGGCCATAGCTGATGTCGAACGACTCGCCGAGCATGCGATCGGCCGCGGCGTCGAGGGCCGACACGAGAGTGTGCAGCCGATAGGCCGGTTGCGTCGGGTCGTAGGTCACCCGACCATGATGCACAGGGTAAGTTACCTAGGTCAATGAGTGAGGGCGTCGACGGTCTACGACCCTGCCCCATGACCCCGGGGCGGTCCTACCCTGAGCCATGACGATCGCGGCGCGGACGACACCCCAGACGTCCACCGCCGAGGACCGACCCAGTCCGCGCACCGCGCTGTCGTTCGTGGCGGTGGGCACGCTGGGGCTGGTCGGCCTCTTGGTGCCGCCGCACCCCCAGACGACGACGTTCGTGCAGCCCTGGCACGTCCTGGCCCTGTTCGCCGTCACGCTCGCGATCCTCGCTCGCAGCCTCACGTCGCCGGTACGCACCTGGGCCGATCCCGGTGCCCCGCTGTTCTTCTTCGTGGTGATCGCCGCCGCGCGCGAGGTCAGCGGCGGCGCCGTGGGCGGCGGTGGTGGGCTCGTCGCCCTGCCGGTCCTGTGGTTGGCCCTGTTCGGCCGTCGCAGGGACCTCTGGCTCGCCGCCGGTGCCACGATCTTGGTCTTCGTTGTCCCGGTGATCACCGTGGGCGCTCCGCGCTACCCCGTGAGCGGCTGGCGGATGGCCCTCATCTGGACGGGCGTCGCCCTGCTCATCGGCCCAGCCATCCAGGACGTCGTCCGACGTCTGGGCATCGAGCGACGACAGCACCAGCAGGCGGCGGCCGAGGCCCGCGGCCTGCTGGGGGCAGCACGTCTGAGCAGCATGATCGCGACCGACCTCGACGGACTGATCACCTCGTTCGGCGTGGGGGCCGAGCACCTCCTTGGCTACCGCGCCGTCGAGGTGGTGGACCGCCTGCACGTCTCGTCGCTTCACGACCCCGCCGAGCTCGCTGCCGCGGCAGCGGCCGGAGGAACCGCCCCAGACCGAGTCCTCGCCCAGCTCGCCGCCGAGGACGCCCCCAGCCGCGTGTGGAGCTATCGCCGCGCCGACGGCGGGCAGATCTTCGTCCGGCTCGCCGTCACCGAGCTCCGACGGGACGACGGCACGCTGGTCGGCTACCTGCACGTCGCCATCGATGCCACCGCCGCCGTGACGGACCAGCGGCGACTCGCTGCTGCCGAGGCCCGGTGGCGCGTCGTGATGGACCAGCTGCCGGAGGCCACCGTCGTGGTCGTCGACGCCGGGCTCACCATCGAGCTCGTCGCGGGTGCCGGCGCCATGCGACAGGGCGTCGAGGACAAGGTCGGCGAGCCGCTCGACGCGGTCTCGGGGCCGGCCAACATGGCGGTCTGGAGCCGCACCGTCCCGCTCGCCATCGCAGGCACCACGACGGAGGAGGACCTCGCGGCGACACGCACCGGGGACGAGCACCACGTGGTCGTCACGCCGCTGGCCACGGTGGACGGACCGCGCGCCCTCATCGTGGCCCGCGACGTGAGCGCCGAGCGCCGGCGTGAGCGCGAGATCGCCCGGGCCCGCGACCGAGCCGAGCACCTCTTCCTGGACGCGCCTCACGGCATCGCCGTGCTCGACTCCGACGGTGTGGTCCGCGAGGTGAACGGCGCACTCGAGCGGATGCTGCCCGACCCGCTCCGCTCGCCAATCGGCCAGAGTCTGGTCGACCTCTCCCCCGACCCGGAGGCCACCCGACGGCTCCTCGCCGACCTCGACGAGAGCCCGGCGCGCCTCGCGACCACGTCATGGACCCTCGAGACGGCGGACGAGCGCATGGTCCACCTCGCGCTGTCGCTCGCCCGGCTCCGGACGGTCGACGGCGCGACGGGAGCGGGCATCATCGTCAACGTCGTCGACGTGTCGGACCGGTACCGCTACGAGCAGCAGCTCACCCACATGGCCGACCACGACGCCCTCACCGGCCTCGTCAACCGTCGCCGCTTCGACCGCGACCTCGACCTTCACATGGATGCCTGCCGTCGCACCGGACCACGCGGTGCACTGCTCCTGCTCGACCTCGACCACTTCAAGGAGATCAACGACACGCTCGGGCACCGCGCCGGTGACGAGCTGATCACCTCGGTCGCCGCGATGCTGCGCCGCGAGCTCGCAGACGCGGACATCGTGTCGCGGCTCGGTGGCGACGAGTTCGGGGTGCTTCTACCCATGGCCACCCCCGAGGAGTCGGTCGCTCTTGCGCACCGGCTCGTCGACCGTGTCCGCGATCACGCATCCACGCTCGACGGAGTGCGGCGCCGCGTCACGGCGAGCGTGGGCGTCCTGCCGATCGTCGACGTCGGCGACCTGTCAGGCGGCGACGCCCTCGCCACCGTCGACATGCTGATGTACGACGCCAAGGACGCCGGTCGCGACGGCGTGGCCACGCTCGACACCCAGCACGACGTGCCCCGGCTGGGCGCACGCCTGCGGTGGCGCGAACGCCTGGAGCACGCGCTCGAGCACGACGGCTTCGAGCTCCACCTCCAGCCGATCCAGCACGTCGCGTCGGGACGGATCACCGGCGCCGAGGTCTTGCTGCGTCTGCGGGACGACGACGGCACGCTCGTCATGCCCGGCCGATTCCTCTACATCGCGGAACGTACGGGTCTCATCGCGGCAGTCGACCGCTGGGTCCTGGCCCATGCGCTGCCGATCCTGACCGACCTGCAGCGGGCACGGCCTGGCTTCGTGCTCGAGGTGAACGTGTCCGGGCTGACGATCGGCGATCCCGAGCTGGAACGGATGATCGTCTCGGCAGCCACCTCGGGTGCCTTCCCTCCGCGGTCACTCGTCCTCGAGATCACCGAGACCGCGGCCGTCGCCGACCTCGAGAACGCCCGCGACTTCGCCCGCCGGGTCGCGGCGACGGGGTGCCGGTTGGCGCTCGACGACTTCGGGGCCGGTTTCGGGTCCCTCTCCTACCTCAAGCACCTCGACTTCGACCTGCTCAAGATCGACGGCGAGTTCGTGGCCGACTCGCACCGCAACGGCGTCGACCGGACGATCCTGCGCTCGGTGGTGGCCATGGCGAAGGCGCTCGGCAAGGAGACGGTCGCGGAGTTCGTGGCCGAGGGCGCCGTCCTCGACGTGGCGCGCGCCGAGGGCGTCGACTTCGCCCAGGGGTACGTGATCGGCCGACCGGTCCACCACGACGACTTCGTGGCGACCTACCTCGACTGAGGACCGGGGCCGACGGCGCGCCGGGTCAGGCGCGCACGTAGGTGACGATGTCGAACGGCACCCGCTCGGGCTCCGGTCCGACGTGCGGGACCCGGCCCGCCTCGTGCCAGCGCTCCCAGTCGATCCGCGGGAAGTACGTGTCACCGTCCGGCGCCGCGGCCACGCGGGTGACGACCAGGACGTCGACCAGGTCGCGTTCGAGCGCCGCGGCGTAGACCTGGGCCCCACCGACCAGGAACACCTCGTCGTCGAGGGATCGGGCACGGTCGAGCGCCTCGTCGAGGGAGTGCGCCACCTCGACACCCTCGGCGCTCCACCGCGGGTCGCGGGTGACGACGATGGTGGTGCGGCCCGGCAGCGGCCGACCGATGGACTCGTACGTGGCCCGCCCCATCACCATCGGGTGGCCGAGCGTGAGCTGCTTGAAGTGGGCGAGGTCCTCGGGGAGCCGCCAGGGCAGGGCGCCGTCGACCCCGATCACCCGGTTGGCGCCCATCGCGACGACGAGCGTGGTGGTGGCAGTAGTCATGCGTGTGCTCAGACGGCGATCGGTGCCTTGATGCCCGGGTGGGGGTCGTACCCGGTGACCTTGACGGAGTCCAGCGTGAACCCATCGATGCTCGTGACCGACGGGTCCAGCCACAGCTCGGGAAGGGGGCGCGGCTCGCGCTCGAGCTGCAGGCGGGCCTGGTCGAGGTGGTTGAGGTACAGGTGCGCGTCGCCGAAGGTGTGGACGAAGTCGCCCACCCGCAGCCCGGCGACCTGCGCGACCATGTGCGTGAGCAGCGCGTAGGACGCGATGTTGAACGGCACGCCGAGGAAGACGTCGGCCGACCGCTGGTACAGCTGGCACGACAGGCGGCCCGGGCCCCCGTCGTCGGCCGGTGCGACGTAGAACTGGAAGAAGGCGTGGCAGGGCGCGAGCGCCATGGCGGGCAGGTCGGCGACGTTCCAGGCGCTGACGATGTGGCGACGGGAGTCGGGATCGGCCTTGAGCGACTCGATGACACCGACCAGCTGGTCGATCGTCTGACCGTCCGGCGTCGGCCACGAGCGCCACTGGTGGCCGTAGACCGGCCCCAGGTCGCCGTTCTCGTCGGCCCACTCGTCCCAGATGGTGATGCCGTTCTCGCGGAGCCAACGGGTGTTGGTGTCGCCCGAGACGAACCAGAGGAGCTCGCCCACGACCGACTTGAGGTGCACCTTCTTGGTGGTGACCAGCGGGAATCCGGCGGCGAGGTCGAAGCGCATCTGGTGCCCGAACACGCTGCGCGTGCCGGTGCCGGTGCGGTCGCCCTTCTCGACGCCCTCGTCGAGGATCCGGCGGACGAGGTCGAGGTAGGCCTGCATGCTCCGGAGGATACCCGCCGACGCCGACAGGTCCTGTGCGAAACTCTGGTCGTGCCCCTCGCCGAGTACGAGGCCTCCCCGCAGGAGGTCCGCCGCTTCGCCCTCCTGCAGATCGGTCTGACCGCAGGCTTCATGACGCTGATCTTCCTGGCCCTCGGCGGCACCGACGCCGATCTTCCGCCGTGGTGGCTGCTGGCGGCGCTGCTGCTGGTGGTCGTGGTCGCCGCCGTGCTCTCCGAACGGGTCTGGCTGCAGGCCTCCCCGCTCGATCCCGACGACGACCCCGACGACCTCGAGCGCCGCGCGATCGGCATCTACGCCGCGCAGACGGTGCGCAAGCTGATGTTCTGCGAGGCATCCGTGCTGCTGGCGATCCTCGTCTCGTTCGTGGGTACCTGGGGCGGCTGGCCGATCCTGCTCGCCGGGGTCCCGGGCCTGTTCCTGCTGGGCTTCGAGACGTGGCCCGGCCTGCGCAACCTGACCATGACCGCCGCGATGCTCGAGGCCGATGGCGCCGAGACACGACTCGTCGAGAGCTTCCGGTCGTGGTGACCGCCGACGTGAGCGTCCGGCTCGCCTGGCCCGACGACGTGGCGGCGATCGCGACCGTCCAGCAGGCCGCCTGGCGTGACGCCTTCGGGGACATGACCACCGTCGACGTCGCCCCGGCGTGGCACGCACTCCTCACGACTCCGCCGGACGCTCGCGCCCGGGTGCTCGTCGCGCTCGAACAGGCCACGCTCCGCGGGGTGGCCTTCGTGCACCCCTGCCACGACCCCGACGCCGACCAGGTCGCCGACGGCGAGGTCGGCGAGCTGCTGGTCGACCCCGGTCACCGCGGCGAGGGTCACGGCTCGCGGCTGCTCCAGGCCGCCATGGACACGTTGCGCGCCGACGGCTTCGAGCGGGCCCGGTGGTGGTTGCCCACGACCGACGACGCCCTGCGAGCCTTCGTGGTCGGCACCGGGTGGGCCGCCGACGGGGCCCACCGCGAGCTCGCCGACGAGACCGGCGCCCACACCGTGAAGCAGGTGCGACTCGTCACCTCGTTGGTCGAGGAGTGAGCGACCGCTCCCCCGACCCGCCCAGTGCCGCACGTCGCCGAGTCGTGGCCGACTCCCTGGGGGTCGGCGTGGCCACCGGCCTCTACGGCGTCTCGTTCGGCGCCCTGGGCACCGCGTCGGGACTCAGCGTCCTCCAGACGTGCGTGCTGTCCCTCGTGGCCTTCACCGGCGCCTCCCAGTTCGCCTTCATCGGCGTGGTGGCGGCCGGCGGCGCTCCGCTGACCGGTGCCCTCACGTCCGTGCTGCTGGGCACGCGCAACCTGTTCTACGGTCTCAGCCTCGCCTCGATCCTGCGTCTCACCGGGGCGCGGAGGGCCCTGGGCGCGCACCTCGTGATCGACGAGTCGACGGCCGTCGCCGTCGCCCAGCGCGACCACGTCCTCGGCAGGCTCGGGTTCTGGTGGACCGGCGCCTCGATCTACCTGCTGTGGAACCTGTCGACCCTCGCCGGAGCGCTCGCGGGCACCGCGATCGGCGACCCCCGCACCTACGGGCTCGACGCCGCGGTCGGCGCGGCGTTCCTGGCCCTGCTCTGGCCACGCCTGTCCGGAACACTCCCCCGGGTCGTCGCGCTGGTCGGCGCCGGGGTGGCCCTGGGCCTGGTGCCGCTCTCCCCCGCCGGCGTGCCGATCATCGCCGGCGGCGCGGTGGCCGTCGTGGCAGGTCTGCTGCTGCGTGACCGGCTCGGACGGCCCGCGTCGTGAGCGCCACCTGGCTGGGCATCGTGCTCACGTGCGTCGGCTGCTACGCCCTGAAGCTCGCCGGGCTCTCGGTGCCGGAGCGGGTCCTCGAGCACCCGGCCACCCGACGTGCCGTCGACCTGATCCCGGTGGCTCTTCTCGGTGCCCTGGTGGCCGTGCAGGTGCTGGCCGACGGACAGCGTGTCACCGTCGACGCGCGGCTGGCCGCCCTCGTCGTGGCGGCGGTCCTGCTGGTGCTGCGCGTGCCGTTCCTGCCCGTGGTGCTGGGCGCCGCTCTCGTCGCGGCCGTCCTGCGCTGATCCGTCGTCAGCGCAAGCCCGACCACCACCGGTGCCGGTGCGGGGTGGCCACCTCTGGCTCCACACCGAACAGGTCACGAAGCACCGTCGAGGCACGCGCCAGGTCGTAGCCGTGCACCACCTGACCGGGCTCAAGCACCATGGACCGCCAAGCGTCCTCCTCGTCGTGCCGCAGTCCGATCCCGGGCTCCACACGGACGTTCCGGGCTCGCACTCGACACGGCACCGCGGGCACCACCTGCAGGTGCCACGGCGCGAGGACGAGCACCGTGGCCACGTCGATCTCGTCGTCGAGCTGCACGACCCGGATCGAACGGTCGTAGGCCAGCGCGGCGACCTCGGAATCCCACGCCTCCCCCAGCTTCATCGGAAAGGTCGAGACGACCACGACGGCACCGTCTGCGGACGGTGCCGTCACCTCGGCCCGCAGACGCTCCACGTGCGCCTCGTCCGGTCGAGCGAGGTCCAGCAGCACCATCAGGCGCGCAGCGGGCAGACTCTCGGCCAGGAACCGGGCCGGCGCGGGGAAGCGGCGCGGACCTCCCGGGTCGAGCCGGATGGACTCCCGACCGTGGGCGATCTCGCCATGCCAATGACGCCAACCCTCGCGATATGCTGCACGATCGGGGTGCAGCCAACCGTTCACGAAGTCTCCGTCGGTGAGTGACGGGCGGCCCCGGCGAACGACGCCGACAGGCTGTTCGGCGTCACGCAGGACGGCTCCAGCTCCGAGCAGCTCCGCCCGGACGACAAGCTCGCTATCGGCCGCGCGGCGCACCTCGTCGAACCCTCCGAGTTGCTCCCACGCCCCCCGGCGGATCATCGACAGGCCTCCGGCCACCTTCTGGGCTGCGTACCCGTCGCGGACCGAGAGGTCCTCCCGTGCGAACACTGCCTCCGCGACCACCACTTGGCGGGCCGGGTCCTCCGCCATCAGTGCGACCTGGCGGGCGATGCGGCGGGGATGGCTCCAGTCATCGCTGTCGGCGAAGGCGACGAGCTCTCCCCGAGCCTGGGCCACTCCGACGTTGCGCGCCCGGTAGGTGCCGCCGTTCTCCTGCAGCTCGATAGTCCGCACCCGCGGGTCGTCGCGCAGGGCGGCCGGCAACCGCACGGGTCCGGACGGTGTCGCGTCGTCGACCACGAGGAGCTCGAGGTGGCGGTGGGACTGCTGCAGGACGGACCGCACGGCCGTCTCCAGCGCGACGGGATCCGTGGCCCAGCTGGTCATCACCACACTGACGAGTGGACCGTCGTCGTACGAGTCGGCGGGCGAGGAGAGCGCGTCGATGCGCGGGCTCGCAGGGTCGTCGAGCACGAGAGCCCATGCGCCGGGGAAGTAGACATCGTTGACCGCATCGAGCCACGACTCCCCCGCCTCCGCGCCGCGGACCGCCGGATGGCGCTCGTTGAGATGGCGACCGGCGAGCTCCGCCACGTCACCGTCGCCGGGAAACAGGTCGAGCAGGTCGGCGACCTCGTCGAAGCGGCCTTCGTTCCACCAGACCTCGGCCATGGCACCGACGACGCGTGCCCGGATCACCTTCGACGCCGGAAGGTCCTCGGGGCCGTGCTGGTCGAGCAGTGACGCGAAGCGGCGGCGTCCACGGTCGAGGTCCTCGGGCACCGAGGGCATCGACAGATCGAGGAGCGTGACCATCCATGCGGCGTCGACGTCACCGGCCTCGACCTCTCGACGAAGGGCCTCACGCACGGCTCCGCGCCACCGGGTGGCCTGCTGGAGGGTACGGACGCTGGCCCAGGACCGGGTCACAGGCCCAGGACGGAGTCGAGACCGACGGTGACACCCGACCGGTCGGCCACGTGACGCACGGCCGCCACCACGCCGGGCATGAACGACTCCCGCGTGGACGAGTCGTGCCGCAGGCTCAGGATCTCCCCCTCGCCGCCCAGGAGCACCTCCTGGGACGCGACGAAGCCGCGCGAGCGCACGGCGTGCACCGTGATCCCGTCGACCTGGGCACCCCGAGCACCGTCGGGGTCGGTGGTGGTGGCGTCGGGGACCGGCGGCGAACCGGCCTCGGCGCGGGCGGCCGCGATCAGCTCGGCCGTGCGGACGGCCGTCCCCGAGGGGGCGTCGACCTTCGCGGGGTGGTGCATCTCGATCACCTCGACGGACTCGAAGAAGGGCGCGGCCGTGGCGGCGAACCGCATGAGCAGCACGGCTCCGATCGAGAAGTTCGGCACCACGAGGACCGAGACCCCGGTGCGCTCGTGGACCGCCGTGCGCACGGCTCGCAGCCGTTCGCCGTCGAAGCCGGAGGTTCCCACGACCACGTGCACCCCGCGCTCGATGCACCACAGGACCTGGTCGAGCGCGACGTCGGGCGTGGTGAAGACGAGGGCCACCTCGGCTCCGGACTCCCCCACCAGGTCGATGGAGTCGCCGACGTCGACCTGGGCGACGACCTCGATCCCGTCGGCGGCGTCGAGCGCCTCGACGGAGGTCGAACCCATGCGCCCACGGGCGCCCAGCACGGCTACACGAGTCATGACCTCAGGCTATCGAGCGAGCACGTCGCGCAGCACCACGAGCCCGGCGTGCAGCTCCGCGAACGACGTGGTGAGCGGGGCGAGCCCGAGTCTCACCAGGTCGGGCTCGCGGAAGTCGGGCACCACGCCACGGTCCACCAGCGCTGCCGTGACGGCGCGCGCGTCGGGGACCCGCACGGTCACGTGACCACCGCGACGTGCCGCGTCACGCGGTGTGACCACCTCGACCGGACTGCCGTCGGCGGCCAGCACGTCGAGCGCGTCGATCGCGAAGGTCGTGAGCAGCACCGACTTGACCCGCACTGCCTCCACGCCCGCCTCGGCGGCCATGGCCGCACCCTCGCGCACCGCCAGCAGGCCGGCGACGTTCGGCGTCCCCGACAGCAACCGACGTGCGTCCACGGCGGGGCGGTAGTCGTCGGCCATGGCGAAGAGGTCGTCGGCGCTCCACCAGCCCGGCAGCGGCTGCTCGAGCACGGGGAGGTGGCGAGCCGCCGCGTACAGGAACGCCGGTGAGCCCGGTCCACCGTTGAGGTACTTGTAGGTGCATCCGACCGCGAGGTCCACGCCCGCGGCGTCGAGCGCGGTGGGCACCACCCCGACCGAGTGGCACAGGTCCCACACGACCAGGGCGCCGGCCGCGTGCACCCGGTCGGTGAGCGCGGCCAGGTCCAGCAGGGCGCCGGAGCGGTAGTCGACGTGGCTCAGCAGCACGACGGCCGTGCGCTCGTCGAGCACGGCGTCCAACGAATCGGTCAGGTCGCCCTCGGCGTCACGCTCGATCGTGACCAGCTCCATGCCGCGGGCCGCCGCCACGTGCGACGCCAGGTAGCGGTCGGTCGGGAAGTCGCCGGCGTCGACGACGATCCGGCTGCGTCCGGGCACGATCGACGCCGCGGCGTGCAGGGCCTTCGCGATGCAGATCGACGTCGAGTCGGCCACCACCGTCTGACCGGGTGCGGCACCCACGAGGGCGCCCACCTCGTCGCCTACCTCGACCGGCAGCTCGGTCCAGCCCTCCGACCAGCCACGGATCAGACGGCTGCCCCACTCGTCGCGCACGAACGAGGCGAGGCGCTCTCGCGTGCGCAGCGGCAGCCGACCCAACGAGTTGCCGTCGAGGTAGGCCACCATGTCGGCGTCGAGCACGAACTGCTGGCGGTACACGGCCAGCGGGTCGGCAGCATCGAGCGCGGCGGCGCGCTCACGGAAGTCGGTCATCTCGCGGATCGTCTCACGCCGAGGGCCGTGACCCCACCTCCCGGTCGACCGCCCGGACCGAACGCGACGAGGCCCCCACCCCCGAAGGGGTGAGGGCCTCGTGACGTGGACCGATCAGGCGTCCGTGGACTCCTCGGCGTCGGCCGGGGCCTCGTCGGTGGCGTCCTCGGGAGCTGCGTCCTCGGGGACGGGGATCAGCGAGATCTTGCCGCGGTCGCCGAGCTCGGCGATCTGGACCTGGATCTTCTGGCCCACCGAGACGACGTCCTCGACGTTGTTCACGCGCTGGCCGCCGTTGAGGTCGCGCAGCTTGCTGATGTGCAGCAGCCCGTCCTTGCCCGGCGAGAGCGCGATGAACGCACCGAAGTCGACCGTCTTGACGACGGTGCCGAGGTAGCGCTCGCCGACCTCGGGCATCGTCGGGTTGGCGATCGCGTTGATGGCGTCGCGCGCACGGTCGGCCGCACCGCCGGCCTCGCCGGCGATGTAGACGGTGCCGTCGTCCTCGATCGAGATCTTGGCGCCGGTGTCGTCCTGGATCTGGTTGATCATCTTGCCCTTCGGGCCGATGACCTCGCCGATCTTGTCGACCGGCACCTTCACCGTGATGATCTTCGGGGCGAACTCGCTCATCTCGTCGGGCGCGTCGATGGCCTCGGACATGACGTCGAGGATCGTCAGGCGCGCACCCTTGGCCTGCGTGAGGGCACCGGCGAGCACGTCGGCGGGGATGCCGTCGAGCTTGGTGTCCAGCTGCAGGGCCGTGATGAACTCGGGCGTGCCGGCGACCTTGAAGTCCATGTCGCCGTACGCGTCCTCGGCACCGAGGATGTCGGTGAGGGTGACGTACTCGGTGGCGCCGTCGACCTCACCGAAGATGAGGCCCATCGCGATGCCCGCGACCGGGGCGCGCAGCGGCACACCGGCGTTGAGCAGACCGAGCGTCGAGGCGCAGACCGAGCCCATCGACGTGGAGCCGTTCGAGCTCAGCGCCTCGGAGACCTGACGGATCGCGTAGGGGAACTCCTCCTTGGTGGGCAGGACCGGCAGGAGCGCGCGGCCGGCGAGCGCACCGTGGCCGATCTCGCGCCGCTTCGGCGAACCGACGCGGCCCGTCTCACCCGTGGAGAACGGCGGGAAGTTGTAGTTGTGCATGTACCGACGCGTGCTCTCGGGGCTCAGCGTGTCGAGCTTCTGCACCAGGTCGAGCATGTTCAGCGTGGTGACGCCCAGGATCTGGGTCTCGCCACGCTGGAACAGGGCCGAGCCGTGCACGCGCGGGATGACGCCGACCTCGGCCGACAGCTCACGGATGTCGGCGAGTCCACGACCGTCGATGCGCACCTTGTCGCGGAGCACACGCTGACGGACGAGGCTCTTGGTGACCGCACGCAGCGCGGCACCGACCTCCTTCTCGCGACCCTCGAACTGCTCGCCGAGCTGGTCGAGCACGTCGGCCTTGATCTGGCTCTCGCGGTCCTCGCGATCGGCCTTGGAGGAGATCGTGAGGGCCTCGGCCAGCGGGCCGGAGGCGGCTGCGGCGACGGCGTCGTAGACGTCGTCCTGGAAGTCGAGGAAGACCGGGAAGTCCTGGACGGGCTTGGCCGCGGCCTCGGCGAGCTGCTGCTGCGCCTCGCACAGCTGGCGGATGAAGCCCTTGGCGGCGTCGAGGCCACCGGCCACGACCTCCTCGGTGGGCGCCTGGACACCGGACTGCACGAGGTCCCAGGTGTTCTCGGTGGACTCGGCCTCGACCATCATGATCGCGACGTCGCTGGAGCCGTCGGCCTGCGTGGCGATGCGGCCCGCGACGACCATGTCGAACACGGCGTCCTCGAGCTGGCTGTGCGTCGGGAAGGCAACCCACTGGCCGTCGATCAGGGCGACGCGGGTGGCGCCGATCGGACCGGAGAACGGCAGGCCCGAGATCTGCGTGGACGCGGAGGCGGCGTTGATGGCCAGCACGTCGTACGGGGTGTCGGGGTTCAGGGCCAGGACCGTGATGACGACCTGGACCTCGTTGCGCAGACCCTTCTTGAAGGTCGGGCGCAGCGGGCGGTCGATCAGGCGGCAGGTGAGGATCGCGTCCTCGCCCGGGCGGCCCTCACGACGGAAGAACGAGCCGGGGATGCGTCCCGCGGCGTACATGCGCTCCTCGACGTCGACCGTGAGGGGGAAGAAGTCGAAGTGGTCCTTGGGGTGCTTGCCGGCCGTGGTGGCCGAGAGCAGCATCGTGTCGTCGTCCAGGAACGCGGACACGGAGCCGGCGGCCTGGCGAGCGAGCTGACCCGTCTCGAAACGGATCGTGCGGGTACCGAAACGACCATTGTCGATGACGGTCTCGGTGGTGTGGATGGAGTCGGACATAGAAGTCCCTTCTCGCGACGGTCGTCGCGCGGTGGGACGAGCTCCGGACCTGCCGTGATGATGGCCTTCGGTCTTCGATCGAGGCCCGCGGCGCGGCGATCGCCGTCCCGAGGGCCACTACCGAGGACCGGACCCGACGTGGCGGCTCTCGTCCGTGGATGTGTCGATGTTCAGTTGTGGTGGGCGGTCGTCCAGGTCCTACGACCTGGGCGGGCCCGGATGCGGATCAGGCGGCCACCCCGACTGGGGAGACCGCCTGATCGAAGTCAGCGACGCAGACCGAGGCGCTCGATGAGCGAGCGGTAGCGCTCGATGTCCTTGGCCTGGAGGTAGTTGAGCAGCCGACGGCGCTGGCCGACGAGCAGCAGCAGGCCACGACGGCTGTGGTGGTCGTGCTTGTGCTCCTTCAGGTGCTCCGTCAGGTGCGAGATGCGCTCGGTGAGCAGCGCGACCTGGACCTCCGGGGAGCCGGTGTCGCCCTCGCTGCGGGCGTACTGCTTGATGATCTCGTCACGCGGCGTGCCGGCGACGGTGGGGGCAGCGGTTTTCTTCGACATTCTTCTCCTGGGAGGTCGTTGCACGGCGCTCCCGGGCATGTCCACCGGGGCTCTGATGATCCGTGGGCGTTGGTACGCCGCCTGCCAGGCTATCAGCGGGCGGCACCTCCAGGCGAATCGCCCGGGTCAGGACGGTCGAGCGAGCACGGCGCGTGCGGCGTCGACGTCGGCGTGCATCTGCTCGACGAGGGCCTCGACACCCTCGTAGGCCACCATCGAGCGCAGCCGCTCGACCAGCTCCACCCGCACGGCGCGTCCGTAGAGGTCGAGGTCGTGCCCGTGGTCCATCACGTAGGACTCGACCCGCCGCTCGGTGCCGGCGAAGGTCGGGTTGGTGCCGATGGACACGGCAGCCGGGTAGGCGGCGTCCCCGGTGACGAGTCGACCGGCGTAGACCCCGTCGGGCGGGACGCAGTACCCGGCGTCGACCGGGACGTTGGCGGTCGGGAAGCCGAGGTCTCGGCCACGGCGGTCACCGGGGGTGACCACACCGTCCACCTCGTACGGACGGCCGAGCACCGCTGCGGCCTCGGCGAGACGGGCCTCGGCGACGAGACCCCGCACCCGCGTGGACGACCAGGTGCCGGATCCGTCGTCGCCCCGCGCCTCGGCGTCCCCCACGAGCGTGAGCGCGTCGGCCGAGCAGCCGTGCTCGGCGCACAGCTCGCGCAGCACCTCCGTGGTGCCGGCGGCCTTGGCGCCGAACGTGAAGTTCTCCCCGACCACCACGTGGCGGGCCCGCAGCTGCTCGACCACCACGCGCTCGACGAACTCGCGAGGTGACCAGGAGGCCATCTCGCGGTCGAAGTCGAGGACGCGGACGTGGTCGGCCCCGCGCACGCCGGGCGCCGGCTCGAGCAGCAGCTGCACGCGGCGCTCGAGCGACGTGAGCCGGGCGGGGACCCGCTCGGGGGCGAAGACCGCGACCGGGTGCGGCTCGAAGGTCACGGCCACGACCGGCAGACCGTCGGCGACCTCGCGCGTCCGCTGCAGCAGTGCCTGGTGCCCTCGGTGGACGCCGTCGAACGTCCCGATGGTGACGGCGGAGTCCTCGGCGATCGGCGCGGTCGACGCCCCGCCCAGCTCTGTCCACGTGGCCACGCCAGAACTGTGCCACAGCGGCGCTCGCTGCACGCGTGCGCGGTGACGTTCGATGAGAGTTCTCTCATCGCCACCTCATCGTGGCGAGGTGCTCCGTGCGGCACAGTGTGCGCATGACGCGTTCCCGCCTCCTCGTCCCCCTCGTCGTGGGGGTCGCCGTCGTGCTGCTCGGCATCGTGGCGGCGCGCGTCGTGGCGCAGGACGACGCACCGGCCGGCGACTTCGCCCCCGTGACGGTGCCGACGACGTCGAGCTCCACCCCGACCCCCACCCCCACGCCGTCGCCGACCCCGTCTGCGGACGACGACGACGATGACGACGACTACGAGCGCGTCCCCCAGACGCCGCGCCCCATCGACGATGATGACGACGACGATGACGACAGGGACGACCGGGACGACGATGACGACTGACCTCCTCCCCCGGCTTCGCCGTGGACGCAGGAGCGACGCGTGGACGTGAGCCGCAGCCCCCGCTACTCCGTCCGCCAACGTCTCACCGCCGCCGTCGCGCTCCTGACGGCGGCGGCCCTCGTCGCCGTCGGTGCCACCCTCTTCGTGCTCGAGTCGCGCCGCATCGACCGCGTGATCGACACCAGCCTGGCCCAGGAGGTCGGCGAGCTGCGTCGCCTCCAGGCCGAGGGAGTCGACCCGGAGACGGGCGAACGGTTCACCGATCCCGACCGCCTGATCGCGTTCTTCCTGTCCCGCAACGTGCCCGACGCCGAGGAGAACCTCTGGCAGTTCCCCGTCACCGGCAAGCCCACGTTCGTCGGCGAGGGCCAACGGGCGCTGCGCACCTCGCCGCGCTTCCCGGCCCTGGTCGAGCGGCTCGAGACCGCAGGCGGCGTGGCCGACCTGACCGTCGCCGACCGCGACTACCGCGTGGCGGTCCAGCCGGTGGAGCAGGGATCCGAGCGCGCCTCCTTCGTCGTCTCGCACGACGTGAGCGAGTCGCGCAACCAGCTGCACGAGCTGATGGTCACCTACGCCCTGCTCAGTGCGCTGTCGGTGGTGCTGATCTCCGCGATCGCGTCGTGGCTCGCCGGCCGTCTCCTCTCCCCCGTGCGCCGGCTCCGTGAGACCGCGCAGGGGATCACCGAAGGTGACCTGAGCGGGCGGCTCGAGGTGAGCGGCAACGACGACCTGAGCGAGCTGCAGCGCACGTTCAACGACATGCTCGACCGCCTGGAGGAGGCGTTCGCCAGCCAGCGTCGACTCCTCGACGACGCCGCGCACGAGCTGCGCACCCCTCTCACCGTCCTGCAGGGTCACCTGGAGGTCCTCGACCTCACCGACCCCGACGACGTGCGCACGACCCGCGTGCTGCTGCTCGACGAGATCGACCGGATGACCCGGCTGGTGAACGACCTCCTGCTGCTCGCCAAGGCCGAGCGTCCCGACTTCGTGCGCCTCGAGCGCACCGACGTCGAGGCCCTGACGGTCGGCGTGCTGGAGCGAGCCCGCGGGCTCGCGGAGCGCGCGTGGGTGCTCGACGGCGTCGCGCGCACGACGGTGGAGGTCGATCCGCAACGCATCACCCAGGCGCTGCTCCAGCTGGCGGACAACGCCGTCCGCCACACGGCCGCCGGTGACGAGATCGGCATCGGCTCGCGCCTGCACGAGGGGAACGTCGAGCTGTGGGTCCGCGACACGGGCTCCGGTGTCTCGCCCGCGCTGCGTGAGACGATCTTCGAGCGCTTCTCGCAGGGCGAGGACGAGCACGCCGGCTTCGGCCTCGGGCTCTCCATCGTCGCGGTGATCGCCCAGGCCCACGAGGGCCAGGTGGTGCTCGACGAACCCAGCGCCGACGAGCACGGCACGAGCGACCATGGACCGACCAGTGGCACCGGCGCGACGTTCCGGCTGGTCGTCCCGGCAGGAGGACAGTGGTGAACCGGATCCTGGTGGTCGAGGACGAGGACCGCATCGCCTCGTTCGTCTCCAAGGGCCTCAAGGCCGAGGGGTTCACCCCCACGGTGGTCGCGGACGGCGTGAGCGGGCTCGACTACGCCCTCACCGGCCCGTTCGACCTGATGATCCTCGACATCGGCCTGCCCGGCCTGGACGGGTTCACCATCCTCGAGCGTGTGCAGGCCGAGCGCCCCGAGCTGCCGGTCATCGTGCTGACCGCTCGCGACTCAGTGACCGACACGGTCCAGGCGCTGGAGGGCGGCGCCGCCGACTACATGAGCAAGCCGTTCCGCTTCGCCGAGCTGCTGGCCCGTGTACGGCTGCGGCTCCGCTCCCCCGCCCAGGCCGCTCCGGACGACGAGCTCGTGGCCGGCGACGTCCGACTGGACCTGCGCCGGCGGCGGGCCTACGTCGGCGAGCGCGAGGTGGAGCTCTCGGCCCGCGAGCTCTCGCTGGCCGAGGTCCTCATGAGCCACCGTGGTCAGGTCCTGTCGCGCGAGCAGCTGCTCTCGCACGTGTGGGGCTACGACTTCGACCCCGGCTCCAACGTCGTCGACGTCTACGTCGGGTACCTGCGACGGAAGCTGGGTGCCGAGCTCGTCACCACCGTGCGGGGGCTGGGGTACCGGGTGGACTGAGGTCCTCCCGGCCTGCGGGTGCGTCGGTCGGCGGGCTTCCGCTCGCTGCTGCTTCGGCTCGGCGGGGCTTCCACTCGCTGCTGCGTCGCTCGGCGGGGCTTCCACTCGCTGCTGCGTCGCTGCCGTGGGCCTTCACGTCCTGCTGCGTCGCTGTGGCTGCGAGTGGGCGTGGTCTCCGAAAGGGCCTCGACCGGAACGGTGGGTCTCGGACCGGCTGGGTCTGCGGGGCGCGGCCACGATTCTCCATCTGCGAGAAATTCACGCACGATGCTTCCTTCGCGTGGACCGTGCCACGCGAAGGAAGCACCGTGGCGAGGAAAAGGCCCCCGTACGGGCAGAGATTCTCCCTTCTCGTGGACCGTTCCACGCAAAGGGAGAATCCCTGCCCACCCGCCGCGTACCGAAGCCCCGCTGGACGCAGGATTCTGCCTTCGCGTGCGGAAGCCCGAACGATGCTGCGTTGGTGACGGGATCCCGTAGCGAACGCAGCATCCTTCGACCCCTCACGCACGAACGCAGAATCCTGCGTCACCCCCAGCCACGCCCCGAGAGCCCGACCGAGCCCGGACCCGCCCGCCGGTCGAGGCCCTTTCGGAACGCAGGTCCACTCGGAGCCACAGCGACGCAGCAGCAGGACGAAGCCCCAGCCCAGCGACGCAGCAGCGGGTCCAGGCCCAGCCACAGCGACGCAGCCGCAGGTCGAGACCCAGCCACAACGACGCAGCCGCAGGTCGAGGCCCGAACGGACGGCTACTCAGCTGCGAAGAGCCTCAGCGCTTCAGCGTGAAGCCCGACAACCGGGCACTGGGCAGGCCGGCGATCATCGGCTCGAGGTCGTGCGCGATCTGCGTCGGCGTGGGACGCGCCGCCGGGTCGGGGTCGAGGCAGCGGCTGATCAGGTCGGCGGCGCCCGGGTGCACGTGGGCGGGAAGCGGCTTCGGCTCGTCCTGCAGCTGGGCCCAGCGCGGGTCGCGGTCGAAGGCGCGGAAGCCGGCCGCGGCGCGGAACAGCGTGGCGCCGAGGCCCCAGACGTCGGCCGCAGGACCGACGGTGCCGCGCTCCCCCGGCAGGCACTGCTCGGGGGCCATGTACTCGTCGCTGCCGACCGCGTGGTCGAGGGCGGCGGCCTCGGAGGCGTCCAGGGCGACGGACAGGTCGATCAGCTGGGCCGGCGAGCCCATGATGACGTTGCTCGGCTTGATGTCGAGGTGCAGGACGTCCTCACCGTGCAGGTAGTGCAGCACCGACGCCAGCTCGAGCGCCAGCGGCAGCAGCTGGTGCTCGGGGACGGCACCGTGCTTGCCGATCAGGCGCGAGAGGTTGGGACCGTCCACGTGCTCCAGCACGAAGTACGGCCGCTCGGCCTCGTCGTCGTAGGAGAAGACCCGCGTGATGCCCGGGTGGGCCAGACGCGACAGCAGCCCGATCTCGCGGTCGAAGCCGGCGCGCGAGGCGGGGTCCTCCACGTGGCCGGGGCGCAGCACCTTGACGACCACAGGGGCGTGCAGGCGCTCGTCGAAGGCGAGCCACGCCTCGTAGACGGTGCCGCCCCCGAGGTCCTTCACGGCCGTGAGGCCGGGGGCGATCTCGTCGCCCCCGGCCAGGCCCCAGCGGTCGTCGGACATCAGCTGTTCGTGTCGTTCGTCGGGGCGGTGTTCTTGGTCGGGGCGCTCGGGGCCGTGTTCTTCGTGGGGGCGGTGTTCTTCGTGGGCGCCGACTGGACCGTCTTGGCGGTGTTCTTGGTCGGAGCCGACTGCACCGTCTTGGCCGTGTTCTTCGTCGGCGCGGTGTTCTTGGTCTGCGCCGTGTTCTTGGTGTTGGCCGTGGGGGCCGTGTTCCGGGTCTGCGCGGTCTGAGCCGTGTTGGCCGTCTGCGCGGTCACCTGCGTGTTGAGGTCGTCGTCGCGGCCGTCGCGGTCGTCGTCATCGTCGTCGGCGGCCGGCACCGTCCACGAGGTGCTGGTGTCCTCGCGCTTGAGGGCGGGGTCGCGGTCGGTGTCGTCGGCGCTGGCCGCCGACAGGGCGAACCCGGCGGTGCCGAGGGCGAGGGTGCCGGCGACGGCGGCGATTCCGGTACGGACTGAGAGCTTCATGGTTCCTCCTGGTGTCGATGTGATGCCCTCACTCTCGCCAGCGCCCGTGAGCCCTCCGTGAGACCCCGATGAGAGGACTCTCATGCGCGGGTCCGCACCGGTCACGCACCTCAGAGCAGGGGTCGCAGCGGGGTGAGCAGCAGCTCGCACGCGCGGGCCACGAACGGCCGCGACTGCCACTGCTCGAGGGTGAGCTCGCGGCAGTTCTCCAGGTCGGTCTCGAAGACCCGCTCGAGGTGCTCGGCGAGGTTCGGGTCGATCACCTCGAGGTTGATCTCGTAGTTGCCCGTGAGGCTCAGTCGGTCGATGTTGGCGGTGCCGACCGTCGACCAGTGGCCGTCGATCGTCATGGTCTTCGCGTGCACCATCGCGTCCTGGTACAGCTGGATCCGCACGCCGTGCCGCAACAGCTCGCCGTAGAACCCGCGCGACAGCCAGTCCGCCACGACGTGGTTGCTGATCTCGGGCACGATGATCGTCACCTCGACGCCCCGTGACCGCGCGTCGAGGAGCGCCCGCAGGATGTCGTGGTCGGGGATGAAGTAGGCCGCCGTGATGTGCACGTGGTGCCGCGCACGGTCGATCGCCTCCAGGTACATCCCGCGGATCGGGAACACCAGCTGCTGCGGGACGTTGCGGTGGGCCCGCACGGTCGGCTCCCAGCTGGCCTCGCCCAGTGGCTCGATCCGCACCGGGTGGCGGTCGTTCCAGAAGTCGATGAACGCGTTGTCGAGGTCCCACACCGCCGCGCCCTCGACCTTCAGGTGCGTGTCGCGCCACTGCGTCGCGTAGAGCGACCCGACGTTGTAGCCGCCCACGAAGCCGACCTGGTCGTCGACGACCAGGATCTTGCGGTGGTCACGGCCCCACCGGCGGGGGTTGAACGGCTGCAGCCCGGAGTTCAGGACGGGGAACCGCAGCACGTGCACGCTCGGCGGGAAGCGCAGGAAGGACCGCGGCACGACGAGGTTGGCGAACCCGTCGTAGATCACGTGCACGTGGACGCCTCGCTCGGCAGCGGCCACGAGCTCCCGCTTGAACTCGGCACCGACCTCGTCGGCCTTGAGGATGAAGGTCTCGAAGAGCACACGGGTCCGGGCGCCACGGATCGCCGCCAGCATGTCGGCGTAGAGGTCCTCGCCGTAGGTGTACGTGGTGGCGTGGTTCTCCTGTCCGACGGGCAGCGTCAGCGGCGCGACGGTCGGGAAGGGCTTCTGCCCTCCGGCGCGCAGGATCTTGCGCACCTTGGTCGTGAGCATCAGGCCCGAGACGATCCCGACGACGGAGAGGAACCAGGTCTGCAGGGGGCGCCAGAGGAGACCTCGGGTCGAGATGCGAGCCACGGCGTCACCCTAGGACATCGTGCGAACGGCGCGTCCTCGTTCGGTGCCGCTCACACGAAGACGGCGACCGCCCGCGCGTCGGGGCCGCGCTGCTCGTAGAGCGCGAGGAAGGCCCCGTCGGGCGCGAACAGCGCCACCGGGCCGTCGTGACCGAGGACCGTGCCGGTCAGCGCGCGCCCGAACCTCACCTCCTGGGCGGCGGACTCGTCGAGGTCGATCGACACGAACGCCGCCCGCGCCGCAGCGTCGAGATCCACGTGGGTCCACGAACGCTCGAGCTCCTCGAGCGTGCTGGCGACGTCGAGGCCGAAGCCGCCCACCCGGGTGCGCCGCAGCATGGTCAGGTGGCCGCCCACCCCGAGCGAGGCGCCGAGGTCGCGTGCGAGCGCGCGGACGTAGGTGCCGCTGGAGCACACGACCCGGACGTCGACGTCGACCACGGGGGTGCCGTCGACGTCGACGTGGCGCACGTCGGTGACCTCGAAGGTCGAGACCGTGACCGGCCGCGCCGCCAGCTGGACGTCCTCGCCGGCCCGGACCCGCGCGTAGGACCGCTTGCCGTCGACCTTGATGGCCGAGACCGCGGTCGGCACCTGCTCGATGTCGCCGGTCAGCGGCAGCACCGCGGCCCGGACGTCGGCCTCGCCGATGCCGGAGGCGTCGACCTGCTCGAGCAGGTCCCCCTCGGCGTCGTCGGTCACGGTGGTCTGCCCCAGCCGCATCGTGGCGAGGTACTCCTTGTCGGCCAGCTGCAGGTGGCCGAGCAGCCGCGTCGCACGTCCGACCCCGAGCACGAGCACACCCGTGGCCATCGGGTCGAGCGTCCCGGCGTGACCGACCTTGCGGGTCCCGGCCAGGCGTCGGGTGCGCGCGACGACGTCGTGCGACGTCCACCCTGCGGGCTTGTCGACGACGACCAGCCCCACGGGGCTCATGCGCGTCCGTCGTCCTCGTCGTCCTCGTCGGACGACTCGTCCGTGCGGGGCTGCTTGTACGGGTCGGGGTCGCCGGCGTACTGCGCGCCGGCCGACTCCGCGGCCACGCGCTCGTCGATCTCGCGCGCCCTGGCCAGCAGGTCCTCGATCTGGCGTGCCGTCTCGGGCACCGCGTCGAGGAAGAACTCGAGCGTCGGCGTGTGGCGCGTCCCGAGCTGCTTGCCGACCTCGGCCCGCAGGAGCCCGGTGGCGCTGCGGAGCGCGGCGCCGGTGTCGGCGATGGCCCGCTCGTCGCCCATGACGGTGTAGAACACCGAGGCGTTCTGGTTGTCACCGGTGAGCCGGACGTCGGTGATGGTCACGAAGCCGAGACGCGGATCCTTGACCCGACGCTCGAGCATCTGGGCGATGATCACCTTGATGCGGTCAGCGAGCTGCTGGGTGCGCTGTCCGGCCATGATTCCTCCGCGTTGTCGTGAGTGGTGAAGGCCCTCGACAGGCTCGGCCGGCGGCGCCGGCCGAGCCTGTCGAGGGATCGGACATCAGGCGCGCGGCTTCTCGCGCAGCTCGAACATCTCCACGACGTCGTCGATCTTGATGTCGCCGTAGCCACGGAGCACCAGACCGCACTCGAAGCCCTCGCGGACCTCGGACACGTCGTCCTTCTCGCGCCGCAGGCTCGAGAGGTCGAGGTTGTCGGCCACCACGGCACCGTCGCGCAGCAGGCGAGCCTTGGCGTTGCGCCGCAGCGTGCCGCTCGTGACCATGCAGCCGGCGATGTTGCCGATCTTGGACGAGCGGAAGATCTCGCGGATCTGCGCCGTGCCCAGCTGGACCTCTTCGAACTCGGGCTTGAGCATGCCCTTGAGGGCCGCCTCGATCTCGTCGATCGCCTGGTAGATCACCGAGTAGTACTTGATCTCGACGCCCTCGCGGTCGGCGAGCTCGGTGGCCTTGCCCTGCGGCCGGACGTTGAAGCCGATGATGACGGCGTTCGACGCGGCAGCCAGGTTGACGTCGGTCTCGGTGATCGCACCGACGCCGCGGTCGATGACCCGCAGGTCGACCTCCTCGCCGACGTCGATGTTGGCGAGCGCGTCCTCGAGCGCCTCGACCGAGCCGGAGCCGTCACCCTTCAGGATGAGCAGCAGCTCGTCGGTCTCCCCCTTCTCCATCGAGGACATGAAGTCCTCGAGGGTCCGGCGACCACTGCGCTTGGCGAGCAGTGCGTTGCGCTCGCGCGCCTCGCGCTTCTCGGCCACCTGGCGAGCCAGGCGGTCGTCGGCGACGACCATGAAGTTGTCGCCGGCGCCGGGAACGGCGGTGAGGCCGAGCACGAGCGCGGGACGCGACGGCGTGGCCTCCTCGATGTTCTCGCCGTGCTCGTCGAGCATCGCGCGGACACGACCGAAGGCCGGTCCGGCGACGAGCGAGTCGCCCACGCGCAGGGTGCCGCGGTGCACCAGCACCGTGGCGACCGGGCCGCGACCGCGGTCCAGGTGCGCCTCGATGACCAGGCCCTCGGCGTTCTGCGTCGGGTTGGCGCGCAGGTCCAGCTCGGCGTCCGCCGTCAGCACGACGGCGGCGAGCAGGTCCTCCAGGCCCGTCCCGGCCTTGGCCGAGACGTCGACGAACATCGTGTCGCCGCCGTACTCCTCGGGCACGAGTCCGTACTCGGTGAGCTGACCGCGAGCCTTGGTCGGATCGGCGTCGGGCTTGTCGATCTTGTTGACCGCGACGACGATCGGCACGCCGGCCGCCTTCGCGTGGTTGAGCGCCTCGACCGTCTGCGGCATGACGCCGTCGTCGGCCGCGACCACGAGAATCGCGATGTCGGTCGCCTGGGCACCACGGGCACGCATGGCCGTGAAGGCCTCGTGACCGGGGGTGTCGATCAGGGTGATGCGACGCTCGTCGCCCTCGACCTCGGTGGCGACCTGGTAGGCGCCGATGGTCTGTGTGATGCCACCGGCCTCCTTGTCGACCACGTTGCTGGAGCGCAGCGCGTCGAGGAGCTTGGTCTTGCCGTGGTCGACGTGACCCATGACCGTGACGACCGGCGGCCGCGCGATGAGGTCCGCGTCGTCGCCCTCGTTCTCGCCGAACTCCAGCGAGAACGACTCGAGCAGCTCGCGGTCCTCGTCCTCGGGCGAGATGACCTCGACCGTGTAGTTGAGCTCCTCACCGAGCAGCTGCAGCGTCTCGTCGTTGGCCGACTGGGTGGCCGTGACGACCTCGCCCAGGTGGAACAGCACCTCGACGAGCGATGCCGCGTCGACGCCGATCTTGTCGGCGAAGTCGCTCAGCGACGAACCGCGGGTGAGACGGATCGTCTCGCCGTTGCCCTTGCGCACACGCACGCCGCCGATGGCGGGTGCCTGCATCTGGTCGAATTCCTGACGCTTCGCGCGCTTGCTCTTGCGTCCACGTCGGACCGGACCACCGGCGCGACCGAACGCGCCCTGCGTGCCACCGCGGCCACCGGGACGGTTGCCGCCGGGACGACCACCGGGGCCACCGAAGCCGCCACCGCCGCCGGGGCGACCGGCGAAGCCGCCGCCACCGCCACCGCCGGGACGACCGCCGGGAGCGCCGCCACCACCGGGTCGGCCACCGGGACCGCCGGGACGGCCACCGGGACCACCACGGCCACCGGGGCCGGGACGGGAGCCGGCCAGACCGGACTGCTTGGGCATCATGGCCGGGTTGGGACGCGGCATGCCCGGGCGACCGCCCGGCGCGGGAGCCGCTCCACCCTCACGGGCGGCCGGCGGGCGCGGGGGACGGTCCTGCTGCATGCCCTGGCGCGACGAGAACGGGTTGTTGCCCGGACGGGCACCGCCACCGCGCGGTCCCGGACGGGGTCCGGGAGCGGGCTTCGGGCCGGGCTGCGCCGCAGGCGCCTCCGGAGCGGCCTCGGCCGCCGGGGCCTCCGGCTCGGCCGGACGACGCGGACCGGGACGCGGACCGGGTGCCGGCGCGGCCTTGGGCGCCGCCGGGGCAGGAGCCTCGGCGGCGGGCTCGGCCGCTGCGGGCTGCTCGACGGGCGCGGGCGCCTCGGGTGCCTTGGTCTCGGCCTGGGCCGGTGCCTCCGGCTTGGCCGCAGGCGCCTTCTTGGCAGCCTTCTTCGCACCCTTGTCGCGCAGGGTGTCGCCGTGCTCCTCCTTGAGGCGGCGGACGACCGGCGCCTCGACGGTGGACGACGCGGACTTCACGTACTCACCCATGTCCTTCAACGTGGACAGGATGTCCTTGCTCTGGACTCCGAGCTCTCGTGCGAGCTCGTGGACTCTGACAGCCACTGTTCTCCTTCAGGGGGGTCCGCCCGCCCTGAAGGAGGTGCGGACCCTAGTTGACGTGCAGGCTCATCGGTTGGTTCTCATCGAGAGCTCATGAGCGGTTGCTCCGTTTTCGGGTCGTGGGGCCGGGTGGCCCCCTGGATCGGTGTCACTGGTGCGTGGTGCGGTCGGCGACGGCGTCGAGCAGCGTCAGGTCGAGTGGTCCCTCCAGGCGGAGGGCCCGGCCGAACGCCTTGCGGCGACGTGCCAGCTCCAGGCACCGAGGGTCGGGGTGCAGGTGCGCCCCTCGCCCCGGCATGGACCGCCGTGGATCGGGCGTGACGACCGTGATCGTCTCCCCCGGGACCGCGACGAGTCGCACCAGAGCGGTCACTGCGTCGCGCGACCGGCAGCCGATGCACGTGCGAGTGACCAGGGTCGAGTCTACCCCGTCCGCGCTCATGCTCCGTTCTCGGGCCTCGACGCACCGGACGGGCGCGCTGGACCCCCGGCCACGGAGGGGTCCTCGGTGTCGGAACGGATGTCGATGCGCCAGCCCGTGAGCTTCGCGGCGAGGCGGGCGTTCTGGCCCTCCTTGCCGATCGCGAGCGAGAGCTGGAAGTCGGGAACGACCACCCTCGCCGCGCGAGCCTGCTCGTCGACCACCGTCACCTGCTTGACGCGCGACGGCGAGAGCGCGTGACCGATGTACGCAGCCGGCTCGTCGCTGTAGTCGACGATGTCGATCTTCTCGCCGTGCAGCTCGTGCATGACGTTGCGGACGCGCTGGCCCATCGGTCCGATGCAGGCGCCCTTCGCGTTGACCCCGGCCGCCTTGGCGCGCACGGCGATCTTCGTGCGATGCCCGGCCTCGCGGGCCACGCCCATGATCTCGACCGCACCGTCGGCGATCTCGGGCACCTCCAGCGCGAACAGCAGGCGCACCAGGTTCGGGTGCGTGCGCGAGACCTTGACCCGCGGCCCACGCATGCCCTTCTCGACCTCGTACACGTAGGCCTTGATGCGCTCGCCGTGGGCGTACTTCTCCTCAGCCACGCGCTCGGACGCCGGCAGCAACGCCTCGACACGGCCCAGGTCGATCATGACGTCACCGGGCCGGCTGCCCTGCTGGATGACTCCGGAGACGATGTCGCCGACCTTGCCGGAGAACTCGCCGAACTTCTGCTCGTCCTCCGCGTCGCGCAGACGCTGCATGATCAGCTGGCGCGCCACTGCGGCGGCGAACCGGCCGAAGTCCTCGGGGGTGTCGTCGAACTCCTCGGAGAACCGCGGCGGGGCCGGGGTGGCGGTGGGAGCGGGTGCCGGCCGGGCAGCGACGGTCGCGTCCGTGTCAGCCGCTGCGTCCTCGGCCGCACCCTCCTGCCCGGTCTCCGCCGAGGTCCCGGTGTCGGGCGCGGTCTCGGGCTGGGCCTGCGGCTCGGGCTCGAGTCGCTCCTTCGCCCAGACGGTGACGTGGCCGCTCGCGCGGTCGAGCACGACCCGCGCGTGGGAGTGGGCGTAGGGCGTCTTGTGGTAGGCCGACAGCAGTGCTGTCTCGATGGCCTCCACGACCACCTCGAAGGAGATGTCCTTCTCGCGTTCCAGCGCACGCAGTGCGCTCATGTCGATGTCCATCAGGAGTCCTTCTCGCGGTTCCGGTCGGTGGGGCGTGACGTGCCGGGCCGGCCCTGCGCCGGTCGTCGGGGCTGCTTGGAGCGACCCGTCGTGGGGGCCTTGGGGGCACCCAGCTCCGGCGTCACCAGGGCGCGGGCGACCTCGGAGTACTCCAGACGGCGCGACTGGCCCTTGACGGTGAGCTCGACGCCCGTCTCGTCGCTGCCCACGACCCGCCCCGTGACGGAGGGACCGTCGTGCAGCGTCACCGCCACCAGCCGGCCGGCGTTGCGCCGCCAGTGCCGGGGCTCGGTCAGAGGGCGGTCGAGGCCGCGCGAGGTGACCTCGAGCGTGTAGGGCTCCTCGCCCATGGCGCTGCCCTCGTCGAGAGCGGCGGAGACGACGCGCGTGGCGTCGGTGATGAGGTCGATCGGGACGCCACCGTCGGCGTCGACCGCGATCCTCAGGAGGCGCTTGGACCCCGAGCGGGACAGCTCCACCGCCTCCAGGTCCAGTCCGAGCGGCGTCAGCGCGCCTCGGACCTCGTCCTCCACGCGGTCGGCCTGCGGGTCCGCCATCTCGAGCAGCCTCCTGTGTTCTGTTGTCGACACGTCACGTGCGGCGAGCCGAGGGGACGGCCTGCCGCAGGCGACCACTCTAGCGGTCACGGACTAGGCTGCCGTGGTGGTCAGCCGTCGCGTCGTCGTGGGGTCCGGGCTCGCCGTCGTCGCGGCCGGGGCGGGCCTGCACGTGGCCGGACGCGACGACGACCTGCTGCGTGCCCTCGGCGCCCGCCCGCGCCCGATCCCGGACGCGTCGGACACCGCGCTGCTGCGGACGGCGGCCTCCGAGCAGGCCTCGCTGGTGAGCGCCGTCGAGCAGCTCGGCGGTGCCGACGAGACCCTGGTGGACGTGCTGCGCGAGCAGCTGGAGGCGCTGGGTGGCCCTCCAGGTGGCTCCACTCCCCCGGCGTCGGACATCACCGGCGGCGCTGGCGACGTGGCGCGTGCCGTCGCGGCCGCCGCACGACGCCGCGAGTCCGACGCGTTGACGGCGGTCTCCCCCGACCTCGCGCGGGTGCTGGCGTCGTTGGCCGCCGGCCAGGCCCAGGTCGCCCGGACCCTCGGACGCCGGGGCTGAGGGCGCGACCATGAGCACTCCGTCCCCGGTCGGCGCCCTCCAACGGCGCCTCGCCCTCGAGCACGAGGCGGTCTGGCTCGCCTCGCTGGTGGCCGGCCGCTTCTCGGCCCTGCGCGAGGCCGCGAGCGACGCCCTCGTCCGCCACCGTCGGTCGCGGGACAGCCTGATCGCCCGGGTCGCGGCGGCGGGCGCCACGCCGGTGGGCCCGCAGGCGTCCTACGGCACCGCACCGGCGACGGCCGACGACGCTCGGCAGCGTCTGGCCGACGTCAGCGACCGGCTGTGCACGGCCACCCTGCCGCTCGTGACGCTGGGCGGAGCCGGCGACCGCCGCGAGGCCCTGGCCTCGCTGCGTGCCTCCGCGCTGGAGTCCATCGACTGGGGCGCCTCCCCGACCGCGTTCCCCGGACTCGGCTGACCGGACTCGGCTGCCCCGGCCCGGCTGGCCGTGGTCCGTCGGGTCGATCAGCGGCACACGGCGCGCAGCTCGTCGACGAGGCCCGCGACCGGCACGTCGCGTCGCGATCCCGTCGCGCGGTCCTTCACCTCGACGACGCCGTCGGCCAGACCCTTGCCGACCACCACGATCGTGGGCATCCCGAGCAGCTCGGCGTCCTTGAACTTGACGCCGGGCGAGACCTTCGGCCGGTCGTCGTGGAGCACGGTGACGCCCGCCGCCTCGAGGTCGGCGACCAGCCGGTCGGCGGCCTCGAACTGCTCGGGCTGCTTGCCGGCCACGACCAGGTGCACGTCGTAGGGGGCGAGCTCGCGGGGCCAGACGATGCCGAGCTCGTCGTGCGAGCTCTCCACCACGGCCGCCACGGCACGGGAGATCCCGACGCCGTAGGAGCCCATCGTGACCGTCACGAGCTTGCCGTTCTCGTCGAGCACCTGGAGCCCGAGTGCCTGGGCGTACTTGCGTCCCAGCTGGAAGATGTGGCCCATCTCGATGCCGCGGGCCAGCTCGAGCGGCCCGGAGCCGTCGGGAGCCGGGTCGCCGGCGCGCACCTCGGCGGCCTCGATCGTGCCGTCGGGGGTGAAGTCGCGGCCGGCCACCAGATCGACGACGTGGGACCCGCGGACGTTCGCACCCGTGACCCACCGGCTGCCCTCGACGACCCGGGGGTCGACGAGGTAGCGGATGCCGCTCTCGGACTCCGCGCCCAGGGCAGCCGGACCGATGTAGCCCTTGACCAGGAGGGGGTGCGCGGCGAAGTCGTCCTCGGTGAACGGCTCGACCTCGGCGGGCGAGACCTGGGTCTCCAGGCGCTTGGGGTCGACCTCGCGGTCGCCGGGCACGCCGATGGCGAGCGGCTCGCGGCTGCCGTCGGGGTGCCGAAGCACCACCAGCACGTTCTTGAGCGTGTCGCCCGCGTGCCAGGGTCGGTCCTCGCGCGGGAAGTGCTCCTGCAGGTGCGCGACGAGCGTCTCGATGGTGGGCGTGTCGGGGGTCTGCTCGGCGTGCGCAGCGGGCGCGTCGTCGAGGGGCAGGGGGTCGGGCACCACGGTGGTGACGGCCTCGACGTTCGCCGCGTAGCCCCCGGGGGAACGCACGAAGGTGTCCTCGCCGACCTCGGCGACCGCGAGGAACTCCTCGCTGGCCGAGCCACCCATGGCCCCGGAGTCGGCGTGGACGATGACGTAGTCCAGCCCCAGCCGGTCGAAGATCCGGACGTAGGCCTCGCGGTGGGCCCGGTAGCTGGCCTCCAGGCCGGCGTCGTCGACGTCGAAGGAGTAGGAGTCCTTCATGACGAACTCGCGTCCGCGCAGGATGCCGGCACGGGGACGCGCCTCGTCGCGGTACTTCGTCTGGATCTGGTAGAGGCTCAGGGGCAGGTCCTTGTACGAGGAGTAGAGGTCCTTGACCAGGAGGGCGAACATCTCCTCGTGCGTGGGGCCGAGCAGCATGTCGGTCCCGCGACGGTCCTTCAGCCGGAACAGGTTCGGGCCGTACTCGACCCAGCGGTTGGAGGCCTCGTAGGGCTCACGCGGGAGCAGCGCGGGGAACCGCACCTCTTGCGAGCCGATGGCGTCCATCTCCTCGCGGACGATCTGCTCGACCTTGGCGAGCACCTTGAGTCCCAGCGGCAGCCACGAGTAGATCCCGGGCGCCACGCGACGCACGTAGCCCGCCCGGACGAGCAGCTTGTGGCTCGGGACCTCCGCGTCGGCGGGGTCGTCTCGCAGGGTTCGCAGGAACAGCTGGGACATGCGCATGGACCGACCCTATCGAGGGTGTCGGCGGCACCTCGCGCGCGAGGTGGCCCAGGGGTGGGGCCAGGGCGTGTCCTAGCCGCGGGACGCCTTGAGCGCGGTGCGCACGAGCGGGGCCTGCAGCGGCAGACGGGCGAGGGTGCCGACCTTCCACCCCGTCGACGCGCGCCGGCTGCGCACCGCGTCGGCCGCCATCTGCAGGTTCGCCGGGAACACCCCGACGAGCAGCGCCGCCGAAGCCGTCCCGCCCGCACGACGGGTGCGGGGGTGGGCGAGCAGGGCCGCGCACGCGATCTCCACCGCGCCGGAGCCCAGGACGAGCTCGCGCTTGTACGGCAGGGGCCTCGGGACCATCGACTCGAAGAGTGCCGGCTTCACGAAGTGGGCGACCCCTGCGGCGGCGAGGAGTCCGGCGAGCGCCTTCACGTCACGATCCATGCCCGCACCCTAGCGAGGTGACGCGTGGAAGGATCGGTCCCGGCCCTGCCGACCCGACCAGCCCAGGAGTACTCCATGACCGTCATCGCCACCCTCGAGCTCCGGCTGCGGCCCGACCGGCTGGACGACGCGCCGGCCGTCCTCGAGGAGGTGCTCGCCGAGACCCGGGCGTTCCCCGGCAACCACGGGGTCGAGGTGCTGACGGACGTCGAGGACCCCACGCACGTCACCGCCCTCGAGCGCTGGGAGAGCCTGGAGCACGACGACGCCTACCGCACCTGGCGGGCGGGCGACGGGCAGCGTCCCGCGCTGGCCGCCCTGCTGGCTGCGGCACCCGTGCTCACCCGGTGGAGCACGTCGGGCTGACTGCGGACGCCCTACAGCAGGATCGAGGCGAAGGTGTCGACCTGGCGCATCCCGACGCGGTCGTAGGTGGCGCGAGCCGGGGCGTTGAAGTCGTTGACGTAGAGCGTGACGTCTGGTGCGACGTCGCGTCGCACCAGACGCACGACCCCTGCCAGTGCCGGGGCTGCGATCCCACGGCCGCGGTGGTCCGGGTGCACCCACACGCCCTGGAGCTGGCACACCCCGTCGACCGCGGCCCCGACCTCGGTCTTGAACAGCACCTGGCCGCGCTCGATGATCGCGAACGCCCAGCCACGCGCGACGAGCTGCCCGACCCGAGCCCGGTAGCCGACGCTCCCGCCGGCCTCCGGGTCGATCCCGACCTCCTCGCGGAACATCGCGACGGAGGCGGGGTACAGCGCGTCGACCTCGTCGATCATGACGTGCCGGACCCGCGGGTCCGCCGGCAGAGCGGGGTCGTGGTCGATGGCGAGGAACGGCTGGTCGGCCCGGACCGAGCGCGCCGGGCCCCACAGCCCCTCCAGACGTGACCACAGCCGCAGCACCGCCTCCTGGGGCCCCACCAGCGAGGCACTACGGCGTCCGCCGGGGCCCGTGTCGGCGGCCAGGAGGTGCTCGGCGAAGCCGTCGATCGCCGCCGCGTCGGCCTGCACCGGGACGAGGTTGGCGCCACTGTGGCAGGCGGCGACGAGCACGCCGTCCCGGAAGCAGCCGAGGATCGACCCGCCGAGCAGCACGTCGCGAAGCCCGGTCTCCGCGACGCGGTGCCGGACGAAGAGGTTGGCTCGCGCGTCGCGGGCGGTGAGCCGCACGAGGTCGGGGACGTCACCGGGGGTCAGTGCTCGGACCACCTGGTCCCCAGGCACGGCGCCGGCACGCGCGTCGACCAGCTGGGTCATCGCGCACCTCCGTCCGTCCGCAGCACGGCGTGCCGAGTCCTCGTCAGCGTAGCGCCGGAGGTGATCCCACGCCGTCCTACGATGAGTCATGACGTCACCCGGTCCCCTCGTCGTCGGTCACGACGGCTCCCGCTTCTCCGACTCCGCCCTCGCCTGGGCGCTCGACCACGCCGAGGCCGCTGGTCTGCCCGTGCACGTCGTGCGCGCCTGGTCGATCTCCACCGCCGCGCGCCCGGCCGACGCCCGCCCCGGCTTCGTCCCGGGCGTCGACGAGCTGGGCCGCGCCACGCAGGCCGCGCTCGAGGCCGACACCGCCGAGGCCCGTGCGGCGCACCCCGACGTGCCGGTCACGCTCGAGGCCGTGCACGGCCCTGCGGACGACACCCTGCTCGAGGCGTCGCACGGCGCCACCATGGTCGTGATCGGCCCCCGCGGCCTGGGCGGCTTCGCCGGGCTGCTGCTCGGCTCGGTCAGCGACCGGCTGGTCCGACACGCGTCGTGCCCCGTGCTGGTGCTGCGCGGTCAGGACGACGCGTCCTCGCCGCGGTCACGGCCGATCGACAGCGTGGTCGACTAGCGGCGGTCGTCCGGGACTCAGCCCGACACGTCGACCGAGGCGGTGGCGCCCTCCACGGGCTCCATCGTCTCGGCGATGCGCATGGCCTCCTCGATGAGGGTCTCGACGATCTTGCTCTCCGGCACGGTCTTGATGACCTCGCCCTTGACGAAGATCTGACCCTTGCCGTTGCCCGAGGCGACCCCGAGGTCGGCCTCGCGGGCCTCGCCCGGTCCGTTGACGACGCAGCCCATGACGGCCACGCGCAGCGGGACCTCGAGGCCGTCGAGCCCGGCCGTGACCTGCTCGGCCAGCGTGTAGACGTCGACCTGCGCGCGACCGCACGACGGGCACGAGACGATCTCCAGCTTGCGCGGGCGCAGGTTGAGCGACTGCAGGATCTGGATGCCGACTTTGACCTCCTCGACCGGCGGTGCCGACAGGGAGACCCGGATCGTGTCGCCGATGCCGTTGCCCAGCAGGTGCCCGAAGGCCACGGCGCTCTTGATCGTGCCCTGGAACGCCGGACCGGCCTCCGTGACGCCGAGGTGCAGCGGCCAGTCGCCGCGCTCGGAGAGCAGCTCGTAGGCCTTCACCATGATCACGGGGTCGTTGTGCTTGACCGAGATCTTGAAGTCGTGGAAGTCGTGCTCCTCGAACAGCGAGGCCTCCCACACGGCCGACTCCACGAGCGCCTCGGGCGTGGCCTTGCCGTACTTCTCGAGCAGGCGCTTGTCGAGGCTGCCGGCGTTGACGCCGATGCGCAGCGAGACCCCGGCATCCTTGGCGGCCTTCGCGATCGCGCCGACCTGGTCGTCGAACTTGCGGATGTTGCCCGGGTTGACGCGCACGGCGGCACAGCCGGCGTCGATGGCCGCGAACACGTACTTCGGCTGGAAGTGGATGTCAGCGATCACGGGGATCTGCGACTTGCGCGCGATGTCGGGAAGCGCATCGGCGTCGTCCTGGCTGGGGCAGGCCACGCGCACGATGTCGCAGCCGGCGGCCGTCAGCTCGGCGATCTGCTGCAGGGTGCTGTTGACGTCGGAGGTGAGCGTCGTGGTCATGGACTGCACCGACACCGGGGCGTCGCCGCCGACGTCGATCGAGCCGACCTTGATCTTGCGGGTCTTGCGCCGCGGCGTGAGGACGGGAGGCGGCGCCTCGGGCATGCCGAGCGATACAGGGATGCTCACGAGATGCTCACCGGGTTCACGATGTCGGCGTAGATCAGGATGACGCTCATGACCATCAGGATGCCACCCACCACGTAGGCGACCGGCAGCATCCTCGCCACGTCGACGTATCCGGGGTCGGGACGCCTCCGCAGCCGCGCCCAGCCCCGCCGGATCGCCTCCCACAGCGCGCCCGCGATGTGACCACCGTCGAGCGGCAGCAGCGGGATGAAGTTGAACAGCGCCAGGAAGAGGTTCAGCGAGGCGAGCAGACCGAGGATCCGCTGCGCCCGCTCGGACCACGTGGGTTCGTCGACGGTGACCAGCTCGCCGGCCACGCGGCTCGCGCCGACCACGCTGATCGGTCCGTCGGCCGGGCGCTCGGCACCGAAGGCGGCCTTGGTGACCTCGACCATCCGCACCGGGAGGTGGGCGATGGCGTCGGCCGTGGCCACCACCTGCTCACCCATCACCTCGGCCACGGTGCCGGGTCCCTGGCGTTGCATGGCCTGGGTGGGCTCCACGCCGAGGAACCCGACCCGCTCGGTGCGCTCGGGGTCGTCGACCGACGCCCGGGCGAGGACCGTGGTGGGCACCTCCGCGGCGATCTCGCGACCGTCCCGCTCCACGACGATCCGCGCCTCGTCGCCACCGTTGCCGCGGATGAGCCCCGAGAGCTGCTCCCACGAGGTGATCCGCTCGCCGTTGAAGGAGACGAACCGGTCCCCCGGCTGGAGACCGGCCTGCTTGGCCGGCGTGACGGGGTCGGCGTCGGTGCACGTGCGACCGGCCTCGGCGTCGGTGATGGCACAGTCCGAGACCGCCGCCACGGTGGTGGTGGGGGTGAGCGCGCCGAAGCCCATGAGGACGACGGCGAACAGCACGACCGCGATGGCCACGTTCACCATGGGGCCGCCGGCCATCACGATGAGCTTCTGCCACCACGGCTTCTTGTAGAACAGCCGGTCGGCGTCGTCCTCGTCGACGAGCTCGTACTCGGCGTGGCGGGCGTCGCTCACCAGCTGGGTGAACAGGCCGGTGTTCGTGTCGCGGACGCGTTCGGGTGCCGCCGCTGCCCCGA
The DNA here is from genome assembly GCF_031843905.1 of Aeromicrobium sp. WCS2018Hpa-31. Taxonomy (NCBI): domain Bacteria; kingdom Bacillati; phylum Actinomycetota; class Actinomycetes; order Propionibacteriales; family Nocardioidaceae; genus Aeromicrobium; species Aeromicrobium sp. WCS2018Hpa-31. The sequence continues at coordinate 22,963 of NZ_JAVTJF010000010.1, read as the reverse complement.
CGGGCACGTCCTCCTGCGAGCGCCGCTCCGGCGGGAGCATGCCGACGAGCTTCACGTAGCCGCCGAGCGGGATCGACTTGATGCCGTACTCGGTCTCGCCGCGTCGGAACGACCAGACGGTGTTGCCGAACCCGACGAAGTACTGGGTGACCTTGATGCCGAACTTCTTCGCCGGGTACAGGTGGCCGAGCTCGTGCAGGGCGATCGAGGCGATGACGCCGAGGACGAAGACGACGACGCCGAGGGCGTAGATGAGCCCGGTCACGCGCGGGTCCCGCCCGGTGCTGTCACGGTGTTCGATCGCATGGGAGCTTCCTCCACCAGGGCCCTCGCCCGGTCCCGGGCTCGGGTGTCGGCCTCGAGCACGAGGTCGAGGGTCAGGTCGGCGTGGGCGACGTCGGGGTCGTCGAGGTGCTCGGCCAGGACCGCTCCCACGGTGTCAACGATGCCAAGGAAGTCCAACTCTCCGGCCACGAAGGCGTCGACGCACACCTCGTTGGCCGCGTTGAGCACCGCCGGCGCCGTCCGACCGTGCTCCCCCGCCTGGCGCGCCAGCCGGACGGCGGGGAACGCGGTCTCGTCCAGCGGGAAGAACTCCCAGGCGGTCGGGGCGCTCCAGTCGCAGGCCCGGGCCGACCCGGGCACGCGCTCGGGCCAGGCCAGCCCCAGGGCGATGGGCAGGCGCATGTCGGGCGGCGAGGCCTGCACCATCGTGGACCCGTCGACGTACTCGACCATGGAGTGCACGACCGACGACGGGTGCACGACCACGTCGATGCGGTCGAAGCCGATGCCGAACAGCAGGTGCGCCTCGATCACCTCGAGACCCTTGTTGACGAGCGTGGCCGAGTTGATCGTGATGACCGGACCCATGTCCCACGTGGGGTGCGCCATGGCCTGCTCGGGCGTGACGTCGGCCAGCTCGTCGCGGGTCCGCCCACGGAACGGTCCACCGCTGGCCGTCACCAGGAGACGCTGGACGTCCTCGATGCGTTCGCCACGCAGGGCCTGCGCGATGGCCGAGTGCTCGGAGTCGACCGGAACGATCTGACCCGGTGCCGCGAGAGCGGTGACCAGGTCGCCACCGACGATGAGGGACTCCTTGTTGGCGAGGGCGAGCGTGGTCCCGGTGTCGAGCGCGGCCAGCGTCGGCCTGAGTCCCACGGCCCCGGTCATGCCGTTGAGCACGACGTCGACGTCGGCCCGGGCCACCTCGGTGGCGGCGTCCGGTCCGGCGAGCAGCTTCGGGAGGCGGTGGTCGCCCTCGGACCACCCGCGTCGCTTGGCCTCGGCGTAGAGCGCCAGCTGCACGTCCTGGGCGGCAGTGGCCCTGGCCACCGAGACCAGCTCCACCTCGTGCCGGATCGCCTGGGCGGCGAGCAGGCCCGGGTCCGAGCCGCCGGCTGCGAGCGCCACCACGTCGAACCGCTCCGGGGCGGCCTCGACCACCTCCAGGGCCTGGGTACCGATGGAGCCGGTGGAACCGAGAATGGCGACACGCTTTCGCATGTCGCCATTCTCTCTCACCGGCGCCGGGTGTCCCGCCCGGGCGCCGGAGGTCTCATCGCCGTCGGGTCACTTGACCTCGGACCGACGGATCAGCCAGATGCCGAGCGCCAGCGGGATCACGAACCAGATGACCCCGGACGTGCCCAGCTGTGCCCACTCCTCGCCGGTGAGGTTGCCCTCGAACAGCTTGCTCTGCGAGAAGTTGAAGTCGATCCACGGCTGCAGGTCCTTGAACCAGTCCTGGAACGCGGCCAGGATCCCGAACACGGTCGGCAGGACGAACCCGTACACGAAGTAGCCGACGATCGCGGCGGGCGTGTTGCGGAACAGCGCGCCGAGGGTGAAGCCCAGCAGCAGGCCCAGGATGTTGGCCAGCAGGATCGTGAGGAACTGGGTGAGCGTGACGTCCCAGTCGGCGTCGATCCCGTTGATCGCGGCGCCCGCGAGGTTGCCGACAGCGCCGATCGCGAAGGCCACCAGCACGGAGATGATGCCCACGAGCACCGAGGCGACGATCTTGGCGTTGATGATCGAGCCGCGATGCGGCACGAGCGTGAACGTCGTCAGGCCGCTGCGCTGGCTCCACTCACCCGTGACGGACAGGATCGCCACCACCGGCAGGAGGATGCCGAGCGGCACGCCGAAGGCGGTCGCGAAGACGGCGTAGGAGATGACGCTGTCGGGAGCGAACGCGATCACCGAGACGGCCGCGATCAGCGACAGCACGACGATGCTGATCATCAGCCAGCGACCGGCGCGGGTGTCGAACATCTTGCGCAGCTCGACCCGGACGAGCCGGGCGAACGGGATGCCGGGACGGTCGGTGGAGACCGACGCGGGCAGCGGGCTTGCGGTGGTGGCGCTCATGCCACGCCTCCTTCGGTGGTGGTCTTCTCGCGCTGGGTCGAGGACGTGAGCTCGAGGAACATGTCCTCGAGCCCCGCGCCTCCGGCGGGCCGGAGCTCGACGAGGGCGACGCCGGCCGCGAGGGCGGCCTGGCCGACCTGCTCGGCGCCGACGGCGACCTGCAGGCCGCCCTGGACGGCGGTGGGCTGCTGCCCGGCGCCCACGAGCGCCTTCTGCAGCTGCTCGTCGTCGACCGAGTGGACGAAGGTGGAGTCCGCTCCGCCGCGTGCGCGGTGCATGAGCTCGTCCTTCGTGCCCTGGGCGACGATCTTGCCGTGGCCGATGACGATGATCTCGTCGGCGATGATCTCGATCTCGTGCAGCAGGTGCGAGCTCAGCAGCACCGTGCCGCCGCGGTCGGCGTAGTGGCGCAGCAGGCTGCGCATCCAGTGGATGCCGGCCGGGTCGAGACCGTTGGCCGGCTCGTCGAGGATGAGCACCTTGGGATCGCCGAGCAGCGCGTTGGCGATGCCGAGCCGCTGGCGCATGCCGAGCGAGTAGTTCTTCACCCGGCGCTTGGACTCGGTGTCGCTCAGGCTGACGAGCTCGAGCATCTCGTCGACGCGGCTGCTGGGCAGACCCATCGTCAGGGCCGACAGGGTGAGGATCTCGCGGCCGGTGCGGCCGGCGTGCTGCGCCGAGGCGTCGAGGAGCACGCCGACCTGCGTGCCCGGGTTGGGGATGTCGCGGTAGTCGACGCCGTCGATGAGGGCCTGGCCGACGGAGGCCGGGGTGAGGCCGGTCATGATGCGCATCGTCGTCGACTTGCCGGCACCGTTCGGCCCGAGGAAGCCGGTGACGGCCCCTGGGCGACAGGTGAAGCTGACGTCGTCGACGGCGGTGAAGCCGGCGTACGTCTTGGTGAGGTTCTGGACCTGGATCATGGCTCCAGCCTGCCCGACCCGGACGCCGCTGCGCATCCGCCACGCAGCCACGATCGCGTCGCCGAAAGTATGAGCGTCCCCGGTCCGACGGGCGTGGTCCGTCCGTCTCCCGGTCGGTAGCGTGACGTCGGTGACCGACTCCCGCCCTCGTGGCACCGACCCCGTGAGCCGGTGGGGGCAGGTGTGGCGGCTCCTGCTCGTCATCGCCATCACGAGCCTGGCCTGGTTCGAGCTCGCGCCCTGGCAGCTGGAGAACGCGCCGAGCTGGTTCGCGGCCGACCTCGCGACCGGCGTGGTGGTCACGGTCGTGGCACTCCTCTGGCGGCGGCGCTTCCCGGTCGCGGTCGCGCTGCTCACCAACGTCGTGAGCGCCGTGTCCTTCACCTCCAGCGGGGCGGCCAGTCTCGCCCTGGTGTCCCTCGCCACCCGACGGCGGTGGCGGGAGCTGGTGCCGGTGACGCTGGTCGTCCTCGCGACGATCCCCTTCGTGGTGGCCGTGAACCCGGTACCCGGGCCGGATCCACGTGTCGACGCGGGCATCGTGGTCGTCGTCGTCGGCCTCCAGGTGGCGGTGGGGCTCTACGTCGGGTCCCGGCGCGAGCTGCTGGCCACGCTCCGCTCCAGGGCCGAGATCGCCGAGGCGGAGCAGGCAGCGAAGGTGGCACAGGCCCGCGGGGCCGAGCGCACGCGCATCGCCCGGGAGATGCACGACGTGCTCGCGCACCGGATCTCCCTCGTCACGATGCACGCGGGGGCGCTGGCCTACCGGGACGACCTCCCGCCGGAGCAGGTGCGCGAGGCCGCGCGCACGATCCAGGAGACGGCCCACCAGGCCATGACGGAGCTGCGGGGTGTCCTCGGCGTGCTTCGCGACGGCCCAGGAGACGCGGTCCCCGAGCTGCCCCAGCCGTCCGCGGGTGACCTGCGGATCCTCGTGGAGGAGTGGGCTCGTGCCGGGATGCGCGTCGACCTGTCGGTGGACGGGGACCTCGACGCTGTTCCCGACGCCCAGGGGCGCACGATCTTCCGCGTCGTGCAGGAGGGGCTCACCAATGCCCACAAGCACGCCACGGACACCGCCGTCTCGGTCAGCGTCGAGGCCGAGGCCGGCACAGGGGTGCGAGCGCGCGTGAGCAACCCGCTGCGCGTGGGCACCACGCAGGCGTCCGGACCACCCCCCGGCGCAGGCCTGGGTCTCGTCGGCCTGCGCGAACGCGTCGAGCTCGCCGGTGGTCGCCTCTCCCGGACCATCACGCCCGACCAGCGCCACACGCTCGAGGCGTGGGTACCGTGGCCGACGTGACCCGGCTGCTCCTCGTCGACGACGACGCGCTGGTGCGAGCCGGTCTGGCCCTCATGCTCGGCGGGTCCGACGAGCTCGAGGTCGTCGCCGAGGCGTCCAACGGCCGCGAGGCGGTCGCCCGGGTCCGCGAGGGCGACGTCGACGTGGTGCTGATGGACCTGCGGATGCCGGTGATGGACGGGATCGACGCGACCGCCGAGATCGTCGCCCTGCCCTCGGCGCCGCGCGTCCTGGTGCTGACCACCTTCGACGCCGACGACTACGTCGTGCGGGCCCTGGCCGCAGGGGCGCACGGGTTCCTCCTGAAGGACACCCCGCCGGCGCAGATCGTCGAGGCCATCGCCACGGTGATCTCCGGCGAGCCGGCGCTGTCGCCGGCGATCACCCGACGACTCATCGAGCAGGTGACGGACGGGTCGGGCGACGGTCGCGAGGCGCGCGCCGCCGAGCTGGTGGCCTCGCTGACCGACCGCGAGCGTGACGTGGCCCGGGCGATCGGGAGAGGCGCGTCCAACGCCGAGATCGCCTCGGAGCTGCACCTCAGCCTTGCGACCGTGAAGGCGCACATCTCCCACCTGTTCACCAAGCTGGACGCCGTGAATCGCGTGCAGGTGGCGATCACCATGCACGACGCGGGCCTCCTGTAGCGCACGGCACGTCGTCTGGAGGTGCCTGCGGCGACCCACCTCTCTAGCGTGGAGGCATGTCCTCGACGCTGACCGACCTGGCCGACACGATCCTCGACAAGACGGTGCTGCCCGGGTACTCCAGCATCGGACCGCGGCTGCGTCGCCGCTGGTGGCCGGCCGACCCCGAGCCCGACTCGCTCCGTGGGCGCCACGTGGTCGTGACGGGAGCGAGCGGTGGCCTGGGCGCCGCGGCGGCCGCGGGACTCGCCGAGCTCGGCGCCACCGTGCACCTGGTGGGACGCAAGGCCGACCGCCTGGCCGACGCCGCCCGTGAGATCCGCCGCTCGCTGCCGTCGGCCGAGCTCCGCGAGGAGGTGTGCGACGTCAGCGACCTCGACGACGTGCGCCGCTACGCGGAGCGTCTTCGGGCCGACCTCGGCGCGCTGCACGCGATCGTGCACGACGCCGGCGTCATGCCGACCGAGCGCACGGAGTCGGCGCAGGGTCACGAGCTGACGCTCGCCACGCACGTGCTCGGCCCGCTCCTGCTCACCGAGCTCGTCCGTCCGCTGCTCGAGGCGGCCGACGACGGGCGCGTCGTGTGGGTCTCGTCCGGAGGCATGTACACCGCCCCGCTCACCGAGGCACTCGTGGACGACCTGCAGTACCGCGAGGGCACCTACGACGGCGTGCGTGCCTACGCCCGCACGAAGCGGCTGCAGGTCGTCGTGGCCGAGCTGCTCGCCCAGCGGCACCCGCAGCTGCCGAGCCACTCGATGCACCCCGGCTGGGCGCAGACGCCCGGCATCACCGACTCCCTGCCCGGCTTCGCCAAGGTCCTGGGTCCGGTGCTCCGCACGGCCGCCGAGGGCGCCGACACCATGGTCTGGCTGGCCGCGGTGCCCACGTCGCGGACCGGGCAGGACGGGTTCTGGTGCGACCGCCGACGTCGCTCGCCGCACTACGCCCCGTGGCCGAAGGAGGACCCGGCTCTTCGGCGCCGCGTGTGGGACCGCGTGGCCACCTGGGCCGGACTCGATGTCGAGGGCTCCTGAGCCCTCCCCTGCCGGTCGTCTCGATGGGACGTGGACGATCCGTCGCCTCCGCTGGGCCTGCACGCGCTGCTGCGTCGCTGTGGCCGGGTCGTGCCTTGCGGCTGCGTCGCTGTGGCTGCGAGTGGACCTGCTCCCCGAAAGGGCCTCGACCGGCAGATGGCTCCGGGCTCGGTCGGGTTCTCGGAGCGTGGCTCGGGGGGACGCAAGATTCTGCGTTCGTGCGTGAGAGGGCGAAGGATGCTGCGTTCGCTACGGGATCCCGTCATCAACGCAGCATCGTTCGGGCTTCTGCACGCGAACGCAGAATCCTGCGTCCGCCGGGGCGCCGGTACGCGTCGGGTGGACAGGGATTCTCCCTTCTCGTGGACCGTTCCGCGGAAAGGGAGAATCACTGCCCGTACGGGGCCTTTTTCGTCGCCACGGTGCTTCCTTCGCGAGGGACGGTCCACGCGAAGGAAGAATCGTGCGTGAATCACGCGTAGATGGAGAATCGTGGCCGCGCCCCGCAGACCCACCCGGGCCGAGACCCCCGCTCCGGTCGAGGCCCTCTCGGAGACCAGGTCGACTCGCAGCCACAGCGACGCAGCCGCAGGAGAACGCGAAGCCACAGCGACGCAGCATCGAGCGAACGCCCACCAGGAGCGACGCAGCAGTGAGCGAACGCCCAGCCGAAGCAACGCAGCAGCAAGCGGCGGCCCGCTCAGAGGACGGGGCGGCGCTCCAGCAGCGGCTCGACGACGTCGGCCGCGTGCCGCAGGACCGCGTCGCGGTAGCCCGCGGTGTCGTCGGCCAGGGCCATGGCGGCATCACCCGACCCGGCCTGCCGGACCAGGTCGAGCGGGTGCACGTCGTCGCCGACCCGCACCACGGGTCCGTCGTCGGAGGGGACCACGACCACCACGCCGTCGGGAGCGGGCAGGGCCCCGATGCGGATGCAGGCGCACACGACGAGGACCCGGTCGACGTCGTCGACCTGGACGCCCACCTCGTCACCGGGGCGCACCCCGAGCATGCCGAGTCCGGACGCGAGCGAGGCGGACCGCTCCAGGAGTCGGGCGAAGGTGAGACGCCCGGCTGCCGGGTCGTCCGCACCGCCGCTGACGACGTGCCGGTCCAGCAGGTCGAAGCCGAGGCTGGCCATCAGCGTCCCCGGAACACGGGCGTGCGCTTCTCGGCACGCGCCTGGGCGGCTTCACGCACGTCGTCGCTGGCCCACACGTCGCGGAAGCTCTGCTCGATCGCCGCATCGTCGTGATGGGTGCCGTTGAGCACGAGCTTGTTGTGGGCGAGCGTGAGCGGCGCCAGCGTGGCGATCTCGTGCGCCCAGGCCAGGGCGTCGTCGAGGGTCCCGGCCCGGTCGACCAGTCCGTGGGACAGGGCCTCGTCGCGGTCGATCAGCTCGCCGGCGAGCATCATCCGACGCGCCGGACCCGTGCCGGAGAGCGCCGCGAGCGTGCGGATGGTCCAGGCGTCCACCGCCATGCCGTTGCGCGCGGTCGGCACTCCGAACCGCGCGGTGTCGTCACCCACCCGCAGGTCGCACGCGATGGCCAGCTGCGTCCCCGCGCCGATGGCGGGCCCGTTGACGGCGGCGACGATGGGGACCGGCAGCAGCGCCAGGCCGTGCAGCATGCCGTACAGCGCCTCCAGGAACTCGTCCCCGTACACGCCGCCGAGGTCGGCGCCGGAGCAGAACGCGGTGCCCTGACCGGTGATGACGATCGCCCGGGCTCCCCCGGCCGCCGGTCCGTCGCCGACGGCGTCGCGCGCCGCCTCGTCGATCGCGCGGCACAGGTCGAGGTTCAGGGCGTTGCGACGCTCTTCGCGCTGCAGCTCCAGGACGACGACGTCGCCGTCGCGGTGGACTCCCAGCATGGTGCTCCTTCGGTCGGCTCGCGGCCACGCTACCGACCGCACCGGCGTCGCTCCGCACGACCTGTCCGACGTGACCTGGAGCACATCGCGTCGTTGGTGGGGACATGACGGTCACTCGTCGCGCCCTGCTGCGCTCCGGAACCCTGCTCGGCACGGCGGCCGTGGTCGGCCTGCCGTCGATCTCGCGGGCGGCGGTGTCGCCGGCCTCGTCGGCGGGCACCACGCTGGCGGGACGCCTCGTGCGCGGCACCCCCGGTCCCGGTGGGTACGCGCGTCTGGTGACGGCTGGCGGGGAGCCGCACGTCGTCCGGGCCGATCTCGGGGCGACCCCGGGCGACGCGCGGGCCACCGGCCGCCAGGCCGTGGTCTCGTTCGTCCACCTCACCGACGTGCACGTGATCGACGCGCAGTCCCCGATGCGTGTGGAGTACCTCGACCGTCTCGACGACGCCTACTCCCCCGGCGACCCCACGCTCGGCGGGCTCCTCACGTCGAGCTACCGGCCCCAGGAGATGCTCACGGCCCAGACGAGCGACGCGATGGTCCGCGCCGTCAACGACGTGACCGCGGGACCGGTCACCGGCAGCCCGCTGGCGTTCGCGATCCAGACCGGCGACAACTCCGACAACTGCCAGTACAACGAGGTCCGCTGGAACATCGACGTCCTCGACGGCGGCCGGCCGGTCCGGCCCGACTCGGGCAACCCCAACCGGTGGGAGGGCGTGCACGACAGCGGCACGTCCGACACGCACTACTGGCACCCCGAGGGCGGGAAGAACGACCAGTACCGCTCCCGCTACGGGTTCCCGGCGAAGAACGGCCTGCTCGACGCCGCACGCCGGCCGTTCACGCCCGAGGGTCTCTCGATGCCCTGGTACTCGGTGTTCGGCAACCACGACGGCCTCGTGCAGGGCAACTTCCCGCAGACCCTGCCCCTCGGCCTGGTCGGCACCGGCCCGCTCAAGGCGACCAGCCTGCCGCCCGGGCTGTCCCAGGCCGACGTCCTCGACGCGCTCCGCACCGCGAACGCCACGCCGCTGCTGGGAGCCCTCTCGTTGCTGTCGGCACGCCTGGTCTCGGCCGACCCGGCGCGGCGCTCGTTGACCCGCAAGCAGGTCGTGGACGAGCACTTCCGGACCAGCGGCGCCCCGGTGGGCCACGGCTTCACGGCGGAGAACCGGTCGAAGGGCACGGCGTACTACACGTTCGACCAGGGCTCCCTCCGTTGCGCCGTCCTCGACACCGTGAACCCCAACGGGTACGCCGACGGCTCCATCGACGCGGCGCAGGCGGCCTGGCTGGAGCAGGTGCTCGCGGCGTCGACCGACCGGTACGTCATGGTCTTCAGCCACCACACGTCGGCCACGATGACCAACCCGCTCGTGCTCACGGGCGGCGACGCGCAGGTCCGCGTGCTCGGTCCGGCCGTCGTCTCGACCTTGCTGGCGCACCCGAACGTGGTGGCGTGGGTGAACGGGCACACGCACAAGAACGCGATCACGGCACACGCCCGCCCCGACGGCTCCGGCGGGTTCTACGAGATGAGCTGCGCCTCGCACGTCGACTTCCCGCAGCAGTCGCGGCTCGTGGAGCTCGTCGACAACCGTGACGGCACGCTCTCGATCTTCACGACGATGGTCGACCACGCAGGAGCCGAGCAGCACTCCGGGCTCGCGAGCACCATCGAGCTGGCGTCCCTCTCGCGCGAGCTCGCCGCCAACGACCCCCAGCAACGCACCGCCGGCTACGAGGGCAAGGCAGCCGACCGCAACACCGAGCTGGTCCTGCCGAACCCGCTGGCCTGAGTCGGCCGGTTCAGGCCAAGCGGTCGAGGACGCTCGCGACCGCGTCGTCGTCGTGGTGCCCCACGACCTCGTCGGCTGCCGCGAGCACCTCGGGGTGGGCGTTGGCGACGGCGATGCCGCGGCCGGCCCACGCCAGCATCAGGAGGTCGTTCGGCATGTCGCCGCAGGCCCACACCTGCGAGGAGTCGAACCCGTGCTCGGCGCACCAGTCGGCGAGCGCGGTCGCCTTCGTGACTCCCGCGACCGTCAGCTCGGCCAGCCCGTCGCTGCCGGAGAACCCGAGCTCGGCGCGTTCCCCGACGACCTCGCGCACCTGCGCCAGGAACTGCTGGCTGCTCGTCCCCGGACGCCGGGCCAGGATCTTGCCGACCTCGAGCACGTCCTCGACGATCCCGACCTCGTACTCGTGAGCGTAGGGGTCCAGGAAGGCGTCATCGCGGACGAAGCCGTCGGCAGGCTCGACGGCGAAGGTGACACCGGGGAGCGCGGCGCGAAGATCGCGCACCACCTCGCGCAGGGCCGACGGGCTGAAGGCCCGCGTCCGCACGACCCGTCGCGCCGCGACGTCGTGGACGAAGGCGCCGTTGCCGCACAGCGCGATCCCGTGCGGTCCGACGACGTCGGCGAGGTGGTCGACCCAGCGCGGGGGCCTGGCGGTGACGAAGAGGACCGTCACTCCTCGCCTCTCGGCCGCCGCGACCGCCTCGCGCGTGCGCTCGGAGACCGTCCCGTCAGAACGCAGGAGCGTGCCGTCGAGGTCGGTGGCCAGCAGCCGCGGACTCACCCGTCGCTGGCGGCGAGCTGGCCGCAGGCGGCGTCGATCTCGTCACCGCGGGTGTCACGGATGGTGGTGCTGATGCCCCGCGCGTCGAGACGACGGACGAACTCGTCCATGTCCTCGTCACGGGAGCGGGTGAACTGCGAGCCCGGAACCTCGTTGAGCGGGATCAGGTTCACGTGCACCCAGGCGCGGCCGCCGTGGGCGATGAGGACGTCGGCCAGCTTGTCCGCGCGCCACGCCTGGTCGTTGATGTCGCGCATCATGGCGTACTCGATGGACACCCGGCGTCCGGTCACGTCGAAGAAGTAGCGCGCCGCCGAGACCGCGTCGTCGACACTGTGCCGCGTGTTGATCGGCACCAGCTCGTCGCGCAGCTCGTCGTCGGGGGCGTGCAGCGAGAGCGCGAGCGTGACCGGCACGCCCTCGTCGGCCAGCTGGCGCATGCGCGGGGCGAGGCCGACGGTGCTGACGGTGATGTTGCGGGCCGACATGCCGAGGCCGTCGGGGGCGGACGACGTCATGCGTCGCACCGCACCGACCAGGGCCTTGTAGTTGGCGAGCGGCTCCCCCATGCCCATGAACACGACGTTGGAGAGACGGCCGGGGCCGCCCGCCACGAGCCCGTTCGCCATCGCGGCCGCGGCGTCGACGACCTGGTCGACGATCTCGGCGGTGCTCATGTTGCGCTGGAGCCCGCCCTGGCCGGTGGCGCAGAACGGGCAGGCCATGCCGCAGCCGGCCTGGCTGGAGACGCAGACCGTCGCCCGCTCGCTGTACCGCATGAGCACCGACTCGACGAGGGCACCGTCGAACAGGCGCCACAGCGTCTTGCGGGTCGCGCCCTTGTCGGCCTCCTGCGTGCGCACCGGGGTGAGCAGCGGCGGCAGCAGGGCCTCGGCGATCGCGTCACGCTGCGCGGCGGGCAGGTCGGTCATCGCCTCCGGATCGCGCTGCAGCCGGGCGAAGTAGTGGTGCGCGACCTGCTTGACGCGGTACGCGGGCAGGCCGAGCTCCTCGGCCGCGGCCTTGCGCTCCTCGGCCGAGAAGTCGGCGAGGTGCCGCGGCGGCTTGCCGCGGCCACGGGGAGGCTCGAGGACGAGCGGCAGGGTCTTGATGGGCTCGCTCACCGGCCCATCCTCCCAGGCCGACCCCAGCCGTGTCGAAACGTAGGACGGGGCGCGGTGACGCGGGTCAGGCGGCGGGCACGGGGTCCTTGGCGAGATCGGCCACGAAGTCGAGCTTCGTGAGCACCGGCTCCGGGATCACGAAGGGGTACAGGTCCTCGGCGCCCATCGCGCGGTTGATCTGGTTCAGCGCTGTCGACAACGGCACCCAGACCCCCCTGACCAGGTCGCTGAACAGGCTGAACGCCGTGGGGTCGACCGTCGTCAGGCCGTAGGCGCGGGCGGTCTCGACGGTGTCGCTGATGTGCATCCAGTGTGCGAAGGTCTCGGCGAAGTCCTCGAACGGGTGCATCGTCGCGTAGGTGCTGATGTACGACTCCTGCCAGTCCTCGGGCGGGCCCTCGGCGTAGTGCCGGTCGATCTCGGCCTGGTAGTCCTTCGACTCGTCGCCGAACAGCTCGCGGCACGCGGTCATGCGCTCGTCGCCACGGACCAGCACCGACTCGAAGTAGTGCCCCACCTCGTGCCGCAAGTGCCCCAGCATCGTGCGGTACGGCTCGGCCAGCTCGGCCTGCACCTTCTTGCGGTGCGCGTCGTCGCCCTCGGCGAGGTCGATCGTGATGACACCGTCGGCGTGGCCGATGACCACGTTCTCCTCGACGCTGGACAGCATGTCGAAGCACAGGCCCTGCTCGGGGTCCTCGTCGCGCGTCGTGATGGGCAGGCCCCGCGCGTCCAGCTCGACCACGAGGCGACGCTTCGCCGACTCCGCCACCGGGTACTGAGACAGGCCCTCGAGGTCGTCGTCGGACGGGCGGGTGCGGGTCAGGTCGCAGCTGAAGCACTGACCACCCTCGTGGCGGGCCAACCACGTGCAGCCCGACAGGTTGAGGTTCACGCACACGTGCCACACGAGGCCCTCGGCGTCGACGTACCGTCCGTCCTCGTCCACGGGCACGATCTCGTGCTCGGCGCGGGAGTAGCCGAGCGCCGTCCCGCACGACACGCACAACGAGTTCTCGAAGAACAGGGGGTTGCCGCAGACACGGCAGGAGAAGGCCTTCACCGGCCCCATCATCCGGGCCCCGGCCCCCCGGCGCACCTCGGGCCGGTGTGACGTCAGACCGGCACGACGTCGACGGCCACGCTGAGCGTCGACGTCTTCGCCTCGGTGAAGATGACGCCCTTCAGCGGCGGGACGTCGGCGTACTCGCGACCCCACGCCACGGTCACGTAGCGCTCGTTCGCAGCCTGGTCGTTGGTGGGGTCGAGGGCGAGCCATCCACCGCCCGGCACCCACACCGCTGCCCACGCGTGCGTGGCGTCGGCGCCCAGGACCCGCTCCTTGCCCGGCGGGGGCTCGGTCGCCAGGTAGCCGCTCACGTACCGGGCGGCGAGCCCGTGCGAGCGCAGGCACGCGAGGGTCAGCTGCGCGAAGTCCTGGCACACCCCCGCGCGGGCCTCCAGGACGTCCGAGATCGTCGTCGTCACGGTCGTCGCACCCTTCTCGTACGCGAAGTCCGCATAGATCCGGTGCATCAGCTCCAGCGCCGCCTCCCCCAGCGGCCGCCCGGGTCGCAACGACTCCGCCGCGTAGGCGTGGGCCGCAGCAGGATGGTCGATCGAGGGCGACGTGAGCGCGAGGTCGATCGCCTGCCAGGCGTCCGGCACGTCGCGGCGCTCGGTCGGCCGCGCCTGCTCCCACGGCACGGCCAGCGCGACGGGGTCCATCACCGGCACGTCGACCTCCACCACGCTGCGCGCCACCACCACGAGGTCGCGATGCGCCTCGTCGAGCTGGAAGAACGTGGCGGTGTTGCCGTAGTGGTCGACGTCCGTGGCGAGGTCCAGCGGCGTGGGGTCGACGACGACCTCGTGCCGCTCGATGCGCTGCCACGGCAGCTCGCGGGGGGTCAGGTAGCCGATGCCGTAGCTGCCGGTCACGTCGTCGTCGTAGGTGTAGGTGGTGCGGTGGGTGACGTCGAGCCTCATGCGGGCCCCCGTCCCGCCAGGCCGAAGGACCGCGGCGCCGGGGCCGCGGCCAGGTGCATGGCCTCGAACGCCTCGGCGAACCGCGACAGGTGCACCGTGACGGTGTCCAGGTGCCGCTCCAGGTTGGGCCGCGACTCACCCTCGATGGGCACGAGTGACGGGGTGTCGACGCGGTCGAGCTCCTCGGCGAGGTCGTCGAGGAGCCGCTCGGGGCGGGTCGACCCCGTCGAGGCGGGCAGCGCCGCCACGTGCCGACGCAGCGCCTCGAGGTTGAAGCGCAGGGACCGCGGGTTGCTCGGGTCGGCGAGCAGCAGCTCGACGAGCGTGGTGACCCGCACGAACCCGCGGTAGCGGCGTCGGTGGGTCACGGCGCTCTCGGTGGCCGTGAGCACCCCCTGGTGCAGGTGCCGGTCGACGTCGATGCCGCGACGCACCGTGACCGAGCGACGCAGCAGCACGACCACCTGCAGGCACCGCTCGAGGCAGCGTCCGGCCTCGAGCACCTGCCACCCGTCGTCGTGGACCATGTTCGCCGTGGCGCCGTGCAGGGCGAGCAGACCCGTGAGCATCCGCTCGGCGCTCTCGGTCACCTGGAGGCTGTGGTCGTTGACGTCCAGCATCCCGGCGGCGCGCTCGGTGGCGCCGAAGGCGCGGAACACGTCGATCGACAGCTGGTCGCGCACGCCCTGCGCGGCCGAGCGCAGCGCGGCGAACGACTGCGCCACCGAGGCAGGCCGTCCCGCGTCGAGCAGCACCGAGCGCAGGTCGGCGTCGATGGCCGACGGGTCGGCGAGGTCGAAGGACCCCGGCACCAGCTGCTGCAGCGCCGCCCGGAGCACCCGCAGGGCGACGCCGCCGGCGCTGTACGGACGGCCGCGGTAGTCCTCGGCCAACGCGTGCGCAACGAGCACCAGGCGCAGGGTGTCCTCGGCGCGCTCGGCGTACCGACCGAACCAGAACAGGTCCTCCAGCACACGCGGTACCGGCGGCGTGACGTTGCTCGACGACGTGACGGGCAGGATCTCGGCCAGGTGCTGGTCGGGGTCGTCCGCACTCTCCTTGAGCACCCACACGTCCTTGCTCGAGACCGTGCGACCACCCTCGAGCACGGAGGCGAGTCCGCCGAGCAGGGGTCGGTAGGAGGAGCCGTAGCGCAGGGTGAACGCCCGCAGCGCCACCGACTGGGGCCGCACCGCCCCGCCGGAGAGCCGGGGCGCCTGGGACCAGGCCGGCAGCTCCTGCGCGGCGAACCGGTGCGGCGCGGCCTCGACCTGGCGGAGCAGGTCGTCGGGTCCGAGGTGCTCGACGTCGACGCTGCGGTCGATGGAGCGGACGGTCAGCTCGTCGACGTGCTTGCGGACGAACGCGAGCGACGACGGGTCCCCCAGCCAGTAGGTGGGCACCGACGCGAGGCGGAGGGGCTCGTCGAGGAGCCGCTCGCACAGCTGCGACATGTACGGCAGGAGGGCGGGGTTCTCGAGCAGACCGGAACCGAGGCCGTTGACGATGCGCACGTTCCCGCGTCGGACCGCCTCCAGCAGCCCCGGCACGCCCAGCTGGGAGTCGCCACGCAGCTCGAGCGGGTCGCACCAGGACGCGTCGACCCGCCGCAGGATCACGTCGACCCGCTCGAGTCGACCGAACACCCGCATCCACACCGCCCCGGAGCGCACCACGAGGTCGTTGCCCTGGACCAGCGGGAACCCCAGGCTCGACGCGAGGTGGGCCTGGTCGAACGCCGTCTCCGACGACGACCCGGGCGTGAGGACCACGACGCGCGGGTCCGCCACGTGGTCGGGGGCGGCCTGCATGAGGGTCGAGCGCAACGCCTGGAGGAACGGGCCCATCTGGTGCAGCCCGGCCTCGCGGTACATCTCGGGCAGCACCCGCGAGATGACGTGGCGGTTCTCCATCGCGTACCCGAGGCCCGACGGGGCCTGCGCGCGGTCCGCGACGACCATCCACTCGCCCGCGGGCGTCCTGGCCACGTCGGTGGCCGTGACGAGGAGCGGACGCGCGTCGGTGGAGGAGGCGCGGGCGGTCACGCGCAGGTAGCCCTGGTGGGCGTACACGAGCTCGGGCGGGAGCACGCCGTCGGCCAGCACCGTCTGCGGGCCGTGCAGGTCGGCGAGCAGAGCGTTCAGCAGCTCGGCACGCTGGGCCAGCCCCACCTCGAGCGGGGCCCAGTCCTGCGGCGACAGCACGACCGGGAGCGGGTCGAGCCGCCACGTGGACCGCGGTTCCCCCGGACGGCCGTAGGTCACGCCGTCGTCGCCGAGGAACCGACCGATGTCCCGGTGCACGCGGCGCAGCTGCGGTGCGGTGATCTCGAGGGCGCTCGCGGCGATGCTGCGCCACGCCGGCCGCAGGGAGCCGTCGGCGTCGACGACCTCGTCGTAGCGGCTGGGGGCGGCGTCGAGGGTCGGCTGGCCGACCTCCGACGCGTAGTCGCGCAGGACCGTCATGGCAGGGGTGCCGGCGCCCCCGCCGGGGGCACCCGGCGCAGGTCGAGCGTGTGGGGGTACTCGTCGCTGTGGGCGCGACGACCCGCCTCGACGAGTGCGCCGACGTCGACCGGGCCGGTGCCGGCCGGCTGGGTGACGAACCGGCTCGACCGACGCGCCTCGGCCTCCTGGGCGTTGACCGGCGGGTGGTCGTAGGCACGGCCCCCCGGGTGCACCACGTGGTAGGTGCAGCCGCCGAGCGCGAGGCCGGACGCCACGTCGACGACCTCGAGGTGCAACGGGGAGTGCACCGGGATCGAGGGGTGCAGCGCCGACCACGGCTGCCACGCCCGGTACCGGACGCCCGCGTAGTACTCACCGGGCACGCCGGTCGGGGTGAGGGGCACGGGAACACCCTGGCACGTGACGAGGTGGCTCGACCGCGAGATGCCGCGAACCGTCACCTGCAGCCGCTCCAGGGAGGAGTCCACGTACCGCGACGTCCCTCCGCCCGTGGCCTCCTCGCCCAGCACGTGCCACGGCTCGATGGCGCTGCGCAGCTCCAGCTCGACCGGGCCGGCGGGCGTGGCCACCTGGGTGAGGCCGATCCGCGGGAAGCGGAACTCCACGAAGGGGTCGAGCCAGGACCGCTCGAACGCGATCCCGTGGGCCTGCAGGTCGCCCACCACGGCGTCGACGTCGCGGATCGCTCCCTGGGGCAGCAGGAAGTCCTCGTGCAGGGCCGAGCCCCACCGCACGAGCGGATCGGTGCTGGGCGACTCCCAGAACCGCGCCACGAGGGCTCGCACGAGCAGGGCCTGCACGAGCGCCATCTGCGGGTGCGGAGGCATCTCGAAGCCGCGCAGCTCGAGCAGTCCCAGCCGGCCGCGCGACGAGTCGGGGCTGTACAGCTTGTCGATGCAGAACTCTGCGCGGTGGGTGTTGCCGGTGAGGTCGGTGAGCAGGTGCCGCAGGGCGCGGTCGACCAGCCACGGGCGCACGGGCTCGTCCTTCTCCGCCGCCTCGGCGGCCAGGCGGTGCACCTCGGAGATCGCGATCTCCATCTCGTAGACCGCCTCGGGACGACCCTCGTCGAAGCGCGGCGCCTGGCTCGTCGGACCAATGAACCGCCCCGAGAACAGGTAGGACAGCGAGGGGTGTCGCTGCCAGTGGGTCAGCAGGCTCACGAGGAGGTCGGGACGACGCAGGAGGGGCGAGTGCGCCGGGGTCGTGCCGCCGAGCGTGATGTGGTTGCCGCCGCCGGTGCCGGTGTGCTGGCCGTCGAGGTCGAACTTCTCCGTCGCGAGGCGGGTGCGCCGGGCGGCGTCGTACAGCGTGTCGGTCAGCGCGCTCAGCTCCGCCCACGAACGAGTGGGCTGCACGTTGACCTCGATGACACCCGGGTCGGGGGTGACGCTCAGCTGGGTCAGGCGAGGATCCGGCGGCGGGCCGTAGCCCTCGACCACGATCGGTGTCCCGACGGCGACGGCGGCGGCCTCGACCACGTGCAGCAGGTCGGCGTAGTCCTCCAGCCGCTCGGTAGGTGGCAGGAAGACGTGCAGGACCTCGGCCCCGTCCTCGCTGCCGGGACGGACCTCGAAGGCGAGCGCCGTGGTGGGCTGCTCGTCGGGATCGACGACCTCGACGTCGGGCACGCCGGGCACGAGGGTCGGTCCGGCCTCGAGGTAGGACGGATCGCCCGACGCCTCGGGGTCGGTCCACGTGATCGAGTCCAGCGGCAGGCGCAGGCCGACGGCGGAGTCGCCGGGCAGCAGCACGAGCCGACCACGCCGGAAGCGCCACGCAGGGCTGCGCCACGTCTCCCCCGTGGCCAGCGGCAGCACCCAGCCGGTCGGACGCTCCACGGCGGCGTCGAGCTCGGCCACGAGGCCCACGTCGGGGACCTGCTCCGCCCCGTCGGGACCGACGGAGTCAGGGCGGGGTCCGTCGGGACGCGACACGTCGTGCGCGAGCACGGCGAACGGGTCCTCCCACGCCGGCAGCACCTGCTCGGCCGGGAGCCCGAGCGAGCGCGCGACCTCGTGCGCCAGCCGCTCGGCCGTGCCGTGCTCGACGGCCTCGTTCTCGGCCCACGGGTCGCACAGCAGGTCCGGCGCGCTCCACAACGGCTCACCGTCGGTGCGCCACTGCATCGAGATCTGCCAGCGCGGCAGAGGCTCGCCCGGGTACCACTTGCCCTGCCCGCGGTGCACGAGCCCACCGGCGGCGTACACCTGGCGCAGACGCTCGGCGAGCTCGGTGGCGAGGACGCGCTTCTCGTCACCGTCGGCGTCGGTGTTCCACTGCGCCGAGGTCATGTCGTCGACGCTCACGAAGGTGGGCTCGCCCCCCATCGTGAGGCCCACCTCGCCGGCGTCGAGCCGGGCGTCGACGTCGGCCCCCACCGCGTCGACGCGCTGCCACTGGGCGTCGGTGTACGGGAGCGTGACCCGGGGGTCCTCGTGGACGCGGGTCACCTCGTTGACGAACGAGAACTCCACCTCCGCCGGCTCCAGCGCACCCGTGATGGGGGCGGCCGACGACGGGTGGGGCGTGGCCGAGAGCGGGATGTGGCCCTCCCCCGCGAACAGCGCCGACGTCGGGTCCAGGCCGACCCAGCCGGCGCCCGGCACGAAGACCTCGGCCCACGCGTGCAGGTCGGTGAAGTCCTCGGTGGCACCCGCCGGCCCGTCGAGGGCCTGCGCCGCGACCAGCGGGTCCGGGGCCAGCTGCACGAGGTAGCCCGAGACGAACCGCGCAGCGAGCCCGTACTGGCGCAGCAGCGACACGAGGAGCCAGGCGCTGTCACGGCACGAGCCGATCGCCCGCGTGAGCGTCTCGTCGGGCGTCTGCACCCCCGGCTCCATGCGCACGGTGTAGGCGACGTCGCGGTGGACGGCGTCGTTGAGCCCGGCGAGGAACTGCACGACTGGCACGCCGTCGTCGGGAAGGTCAGGGAGGGTGTCGCGCCACTGGGAGACGACCGGTCCGGGACCGGCGTCGGCCTCGCGCTCCCCGACCGGGCGCAGGTAGGGGGCGAGGTCGGCCGCCAGCTGCGGCTCGTAGGTGAACGGGAACGTCTCGGCGTACTCCTCGACGAAGAAGTCGAAGGGGTTGATCACCATGAGGTCGGCGACGAGCGAGACGTCGATGTCGAGCTCGGTGACCTTCTCGGGGAACACGAGCCGCGCCTGCCAGTTGCCGAAGGGGTCCTGCTGCCAGTTGACGAAGTGCTCGGCCGGCGAGACCTTCATCGCGTAGGCGTCGATGGGCGTGCGGCTGTGCGGCGCGGGACGCAGCCGCACGACGTGCGGGCCCAGGGCGACGGGGCGGTCGAACCGGTAGGTCGTGCGGTGGCGGAGCGAGACCTTGATCGACATGGCGCAAGCCTGCCTCATGCCTGTTTCACGGCCGTGACGGCACCGACCGGGCTGTCCGGCCGGGCGGCGGTCAGGCAGGCGTGACCAAGTAGTGCAGGATCAGCCACGCGACGGGGGCGACGGCGATCAGGGAGTCCAGCCGATCCATGAGCCCGCCGTGGCCGGGGAGCAGGTCGCCCATGTCCTTGATGCCGAGGTCGCGCTTGACGAGGGACTCCGAGAGGTCGCCCAGCGTGGCCATGACGACGCCGGCGACGCCGAGCAGGACTCCCACCCACCAGTCGCCGTCCAGTCCGAGCACCACGGTGCCGATGCCCGCACCGATGCCGAAGACGAGCGAGCCGGTGAAGCCCTCCCAGGACTTCTTCGGGCTGATGGTCGGTGCCATGGGGTGCTTGCCGAACAGGACGCCGGCGATGTAGCCGCCGATGTCGGAGGCGACCGTGGCCACGATGAACGCGACGATGCGCCAGGGTCCGTCGTCCTCGACGAGCATGAGCATGACGAAGACGCCCATGAGGTGCAGGTAGGACAGGCAGAACAGACCGGCACTCGCGTCGCGCACGAAGCCGTCGGCGCCGTCGGAGAGCCGCCACACGAGGGTGCCGATGACGGTGAGGGCCATCGCGACGGCCGCGGTCTCCATGCCGCCGTAGTAGGCACCGAGCAGCATGAGGGTGCCGCCGGTGAGCACGGGCAGGAACGGGACGGTGATCCCGGCCTTGCCGAGGGCCCTGGCCAGCTCCCACAGACCGACGCCGAGCGCGAGCACGACGACGGCGACGAACAGGTCCTTGAAGAGGAACAGCGACGCCACGACCGTGCCGCCGAGCGCGGCCCCGACGGCGATCGCCGCCGGCAGGTTGCGCCCTGCGCGGCTCTTCTTCTGCGCCACCGCGGGGTCGGTCTCGTTCAGGGGTCCGTCCGTGGGGGCGGGCTCCTCAGACCTCAAGGAGCTCGGCTTCCTTGTTCTTGAGCATCTCGTCGATCTGGTCCACGTGCTGCTTGGTCAGCCCGTCGAGCCGCTTCTCGGCGCCGGTGTTGTCGTCCTGGCTGATCTCGGAGTCCTTCTCGGCCTTGTCCATGGCCTGCTTGGCGCTCCGGCGGACACCGCGCACGGCCACCCGTCCCTCCTCGGCCTTGGAGCGCGCGAGCTTGATGTACTCCTTGCGCCGCTCCTCGGTGAGCTCGGGCAGGGTCACGCGCAGCACCTTGCCGTCGTCGGACGGGTTGACGCCGAGGTCGGACTCGCGGATGGCCTTCTCGATCGCACTCTTCGCGCCCTGGTCGTAGGGGCTGATGATGACCGTGCGAGGCTCCGGCACCTGGAAGCCCGCCAGCTGCTGCAACGGCGTGGGGGTGCCGTAGTACTCGGCCGTGATCTGGGCGAACATCGCCGGGTGCGCACGACCGGTGCGGATCGCGGCGAACTCCTCGCGGGTGTGCTCGACGGCCTTGTCCATCTTGCTGCCGGCCTCGCGCAGGGTCTGGTCGATCACGATGCGTCTCCTGTAGTCGTCCCGTTGAGTGGTCCGGTCCCACCGTGGACCAGCGTCCCGATCCTCTCACCACGCAGGACGCGGGCGATGTTGCCCTCGCCCTCCATGCCGAACACGATCATGGGCAGGTCGTTCTCCATGCACAGCGCGAACGCGGCCGCGTCGACCACCTTGAGGCCGAGGCGCAGGGCCTCGGCGAAGGTGATCTCCTCGAAGCGTCGCGCCGATGCGTCGGTGCGCGGGTCGGCGGAGTAGACCCCGTCGACGCCGCTCTTGCTCATGAGCACCGCGTCGGCCTTGATCTCGAGCGCACGCTGGGCCGAGACGGTGTCGGTGCTGAAGTAGGGCATGCCCGCACCGGCGCCGAAGATCACGACGCGGCCCTTCTCGAGGTGCCGGATGGCGCGCCGGGGGATGTACGGCTCGGCGACCTGCCCCATGGTGATGGCCGACTGCACCCGGGTGTCGATGCCCTGCTTCTCGATGAAGTCCTGCAGGGCGAGGCTGTTCATGACGGTGCCGAGCATGCCGATGTAGTCGGCGCGGGACCGCTCCATGCCGCGCTGGCTGAGCTCGGCGCCGCGGAAGAAGTTGCCTCCGCCGACGACGATCGCCACCTGGGCGCCCTCGCGGACGGCCTCGGCGACCTGGCGGGCGATGGCGTTGACGACGTCGGGGTCGATGCCGATGCTTCCGCCACCGAAGACCTCGCCGGACAGCTTCAGCAGCACGCGACGGACGCCGGGACCTGGGGTCCCGGCGTCCGCCGTCGACAGCTCCGTGCTGCCGTGCACGCCACGGGGGTCGGCCGGGTCACCGTTCGTCTGATGGATGCTCACGATGCTCCGGTCCTTCCTGTGGTCGTGCGTGGGTCGACTCCTGCGCTCAGGCGCCGATCTCGATGTGCGCGAAGCGCGTGATGCTCACGCCGGCGGCGTCGAGCACGGCCTTGACCGTCTTCTTGTTGTCGGTGACGGACGGCTGGTCGAGCAGCACGACGTCCTTGAAGAAGCCGTTGACGCGACCCTCGGTGATCTTCTCGATCGCCTGCTCGGGCTTGCCCTCCTCGCGGGCCGTGGCCTCGGCGATCTCGCGCTCCTTGGCGACGATGTCGGCCGGCACGTCCTCACGGGTGAGGTAGCGCGGGCGCATGGCCGCGATCTGCATGGCGGCGCCGCGGGCGGCGTCGAGGTCGTCGCCCGTGTACTCGACGAGCACGCCGACGGCCGGCGGGAGGTCGCTGGCACGACGGTGGAGGTAGACGGCGACCTGGCCGTCGAACGCGGCCACGCGGCCGAGCTCGATCTTCTCGCCGATGACGGCGGCGAGGGCGCTGACGGTCTCCTCGACGGTCTTGCCGTCGTCGAGGGTCGTCTTGGCGAAGGCCTCGGCGCTCTCGGGCTTGCTGGCGTCGGCCGCGGTGGCCAGACGCTCGGCGAGCTCGATGAACTGCTCGTTCTTGGCGACGAAGTCGGTCTCGGAGTTGAGCTCGACGATGGCGGTGCCGGTGTTGGCGACGAGGCCGGACGAGGCCTCACGCTCGGCGCCACGCTTGGCGGCCTTGGCCGCACCGGAGATCCGCAGGATCTCGACGGCCTTGTCGAAGTCGCCGTCGGCCTCGGTGAGGGCCTTCTTGGCGTCCATCATCCCGGCGCCCGTGGCGTCGCGGAGCTTCTTCACGTCTGCGGCAGCAATGGCCATGTGCGTGGTCTCTTCCCTGATCGTGGTGGTGGCAGGTGGTGGGGTGGGGGGGGGGGGGGGGGGGGGGGGGGGGGGG